>JBJTQF010000274.1:0-27116 GCA_046075485.1 Myxococcota bacterium | reverse complement strand
AAAGGCCCACGCTCCAGCAGAGCCACCGCGAAGGCGTAAAAGATATGCGCATGGGTATAAGACCTCCCCGAAATTTGAGTTTGAGTGGATTTCTAAGTCTGGCAGGAGACGAGGTTCGGAAAGCTGGTCAGGAGAGAGGAGCGCGGCCATGTCGCCATTCTCTCCTGCAAAGCAGGCATCCATCAAGGACAGCTCGCCACCTGTCCGGGAGTGGTCGGCTTCTGAGCACACCACGCGGGCCCGCTCCCGGTCGCCGAGTCGGTGGTGCCATAATACGCGGGCCTGAGCTGCGCCGAAAATCCTTCCGAGTAGGTGATGCTCCACGACACCGACGAGATCACCTTGCCCAGCGGCTCCAGCAAGACGATCATCTCGGGCGCGGTGGTGGTGGGCTGGTTGCCGAGTGCAAAGTCCACCTGCGTGCAGTTGACCCCACCGTAGACCACATCCGGCGTGGGCAGACCGTTGAGCGCACTGTCTCCGCAGCTTGCCAAGATGACATAGTCTCCCGGAGGCACCACGAGCTGCTGCGTGATCATCACCGGCACCGGCAGGCCGTTGGAGCGGAAGTTATCATAAAACGACCAGCCCAGCAGGTTGATGGAGAGTCCCGAGAAGTTATACAGCTCAAAAAACTCGCCAAAGCTGTCCGTTCCGGTCGGATTGGGCAAAAACTCGCTGATGACCAGGGCGTTGATGGGGAAGCTGCCTTCGTCCGTGTAGCCGTCGCAGTCTTCGTCTGTGCCGTCGAAGCTCTCGGGAGCCCCTGGATAGATCGAGCCGTCGTTGTCGTTGCAATCTCCTTGATCCACTGAAAAGCCGTCTTTGTCTATGTCTGAGCAGCCATTGGCGTCGGTGCCATCGCAGTTGGTGTCGATGCCATCGCAGATAAAGTCGAGTGCCCCTGGATTGACGGCACTGTTGAGATCATCGCAGTCGCCGGTGAGCTCCGTATAACCATCACCGTCATCGTCTTTGCAGAGCAGGCCGTCATCTGGGACCAGATCGCAGTCTTGGTCCACACCATCGCAGGTGGGGCCTTCTTTGCCCACCGGAGAGCGGGCCGGATTATTATCGTCGCAGTCCCCTTGATTTTCGGAGTACCCATCCCCATCATCATCCACGTTGGGCCCTCCTTCATCGATCTTGCCGTCGCAGTCGTCGTCCACCCCGTTGGAGAGCTCCGTGGCACCGGGGTTGATGTTGCCGTTGCGGTCGTTGCAGTCCGTATTATTCCCGACATACCCATTGGGCGCTGCACAGGCTTTGACGGAGACCGCACTGTCTCCGTAACCATCATTGTCCTTGTCGATGTACCAAGTGGAGGCACCGGTGGCACTGCCATCATCCACGAGGGTATCGCAGTCGTTGTCGAGCCCATCGCAGACCTCGGTGGCATTGGGGGAGATGAGGGCACTGGCATCGTTGCAGTCCTCACCGTTGGTCACATATCCGGCAGGAGCGGTGCAGCCGTTCAGAGACTGCGTGGGATTCCCGAAGCCGTCTTTATCGCCGTCGTAATAGTAGGTGACGGCGTCGGCGGAGGTCGCGCCATCTTTTTCCCCGTTGCAGTTGTTATCGATGCCGTCGCAGATCTCGGCTTCACCGGGGTTGATGGTGGCGTCTCGGTCGTTGCAGTCTCCTCCCACCGGGGTATAACCTGCGGGCGCTTCACAGGCGACCAACGAGCTCTCACTATTGCCATAGGCATCGGCATCGCTGTCCAGATAGTAGGTCTCGGCGTCCACCGACGAGGGGCCATCTTGTTCACCGTTGCAGTTGTTATCGAGCCCGTCACACAGCTCATCGGCACCGGGATAGACGGTCTGGTTGGTGTCGTCGCAGTCGCCCTCTTCTACGGTGAAGCCATCTTGATCTTGGTCGGTGCCGCTGGGGGTGGGAGAGGTCGGCACGGGATCATCATCGTCGTCACCGGCTCCACTACAGGCCAGCAGGCTCAGCGGTAAGACGCACAACAGCATGTAATAGATGAGCATATGAGAGGTGAGCATACGATAGATGGCAGACATAGGGGAGCTCCTCAACGCGCGAGCGGGCATGCGCTCCCAGCAGTTCGTTGCATCTCGAGAGAAAGCAGCCTCAGAAAAGAGCTGAATCACAGCAGGCTCAAGATAAATGAGTGCGTTGGAAACGGCAACAACCAAAGGTCCGAGCGGGAGGTGTTCGGCGGTCCTTCCGCGTGCAGGCGTGCGCGTGTGTGAGGGGATTTATGTCGCCCATCGCCCCCGCTTTTGTGTGCCTGTGTTATCATGCTCCCGTCGCGCAGGTGCGCGGTCCTATCATTTTCCCTGTGGTGCCGGACTGAACATGCAGAATCTGAATGCTCCTCAGCGTTATCGGCTTGCGGCTCAAGATCTCCTGGAGTTTCTCCCGCCTATTCCGCAGCGCATCGAAGACACGGGCCTGCCATATGGTTTACTTCAAGACTTGGTGTTGCGTCGGCTGTTTCTCACCAGCTCCACCTCGGGAATGGATCTGTGTGACGCCCTTCACCTGCCCTGGAATGGCGTGGTGGAGACCCTCATCGGAAATCTCTACCGCGACAAGCTGGTGGAGTTTAAAGGTGGGCAAGGATATGGCCGCCCGTACTTCGACTACAGCTTGACCGAGCTGGGCCGAGACCGCGCCCGTGATGCGATGGAGCGCTGCTCTTATGTGGGTCCAGCTCCGGTGCCGCTGCCTGTGTTTGTCTCGTTGGTCCGACGCCAGACGCGAGAGGTGCCACGGGTGACGCGCTCGGACCTCGAAGCAGCATTTCACGACATGGTGCTGGAGCCCAGCTTTATGGAACGCCTGGGCCCTGCGGTGAACTCGGTGCGCTCGTTGTTTTTGTATGGAGCGCCGGGAAATGGCAAAACCAGCGTGGCGGAGCGCATCGCCACCATTCTCAAGGGCGAAATTTTTGTGCCTCACGCCCTGGAGGTCGATGCGCAGATTATTAAGGTCTACGATCCGCTGATCCATCGGGAAGTGCAGCCGCTCTCGGGCCCGGCCAATCCGTATGAAGACATGGAGAAGGAGCGCACACCCACCGACGATGAGCTGGACATGGCAACCCTGGCAGGCCACGAAGCCCTGGCACAGCTCCAAGCCCTGGGGGGCCTCGAAGAGCTCGAGCTGGATGAAAATGCCACGGTGGAGGTCTCCTTACCACAGGCGTTTAAAAACATGGCGGTCAATCGTTCGGCGACGACCCTCACCGCCAATCCAGCGGCCAATCCAGCGGCCAATCCAGCGACGCAGAAGGCCCCCTTTCCGGGTAAACAAGTGGCAGGACCGGGCATGCGACCAGGTGCCAGTGCCACGTCACCGATGGGCGCTCCGACGCCACCCCCACCGTATCCGGCACCGCCTCAACCCCGAGTAGATGCCTCCGCTCTAGCCGCTGCCGCGCTGCGTCGAGACGAGAGTGCCAGCCCCAGTTTGGTCAACCTCCCGCCTTTTGATCGGCGCTTTGTGCTCTGTTATCGTCCTCATGTGGTGGTGGGTGGAGAGCTCACCCTGGAGGCCCTGGACTTAACCTGGAACACCACCAGCCGCTACTACGAAGCCCCCTTTCAGGTCAAAGCCTGCTGCGGCATGATGCTCATCGACGACTTTGGCCGGCAGAAGGTGCATCCCACCGACCTGCTCAACCGCTGGATTGTGCCGCTGGAGAAGCGCATCGACTTTTTGACCCTCACCACCGGTAAGAAGTTTGAGATGCCCTTTGAGCTGCTGGTGATCTTCTCGACCAACCTGGACCCAGCCAAGCTGGTCGATGAGGCGTTTTTGCGACGCATCCGCTACAAGCTGGAGATTCCCAACCCTTCGGAGCGCATCTTTCGGGGCATCTTCCGCAAAGAGTGCCAAAAACAAGGGGTGCGATTCGATCCGGCCTCCCTGGAACATTTGGTGCAGAAATATTATCTCCACACCGGACGGGCTTTCAGAGGCTGTCATCCGCGAGACATTTTGCAGCTCATCGTAGACCTGTGTAAGTTTGCGCAGCTCGAGCCTGCCCTCAGCCGGAAGGTGCTCGAGCAGGCTGCCGAGTCCTATTTTGTCCACATGGAAGGAGATCAGGCCACCCTTGCCACCGGCGGAAAAAGCTCGCTGCACCCAGAGCCGAAGGTGGAGTCCCTCCTATGAGCCTCCGGGAGCGGATCCGCGTGTTCAACCGTATGCCTGCACACGATGCACGCGGCTGGCTCCTGAAGCCCTTCACCGGACAAGAAGGGCATGAAGCACGAGAAGTTTATGTGGTCTACTCGTTGCCCGGACAGGTGCGCGGTCAGCATTATCACCGGCTCGCCACGGAGCTGTTTACGGTGCTCGAAGGCCAAGCGCGGCTGGAGCTGCTGGAGCTGCACTCGGGCGCACGTTGTGCCTTGACCCTCCGCAGCGAGGAGCCGGTGACGGTGGAGGTGCCGCCGGGTGTGGCGCATGCCATCATCGCCGAAGGCGCTGGACCGCTGATGCTGCTGGCCGTGGCCACTCAGCCTTACGATCCTGCCGATACCCTGCCCTATAAGCTGGTGTGAGAGATACGCTTCAATCCGGTGGGACGCTGTGCGGAGCATGATGGCCGGGCAATGCGGTCAGCATGAGAGCTCGGCGCTGCGAGGGATGTTAAGGCCGCGCGATGCCTGGAAAGAGCACATGCGCTCGAGGATCGATCCCCGAATAACGCGGTGCAGGCTGACCCAGCGTCACGGTGAAGCTGAACTCGGGCATATTGGCTTCGCCGTTGCTGCCCACCAGTCCTTCGGGCGGAGGTGGAAACGGTGCGGCGGCACGAAAGGCCAACAAGGTGGCTTCATCAAACCGCTTCACCCCACAGGTGCGGACCATCGAGAGCTCTTTGAGATTGCCCTTCGCATCTAACGTGAGGTTGACCACCGTGGTGTATTCGCTGCGTTTGAGGGGCTCCTCGACCCCGCTGATATTGTCTAAGGCTTGGCTCCAGTAGAAGTTTACCTGCCGTCGAATCAACTGCATATACCCGTAATACTTAAACTCTCGAGCGTTGAGCAGGGTGGCATCTCCTTTTTTCTCTTGGAGACGGTCGTTGCTGGGAGCTCCTCGGCGCTCGCCTTGCCGGAAGGTGAGCTCGGCGGAGCCACCATCGCCGCCACCTTCTCCGGTGCCTGCGCGGGTGAAGGCGGAAACACTGGCCACTTGCGACACCTGTCTGTTGCTCGACGGGTTGCTCGACGGGTTGCTCGACGGGTTGCTCGGTGTCTTTTCGGGGGTGGCCCGAGGCACGGGGGTCGGGGTCAGCGGAGGCTGAAGGGGTGCCGAGAGCTTCGCCAGCAGGGGCGTGGTGAGGGTGCGGGTGGGGACGGGCACCGTTGGGCTCGGCGAAGGCATCTTCTCTGCCACCGGTTTAGCCAGCAGATCGGACTCTGTACTGGCGTCCAGCCGTTTTTGTTCGACCAGCGGTTTTTCAGGTGCTCGTGCGACATCGGAGGGGGTGGGCAGCGGCTCTGGGCCGCCGTTCTCTCCTGCGGGCGCGCGTAGAGGCGAAGGGGGCAACGACGCCACCTGCTGGGGGCTGGGCAGAGGTGAATCCCCGCGTATTTTGCCGACCTCTCCTTTCTGGAGGGCGTGGGCATCTCCGGCTTGACCGGTGTTCATGGCGCTCTTCTCGGAGAGGGTGGGCGCCACCACCTCCGGGTTGACCTGATAACGTCGGCTGGCCTGCTCTTCTTCCACTCGGAGGTTGCTGGCGCTGAGATAATCCGCCTTCTCGGGAGCAGGCTGAGGCTGGTCTGAGGGGGCGAGCTCTACGATCTGGCCTCGAAAGTCGGTGACGGCTTGGGGGGAGGGGGTGGTATTCTCCAGCGGAACAGGATCACGGGGCAATGCGGCCAGTGCTTCGTTCGAGAGGGAGGTCACGGTATTCACGGGTGAGCTGAGCAGCTTCACGGGCGGGAGTCGCTCTGACGGGACGAGCTGCTCTTCGGGCACCGCATAGACCTGGAGGGCTTGGGGAGCGGGCAGCTCGGGCATGGGCGGAGCCGCCGGATTCCAGCGCAGCAGCAACCCTACGGCCAGGGCGTGTAGTGCCCCGGAAACCAGCAGTGTTGATTCGACGGCTGAGCTGGCCCTTGCTCTCACATCTGCTCCTGTGGGTGAAACGAGACCTCTCGACGGCTTTTCATTTCATAATAGTATGTCGGACGGTGTCAAAACGACAAGCACTTGCACATGTTTGTGCTTTCGGCTCATTTGAATTTAAACGTGACCCTCAAAACGACGCGCTCTTTTTCGTACTTGGGGTCCAGCTTGGGCAGGGGGAGGGCATTCTTCAGCACTTGGCGGGTGAGCGCCTCTAGTTCGGTCAAATCGGCACCATCTTCGATGTAGAGGGCGCTGATCCGTCCATTTTTCTCTTGAACGAGAACGTAGGTGATGTTCCCACGCCGTCCGAGGGTTTTGTGGGGGCCGTACTCGGGTTTTGCAAACTCAAGATCGAGCTTATATTGTACCTTGTTATGGTGTTCCCACAAAGGATCCGTCCTGGACGAAATCGGAGCAAGATCCTCAACGATCTGCTTTGTGGCTATTCCGACGAACGTGGGCGGCTCGCGGCGTCCGCGTCCGAAGATATCCCGCAGACGCTGGCCACCCTCATCGATCCCCTCCTTGCCTGGCTCCATGGGATTGATGGGGGGATCTTTGGGGTTTCCAGGCTTGCCTTCATTCTCTGGGTTATTCCCCTTCTCGGAGCCTTTTCCTTTGTCACCTTGTGGGATGCTGGCAACGGTGTCTGCCGACCTATTGGTGGTACTGTCGGAGCCACTCGTACCAATACCGCCGGAGCCGGGGGGGGCGGGTGGCGTTTGGCGTGCTGGTTCTGCGCGCTCGGGGAGACCCGTTCCGGTGGTGACGGCGGCCAGGGTTTCCTCTCCTAAACGTGGTGTCTGGCCCTGTCCGGCATCGGAGCGCTCGGTTCTGCTGTGCGTTGCCACGCGGATCGGCGCTTCGTCGGTTGTTTTCTGAGACACGGCTTCTTGGGCCGTGTTGCCACCCGCCTGCTCGTGCTGCTCACCTTTTTTCTCGGCATCGGCCTGTTGGGTGGCATAAGGGAGGTCATCGGGGGCAGGTTCATCCTCCGAGGGGGTGAGAATGGAGGTGGAGACTTCTTCCGCCTTCACCTGCGCGTCGCGTGCCTGAGCTTCGCCCTGGTCTTCACCTTTTTGGGTTTTGGCGTCTTTCCCTTCCAAGTCGGCACCGGTGAGGGTGTGTTTTTCAGCTTGAGCCTGGGCGTCTGTACCGTCCACCTGATCCGAGGGGGTGAGCTGTTGGGCGTCCTTCTGCCCGAAACCTTTGGCAGCGGAGCCCTCCGCGTCTCCCGTGCTGGGTTTTGGAGCGGTGGGGGCTTTGGGGGAGGTCTCCGCCCCTTTTTGTTCGGGCCCGGTGGTGGGGGCTTTTTCGGCGAGAGCAGCCGCCTGCTCCACCGGCGGGCGCTCTGCTTCTTTTGTGGGAGCTGTCTCGGCGGAAGTGGGAGGCGTGGTCACGGCATGGGGTGCTGTGGGCGCGGGTGTTTGGGGGGGGGCGGAATCGAAGACCTCATAGAGCTCGAGGGGGGCCTTCTTTTGCCCAGCGCGGGCGAGGAGCCTTGCTTGATCGGACGGGGTGACATGCTGAGCACCGACGCCGCCGGTTTCCTCCTCGTGCTGGGTATTGGCACCTGCGGAAGCGCCGTCCTTTTCTCCTTTTTGCTCGAGCGGGCCCTGGAGCTCGGACGAAGCATCAGCGCCTCCTTGCTGGAGCGTGGGCAGGATGATGCCGACGTTGAGCCGGGTGCCGGGCGCCACCTGTGCGCTGTTGCCGGGCTCAGGCTGGACTCGGGTTTGAATGACACCTCCGGCGATGCTGTTGGCATTGCTGAGGGCGGCATTGGGGGGAGGTGTGACATCCTGTGGCGGCGGTTGAACGGAGGTATGGTCCCCCGTATGCTGCTGAGGGTTGGGGGTGGGAGAGAGGAGCTCCTCGGTGGGCTCTGAGTTTGGCTCTGAGTTTGGCTCGGGGGTGCCATTGGACTCAGCGGGAGGAGGTGCGGGGGTGGGAGATCCTTCGGGGGGGAGGTCTGGGAGGTTCTCCACCGTCACCTGCATAACCGGCAGGGGGGTGTGTAGGGACTGCGGCGAGGGAGGGATGAGCATCAGCATGCCGACCCCTGCCACATGAAGTAATAACGAGACCAGATACCATCCCGAGAAGAGGGAATCAGGTGTGAGCATATCTTGTCCTACGAGATTTATGTTTTTCATATGCGGTATTATAACGTATGTGTGGGATGATAGAAAATCCTTACCGAGCTGCACAGAAGTTTTACGAATGGTCAGTCCTTTGACAGAATGTGCAGCTTAAAGTCTGGGGAGGACCGCCAACCGGCTGGGGGGCGTGATCTGCACTCGCACGCTGCGGGAAAGTGTGCTAAGGTACGAGTCGAACGTCTTGACGGTTGACTGGGACAAGGACGACGGAGGTGCGATGTGAACCTTGAAGGCAGGTTCACCTCAAGCCTGTGAAGGCGTCTGAGCCTGGAGACGACCAGGAGAGGAAGCGCGGTGCAAAAGACGGAGCTGAGGGACCACTCAGACCTGAGCGTGGAGGTGGAGCGGCTGCGAGAAGCCCTCGCCCACCGGGATGCTTATATTCGAGACCTCGAGCGGCTGGCGCAGCTTGGGCTGTTGATGTCGGGGGTGGCTCACGAGATCAACAACTTGCTCACCGGCGCCATTGGCTTTACCTACCTGTTGGGCCGTCAGTTGCCAACGCAGGAAGGTGCCGAAAAACGCATGTTGAGCGCCATCTCTTCGGAGCTCACTCGGTGCTCGGCCTTGACGCGAGGTTTGGTGGGGTATGCTCGGGGTGCGCGGCTGTCTCGACAGAAGCTGGACCTTCAAGCCTTGGTGAGTGCGTCGGCGGAAGCGCTCCAGCCGCAGTTTGCCAAACAGCAGGTCTCGTTGAACCTGACCGGAGCTGCGGAGCCTTGGGAAGTTCAGGGAGCGCGCGTGCCGCTCGAGACCATGTTGAGGGGCATTTTGTTGGCGCTTTTGGAGCGCAGTGCAGCCGCTTCTGGGATGAAGCAGGTGCTCGTCCGCTTACACGCCAGCGAGAGCCAGCTTGAGATCGAGCTACGAGATGCCAGTGGTCCGGGAGAAGTGCCCACCGTGCTGGATCCTCTGGTTCAACCGGCTCAAGGCGACGCCCCTTTTGCCTGGATTGTTGCGAAAGCGGTCATGAAAGAACACGGTGGTCGGCTGGAGCTGGGACGAGACGCCACAGGGCTGATTTGTTCGCTTCGTTTTCCACGCTGATGGTTCACTGAGAAGGGCAACAGGACACCCATGAATGGATTGCCGAGACTTGAGCGCCCCATCCCGGTCCTGATCGTCGAAGACGATCCCGGGATTCGAAAAGCACTTCAGAAGGAACTGACTGGTCGGAATTTTCAGGTCTCTACCGCCAGCAGTGCTGAGCGGGCTCAAGAGCTTGCTCAAGAAGAAGAGTTTGATGTGATCCTGCTGGATTTGGGTTTGCCCGGCATGGATGGTTTGGCCTTCTTGAAGCTGCTTTCCAGCCAGCTCTCACCGCCTCAGGTGATCATCCATACGGGCGAAGCGGTCTTTGAGAAGGCGGTGCAAGCCCTTCGTTTGGGCGCTTACGATTATCTTGTGAAGCCTGCCGATCCGGATTTGGTGGACATGCGCTTGCGGCATGCGGCGCAGAAGCGCCAGCTCGTGCGTGAAGTGGTGCGGCTTCAGTTTTTGCTGGCCGACAAAGCGCCCTCTGTGACCCCGGTGGGCAAGAGCCCTGCGTATCAGAAGGCCCTGACCTTGGCCCAGATGGTGGCTCCCACCGAGACTCCGATCTTGCTCTTGGGAGAGACCGGCTCTGGAAAAGAGGTCATGGCCAACTATATTCATCGCATCAGCTTGCGGCAGAAGAGTCCGTTTGTGGCCATCAACTGTGCTGCCATCCCTGAAAATCTGATGGAGTCAGAATTTTTTGGCCATGAAGTGGGGGCTTTTACCGGTGCCACCAAGCGCCGTCCCGGTTATTTTGAGATGGCCGAAGGGGGGACGATCTTCCTCGACGAGATCGGTGAGATGGACTTAGGATTTCAGTCCAAGCTCTTGCGTGTGGCAGAGACCGGGACGTTTTTCCGGGTGGGAGGCTCTAAGCCGGTCAAAGTGGATGTGCGGATTGTCTCGGCGACCAACCGCGACCTGCTCAAAGAGGTGAACGAAGGGCGTTTCCGGGCGGATCTCTATTACCGGCTGCAAGGGTTTGACATTCGGATTCCGCCCCTGCGTGAGCGTCGAGAAGACATTCCATTTTTGGTGGAGCATTTTCTGGCTTCTCGGCGGGGGATTACGGCTCAGATGACCCCTGAAGCCCTGGACTGTCTGACCAAAGCACCGTGGCCGGGCAATATCCGCGAGCTCTTCCATGTGCTTGAAAAAGCCCTGATCATGGCCCAGGGAGAGCCGATTGGGCTCAAACATCTGCCGCTTGAGATTGCGGGCTTGGTGCCTGCCGAGCCGGTTCAGTCTTCGGCCCCTGCCAGTGCCCCCGAAGAGCTTTCCCACGAGCATGCATCCAGCAGCCCTTTGATGATCACCATGGAAGAGATGGAGCGGAAGCATATTCTCTCCGTGCTGGACTATTTGGATGGTCATCAAGGCAAGGCTTCGCAGATCTTGGGTATTTCTCCACGGACCCTGTATCGAAAGCTGAAGGATTACGGTCGTCTCTGAGCTGAGCCTGCCCTGCCCTGCCCTGCCCACGTCAATTGTGTAGTCCTCGCCTGCGCGCGCTCGGATTTTTAGCCACCTCTGCACGCCCCCACCCCAGCCACTTGTGGGAGAGAACCACATACCGAGCTCGCCCACCGCCCAAACCTCAAAAAAGAAAGCTACACATTCAGTTAGTATCCACACCGAAATTGGGGGGGCGGGCACTGGGGCGGGCACTGCGGCGGGTACTGGGGCTGGACGGGGGGCGGGTACTGGAACGGGAGGTTGGAGGGGGGCTGGACGGGGGGCGGGTTCTGGAACGGGAGGTTGGAGGGGGGGCGGGTTCTGGAACGGGGGGAGCCACTTCGGAAGGGGTTGAACGTCATGGATGCCTGACCGCCCACCCATGTGACCGCCCCACGAGAGCAGCGTTCCATCATCAGACACTCAGACAATCTGTCAACTTTTGTGTTCTACAGGATTATGGAATGACGATGTGAGGAAGCGACAGCTCGCGTGCGTCCGCTCTCACTTCAAAAGGCGTGCTCGGAGGCGAGACAAAATGATCGGGGAGCATAAAAAGAGACGAGCAGTGGAGCAACTGAGAAAAGGAGAACGCAGACAGCCAAGAGGTATTCCAGTAGAGTAGGTAAAGTACAGTCCTATTTGAGACAGAACCTGCAAACGACACGGGCTAACGTTTTGCAAAAATATTATAATTTTCTAGTTTTACGGTAAAATTTCTGGATTTAGGAAATCCTTGCACCTTCTTAGGAGTCTGTATTCGGAAGTTTAGTCTGTTATAACTAAAGGACTATTGGGAGGGAAGAATCATTGTAATGAGAAGAAAAATGAGAGTCCCCCTTCAGATTTCGCTGGCATTGTAGTTTCTCTGCGTTAAAATGAGAGCGGAAATGACGAGGACGAGCTGCCTGCCGGTATCAAGTCGTCATCGATTTCCAAAGACGCTTGTGGAGGAGGGGCCGGTGAGATGTAAGCGGTGCGATACGCCCGCTCAACAACCGGAGTCGATTTAAGGAGAGATCATCCATGAAGACGGAAATGCGTGAAAAGACTAAGCGACGGGCGGTATGGGGTGGAGGACTGAGTGTCCTTGCGCTTGGTCTCTACGTCCTGTCCGGGAGTGTGAAGCTCCAGGAGCCAGGGTTAACGGAGCCGGGCCAGCCCGAATCCGGGGCCCTCTCCAGCGCCGCCCCTCGCGCCCTTGAAGCGGGTCTGGCGCTCTCGGCAGAGACGGACAACCAGCCGCTCGGCGGAGACCTGCCGCCCGACGCAGGCATGCACCAGACCGAGCACGTACAATGGGGAGGCCAGACGCTGGAAGTCATGGCCCATGAGCTGGTGGTTCGGTTCTCCCCTGCCCTCAGCGATGCCGGGCGAAAGCAGCTCTTGGCTCAGCTCGGCGCGCGAGTGCTGGAGGAGCAAGGTGCCTACGTGCGGCTCAAGCTCAACCCCGACGTCTCGATTCTGACCGCCCAGCAGCGGCTGGCTCAGACCGAAGGGGTGAGCATGGCACGTCCCAACGTCGTGATGAGCGGCGCGGCCAACAAGTGCAACACGGCGGGTTCCTACTACGGCTACCAGTGGCACCTCAGCCGGTTTAATCATGCCACCACCTGCGCCAACCAAAGCGACGATCCCACACCCGTGACGGTAGCCGTGCTGGATACCGGTGTGGCGTATGAGTCCTACGGCGCTTATGTCAAGGCTTCCAGCCTGACAGGCGTTCCGGTCGTCAACCCTTACGACTTTGTCAATGAGGACTCCCACGCCAACGACGATCATCAGCATGGCACTCACGTTGCCACCACCATCCTGGGCATGGGCTCCATCAACGGCGTCACCCCTGGCGCCTCGCTCATGCCGGTGAAAGTGCTCGACGCCAACAACAAGGGCAACGAGTTCGACCTCGCGCAGGGCCTCAACTGGGCCGTCTCCAAAGGCGCGAAGGTCGTCAACATGAGCCTGGCCTTCCCCAAGGGGTATACCCCCAGCGGACTGCTCCAAGAGGCGATCTCTCGGGCCAGCGAAGCCGGCATCTTGATGGTCGCCTCTACCGGAAATGCCGGAACCGAAGGAGTACCCTATCCCGCCGCCTTCCGTGAGGTCTTGTCGGTGGGGGCCACCCGCATGAAGCGTATGTCCGGCGGTGTGGTGGTGGATGAGCTGGCTTCTTACTCCAACTATGGTCCGGGCATCGACTTGGTCGCACCGGGTGGCAGTCTCCAGTATGACGCCAACCTGGACGGCTGGCCCGATGGCATTCTGGCCCAGTCCATCCGCTATCAGTCTCCCGCTCAGACCTCTTACTTCTTCTACTCGGGGACTTCTCAGGCTGCGGCACTGGTCTCCGGTGTCGCCACCTGGATGATGGCCACCGGTGCCTCGGCCTCGCTGACCCGCGACGCCCTGCTCCAGACCGCCACCGACCTGGGAGAGCAAGGTTACGACACCACATATGGGCAAGGACTGGTCAACCTCAATGCAGCCGTTAGCTTCATTGCGGCTCAGACCCCCACCCTCACCCCTGGGCTCTACGTCAACATCCTGCCGGTCATGTACAAGTACGCAGGAAGTGAGTATGCCGTGGCACGGGTTCGTGTGACCCGTGAGACCGGCGTACCGGTGGCCAATGCACGCATCTACGGCACCTGGACCGGTGCCGCCAGCGCCTACGTCACCGCCGTCACCAATAGCCAGGGATACCTCACCGTCAGCTCTCCCTGGGTGGCCGACGACGCCGATGGTTCGATCTTCGCCCTGGAGATCTATACCATCATCGATCCCGCCACAGGCCGTCGGGTGAAGCCCAAGGAGTCCTATTATCTGTCGCGGGGCCTCTCGGCGCTGCTTCAGGGGGCTCTCGACTCCGGTCAGACCGAAGAGAGCCTGATCGCCTTTGAGGTATTGCCTTCCGATACCTCGCTGCACACCCTCTTCAACGCCTCCCGGCTGGCGCGGAGCTTCTCGGTGAAGGCCCTTGGCCCCACCTTCGGCACCCCCGGCATTGGCATCACCTTCACCCCCGACTTTATCCCGGGCTTGGAAGACATGAGCCTGCCCTCTCAGGCCCTCACCATCTCCTTCGGAGGCCCCCTGGCCTTCGGATATGGCATGTCGAGCAGCGGCACCGTCATCACCTATAGCGGTGGTGTAGGCTTGGCCACCATCGGCTTCAGCCGAGGCGTGGGCATTCGGAGCCTGACCTTCGGATTCTCCGGAGGCGTGGGCATCGCCTCCCTCTCGCTCTCCTCCATTCGTATGGACTCCAGCTTGATCACCGGGATGAGCGCCGATGGTTCGGCTGCAGAGCTGGTACGCAGCGAAGAGCCCGGAGCTTTCCTCAACGCCAACGCCGCCCTCAGTGGCGAAGGTGTCCTGTTCAGCCTCAACGATATCCGCTTTGCAGCCAACTCCATCGACACCGCTTCGATGGAGGCCATGCTCGTGGTCACCGCTCAAGGCGAAGAAGGCTCGCTCATGGATGTTGAGATGGGCATGGTTGAAGGTGCCTTTGAGCTGGGTGAAGAGCCTCCCACGGGCCTTATCACCGAAGAATGAGCCCGGTTCTCACCTCCCTGGCGTCTTGATCGGCCCCGCCGCTCCATCCCCCGTCTGTCTTCCGCTGCTTCACGTTCCTTCCTGAACAGAGTTCACCACGATTCATACTACATCCGGCAGTGTAGTACACCCTGCACACCTCTGTGCATCCCATGAGATATATATTCTATCTGTTATTTTGATGATGTGTGCTGTCAAGGCGGGGACTCTGAAGACTGGCGGGGACTCTGAAGACTGGCGGAAAATCCACGGGCTGGCGGGAAATCCACAGGCTGGCGGGAAATCCACAGGCTGGCGAGGACTCTGAAGGCTGGCGGATACCTCCGCCCGAGAGACATCTACGTCTCCGCAGCGCCTTAAGGCCCTGGCACCAACAACGGCAGGCTGAACACAAACATCGCGCCACCCGAAGGAGCGTTTTCGGCCCATAGACGCCCGCCGTGTTGCGCCACAATCTCTCGAGCGATGGTTAAGCCCAGCCCCGTGCCCTGTCCTCGCATGTGGGCAGTTCCACTCTGGTTAAACTGGCCGAAGATGCGCTCCAGATCCTCCACCGGGATGCCCGGACCCGTGTCCGCAAACCGCACCATCAGCCACCTGTTCTCCGAGAGCTTGCGCTGAGCAGGCACATTGCTGATGCCCCAGCTCTCTCCGGCGGTGGCTCGACCTCCTCGGGTGATCAGCGGACGCGCCAGCTCCAGCACCTCCACCGAGAGCTGAACCTCTCCACGGTCGGGGGTGAACTTTAAGGCGTTGCTGAGCAAGTTCGTACAGACCTGAATCAGCCGGTCGGGGTTTGCAAGACACTGCGCCTCCTCGGGAACCGGCACCAGCGAGATGCGCACGTTCTTTTCGCGCGCCAGGGGCTCCAGCCCTCGAACGGTGGTCCCCAAGATCTCTCCCAGCCGGACTTCTTCCATGTACCACTCGACCCGGTTGGCCTCCATGCGGGCCAGCTCCAAGATGTTGTTGATCATCCGGTTTAGACGGTAGCCCTGCTCGAGGATCGACTCGATGCCGTCACGTTGATCTTCCGTCAGTCCTTCGGAGCTGCGCTGAAGCTGATGGGTAAAGCTGATGCTCGCCGCCAAGGGACTGCGGATCTCGTGGGCCATGATCGACATCAAGTCACTCTTACGCCACAGCGCGGTGACCAAGCGGGCATTCTCGAGAGAGATGGCCGCCGCATCCGCCAGCGCCTCGAGCAAGGAGATATCAGCATGGTAGAAGCTCTCAGTGACCCGGGAGCTGTCCACGTAGATCACCCCCAACATGCGCTCGCCCCGTTTGATGGGCGCGCAGATGATCGAGCGCAGACCCAGCGCGACGATGCTGGCCTGGGTTCTCAGATCGGTGCTCTGGTCGATGTTGGTGATGGCCAGTGCTCGCCCTTCCGTGGCCACACGCCGGATGATGGTGGATGAAAACTGAGCAGTCTCCCCCTTTTCGACCTCATCGCGGGCCATGTGCCGGGTGGCATAAAAGGTGGGCTCTCCTCGCTCGTCGAGCAAGATCATATATCCACGCTCGGTTTGAGTCAGCTCGAGGGCCTTGTCGAGCAGCCGCCCCAAGAGGGTCTCGAGATCCAGCTCGGAGCCGATGGTACGGGTCACATCCAGCAGAAGCTGGAGCTTGCGGAACGCCAGGGCATTACCCGCGTTTTCGCCGCCGAGACGCGCTAAGGCTTCGCGCGTGTGTTTGAGCTCAAAAACCGCACCATACCGGCGGAAGATCTCCTCGGCCATGCGTAAGGAGGTCTCGGCTTCGCTGGGGAAACCCAGGCGAATGAAGGCTTGACCTTGTCGAAACTTCAGCCGCGCACGCTCAAACTCGGAGCTAGACTCCTTGAGGATCTCCTCCGCTTGGCGGAAGGAGGAGAGCGCCCGGTCTGTCAAGTTCCGCTGCGCCGCTTCCCACCCCTGGAGGGTCAACAAGCGGGCTTCTTCGGTCTTCACATCGTATTTTCGGGCCAGCTCCAGCCCCTCGTGGATTTCTTTACGCGCGCGGGTGAGCTTGCCTTCCTCGAGGCATAACTCGGCGATGCGGCGGTGGCCTTCGGTCATCTCGGAGGGAAAATAGACATCCGTGGCGTGCTGAAGAGACTGCTCGTAGAGATGAAGCGCCTCCGCTGACTGGCCCATCCGCGCCCGCACTTCCCCCAGGTTGCCGATGGCCGCCGACTTGTAATAACGATAGTCGAGCTTATTGACCAGCCGCACGGCGTGCTCGGCAAACCGAAGGGCCTTCTCGAGCTGACCCACGTCTTTATACAAAAAGGCCAAGTTCGAGAGCGCCACCACCTGCATCCGCTCCGCCTTGAGCCGCATGGCGATGTCAAGACCGGCTTCGGAGTGCTCGATGGCCTCCGCCCACTGTCCGAGGGGCGAGAGCAGATGCGCCAAGTTGATGCAAAACTTCATCATCATCTGGAGGTCATGCAGGCGTGTGGCCACCTCGAGACCCGCGTGTAAGTAACGCAGACCTTCGGTGGGACGCTCGCGATGCAGCTCCAGGTTGTTGGCCATCAGATAGACGTCTTCGACCGCTTGCAGATACTCCCGCGACTGCTGAAGGATGCTGTCTTTGGCGTTGGACTCGATGAGCCCCAGTGCCTCCCGCACATAGGGCTCCATCAAGTTGAGCTCGCCCTTGTTGAGATGCGCACCAGACTGATAACACAGGAAGCGCAGACGGAAGGGCATCAGCCGAGGGAGGTTAAAATCTTTGATCAGCTCTAAGCCTTTGACGGTCCACAGCGGGGTCACTTCCTTGTCGTAGTCCAGCATGGCACAGCGTAAGGTCTGGTCGAGAATATGAGCCTTGGTGACAATATCATCGGTCTCATCCATATAATGGATGACCGAGCGCATGAGGGCAAAGGCAGGTTTTCCCTTGGCCTGAAAGCGGTAAATACTGGCCAGTTGAATGGCGAGCTTCACCGGCAAGGGCAGATGAGGCTCCTGAGGTGCCAGCCAGGGCTCCGATGGGCGAGGCTTTTGCTCCCGCAATGCCTCCAGGAGCTGCCGTCCCACATCGAGCTGTCCCATAAAGATCGTCAGCTCGGCGATGCGCAGCTCCACATCCAGCGGGGAAGGCAGGCCATGAAACTGCGCGAGGGCCAGCAGCTTCTTGTACAGCTCAAGGGCGAGCGGGGTATTGTTGATGCGCTCCGCTCGGTCTGCGGCAGCCACTCCAAACGAACGCCCGGTCTCCAGATCCATCGCCGCCAGAAAATGATGGGCCAGCACCAGCAGGTCGTGGTCCGCCAGCGCCGAAGGCTCCGGGATCGACGGTCCACAGGAGGCTAAGTGCTGCTGAGCAGCCAGTCGATGCAGGGCTCTGACTTGCTCCACCGGGATCTGGCCCAGCAGATAGGTCTGAAGACGCGGCTGACAAAAACGCAGCCGATCCAGCTCTTCCGCATCCCGCTGCAACAGCCCTCGGCGGATCAAGCTCTCGAGACAGTCCTGAGCCCAGGTCGCCCCTTGAACCAGCCTCACCAGGGCGTCTTCGTTCAGCTCTCGACCGAGCACCGCCGCGGCCTCGATCAGTCCACGCTCCACCGGTGTGAGGGGTGCCAGCCGCCGCTGGAGCAGCAGCTCCGTCCGGTTTTGGGTGGAGCTTCCAGCCAGCAGCTCCTGAGCCCCGGTGTCGGAGAGCAGCCAGCGTCCACCTTCCAGCCGCAGCACCTCGCTGAAGAGCAGGGACTCCAGGTACTCGCTGAGCATGGCGGGATTGCCGCCGGTGGTCTCCTTGAGCAGTCGGCTGAGCAGCGCGGAGTTGGGGAGCTGGCCAAACATCTCATGGAGCAGCTCGCCGATTTCATCTTGCGTGACCGGATCGAGGGTTGCCACATCCACATCGGAGCGGCTGGTGAGCTCGTTAAACCCTTCGTGTGCGGTGAGAAAGTCTCGCTCCACGGTGGCGAACATCAGGAGGGGTGCGGTGGAGATGCGCTGCCCCATGCGCTCCACCAGATCCTGCACAAACGGATCGATCTCTTGGAGATCGTCGATCAACACCACCAGGGGCCGTCGAGAGGCCACTTCCACCAAAAAGCTGGCGATGCTGTCTGCAAAGCTGATGCGCTGCTCGGGGGTCATGCGCAGGTGTGGAGCGGAGGCCCTTCCGGTGGTGGTGCGCATAAACCCTTCCAGCGAGCTCTCATAACGCTGGATGAGCTGACGATTGAGCTCTCGATCCACCACCAGGGGCAGATAGAGGAGCTGCTCGAGGGCACTTCGGCCATCCACATCGTGGGCGGAGGTCTCGATGATCTTGTGGCCTTCGCGCTGCACCATGTTGCGCAGCTCACGCAGGATGCGGGTCTTGCCGCTGCCTCCATCGCCCACCAAGAGCTGAAAGTGGCCGGAGGCGCTGGTCACCACCGTCTCGAGCACGCCACGCGACACGGCCATCAGCCGCTCACGTCCCATCAGCGGCAGGGTCGAGAGGTGGATGATGTTGCTGCGTGCGCCTCGTTGTTCGGTCAGCACCAGCAGGGCTTCGGCGGCGTTGAGCGGGCGCAGGGCTGGCTCGCGCTCCAGCAGCTTCTGGATGAGGCGGGCTAAGCTGGCGGGGATATCTTTCCGAAGGATGGTGATATCCGGGGCGTCTTTGGAGATCTTCTGCTGGATGAGGGCTTGGGCGCTTTCTTCGGAGTACGGGGGTTTTCCCACCAGCAGCTCAAAGAGCAGCACGCCCACGGAGTACAGATCGGAGCGAAAATCCACCTCGGTATTTTGGAACCACTCCGGGGCCATGTAGCTGAGGGTGCCGCGTCGATTGCCGCTGCCTTTGTCGCGTCGCACGGCGGCCAGGCCAAAATCGAGCAGCTTGACTTGCTCGTGGCCTTCATCTCCTTCGAGGTAGATGTTCAGGGGCTTGAGGTCGGCGTGTAAAATGCCTCGAGCGTGGAGGGCGGCGAGCACTTCCAGGAGCTGCTGTGCAATCTGGAGCACCAGGAGGGGCTCGGGTTCTTCTTGCACCACACGGGAGAGTGGTCGTCCCTGGAGATACTCCATCGTAAAGTAGCGCAGGCCGGAGGCGTCTTGTCCAAAATCAAAGACCTTCACCACCTGCGGATGGTCGAGGCTGGCCAGTAGCTCATACTCGCGGACAAACCCTTCTGCGCCTGCTTCGTCGAGCAGCACCTTGAGGGCGCGGGTTTCTCCGTTGAGCAGATCCTTGACGAGCATGACTCGGCTGCCACCGCCCGTTCCCAGTACATTGATTGGCTGATATCGCCCAAAGATCTTAGGCACATCCATAGAGACTCCGCACAACGTCAGTTTGAGGTAGCTTCCCAGAAGCACGCCGAATTTGTCTGAGAATCCAGCAGGGGGCGAGTCGCTTCCACTAGAAAGGCCGACAGAGCTTAAGACCGTCCGTGAGGCATCACAATATCACAGCTCAGGTCGGCTGCTGAACCTTCTTTTCGAGTGCAACGGAACCAAATTTTAATGCCTCTTGATAGAGCAGGAGATGTGGAAGCAGGTCGGGATGTGTGGGTGATTCCTGTGCCGCCTCTTCCGGCACCGGTGGCTGAAAGAGACCGCTGGGCAAGTGCTTCAGTCCTGCTTGTAATGCGTCGCGCCAGCCCGCCACATCACCCGCTGTTCTCCACTCGACATGCGGATACGCCCGCAGGCGCTCGTGGGCTCCGCTGAGCGCCGATGCCACGATCCACAGCCCGCGCGCGCGCGCTTCGGCCAGCACCAGGGGCGCGTTCTCTTCCCAGATCGAGGGAAAGACCAGCCCATGCACCTGCTCGAGCAGTGCTTGTACGTGCTCGTGAGGCTGAGCCCCCCACCACGTCACATGGAGCCCTTCTGCCAGCCGACGGCAACTTGCCGCATAACCCGGTGCGCGATGCACCTCCGGGCTGGGGCCCACCACGTCGAGCACAAACCCTTCGGGCGGCAAGGAGCGTAAGGCTTCGAGCACCACATGCAGCCCTTTTGCGGGGATCACCGAGCCCACAAACGCCAAGCGGAGCGGCGGAGCAGCGGCAGGCCACTGCACTCGAGGCCGAGCTGGAGGTGGACTCGGTGGTAAGATCCTCAGCCGAGCTGGATCGAGCCCCTGAGAGACAAAAAATTGTCCCAGATGTTGGGAGGGGCTGAGCACCAGTACACAGTGGGCCAGACATCGTTGAGCCTCGTGTGCGCGTGCCTCCAGGTGCGGACGCGCGCGGGTACGCAGGCGAGCGCGGAGCCAGGGGAGAAATTTCCTTCCAGGCTCAAGTTCCTTCAGGTCCGATGAGGATGGCAGTGCCCAGGTCGTCGAGGCCAGCCGCTGTGCCCACTCAGCGGGCAGGTGGGCTTTTAAGGTTCTCAAGCCCTCACCCAGCCGATGCTCGAGCAGGAGCTGATCTTCTAAGCAGGTGGTGCAGCCTTCGAGGGAGGGGCCGTCACAGCGGGCATCGTGAATCGTCAGGCGTTGTCCGCGTGCGCAGTGCAGCCAATAGTCGTGCAGGGTCAAGAGGGTGGGAATTCCTGCTTGTTGGGCCAGCTCTGGCAAGCGCATCGAGAGCCAGGTCAGGTGATGCAGATGCAGCAGCTCGGGCTGATGTTGAACGATGAGGGCCTTGAGCCACTGCTCGGCAGCGGGAGAGGCCCAGGTCTCCCGAAAGGAGCGGGCTCGAGGGAGCCGCCGCTGTACGATGCGCAGGGAGCCTCCCCGTGCGCCTGGGTGGCGTGTTTCGTGTTGGCTGCCTTCGGGAAGCGCCGCGTCTAACAGAGGTGCAAAGAGCAACACATGGTGGGTGTCGGCGAGGGCTTCGGCAAGCTGGAGGGCATAGAGCTCCGCCCCGCCTACCGATTGTGGGGGCAGTCCATGAACGCCCATGAGGATGCGCATTGACACCACGATGCTTCCCTCCATACTATATGCCCCTTGCTCCTTTGAATTGGGTTGGAGGCCGAGCATGTACTCTCTTCTGGTTTCGGTGGCGGCTGGACTGGTGGTCTGGCTGATCGTGGGTTATTTTTACAGCGTGTTGGCGGGCTTTATGTTGGGCCTGCTGGTGGCGCTGGGCATCTTCTTCTTGTTTGCACGGAAGTATTTCGACCTGCTGCAAGAGATCTCCGCTCAGTCTATGAAGAAGCTGGAGTCTCTGCAAGACCTTCAGTCGAAGGTGGGGCAAGTGCCGCAGCTTCTCTTGGAGCAGCAGCGAGACCATGCGATGGCCGAGGCGGTCAAGGTGCTCGAGGACGGTCTGGTGCATGGCAAGTGGATGTTTCTTTTTGAGAGCCAGCTCAGCGGGCAGATTGGCTATATCCACTATCTGGGCAAGAAGTATGACTTGGCCTTCCCGTATCTTCAGAAGACCTTCTCGAAGAACTACTTGGCGTTGTTGATGCTCGCCGCCTGTTATCATCGTAAGAAGGAGCTGCCCAAGCTGGAGGAGACCCTCGCGCGTGCGGCCAAACACAACAAGGATACGCCGCTGGTCTGGGCGGTGTATGGTTGGTTCATGAAAGAGAACGGAAAGATCGACAAGTGCCTGGAGGTGCTCGATCAAGGCACCAAAGCCTGCCCGAGTGATCAGACCCTCAAGACCCTGCTGCTCAGCCAGCAGAACAAGAAGCCGCTGGACATGAAGCTGATGGGTGATATCTGGTATCAGCTCTATCTGGAGGAGCTTCCGGTGAAGCGGGTGCAGGCGATGCAGACGCGGTTTGTGCCCCCGAGCCATCGGCGACGCCGCTGAGGGCTCCGAGACCGGCTCCGACGTAAGCCTGGGCGGACCCAGCTCCCCCCGAAAGCCCTGCTTCACCAGAGCCCTGCTTCCGCTCCGATGCAAAAAGGCCACCCCCTGCGGTGTGGCCTCTCTTCTTCTTCTTCTACTCAACAGCGCCGACGCCCGCTTCGGTGGACGTCCTGGCCGTGGTTGTTTGGGGTGAGCCGACTCCACTTTTCGCTGAACCAATACAATCCCACGGCTGGCAACGGATTTGAGGAATGAGCTACCGGAAGTGAAAGGATTTTCGGAGCGAAACCTGAACCTGACGGTGCAGTTCTTCCAGAACTATGCGAATGTTTTTGGGAGTCCTGCTCGACAAGAACTTGAATTCAAAAATGAAAGTTCCACAGGCCCAATTTCGCAACGGTCCGTTGCACAATTACCTGAAGGCAGGCTCGAAGGACCGCACGGCATGTCCCTCCCCACCCTTCAACAGGCACTTCTGTCCATGAGCTGGGCGCATAATGTCGTGTTGATGCAAAAAATCAAGGACATCCCCACCCGAGTGTGGTATGCCCGCCAGGTTCTGGACCAGGGCTGGAGCCGCGACACCTTAATCGTTCAAATCAAAAATCGCGCACACGAACGGCAGGGAGCCGCCGTTTCCAATTTCGGGGCCACCCTTCCGCTCGCCCACGCCAGTCTGGCCCAGGGGCTGCTGAGGGATCCCTACCTCTTCGATTTCCTCACCCTGGAAGAGCCATTCCACGAGCGTGAGCTGGAAACGGGTCTACTCTCGCACATCCAGTAATTTCTCCTCGAGCTGGGCCAGGGGTTCGCCTTTGTCGGGCGGCAGTACCGGCTCACGGTGAGTGATCATGATTTCTACCTTGATCTTCTGTTCTATCACCTACAGCTCCGCTGTTTTGTAGTCGTGGATCTCAAAAAGGGCGGTTTTAGGCCAGAGTACGCTGGTAAAATGAACTTCTACTGCTCCGTCGTTGATGACAAGCTCCGCCATCCGCAAGATGCACCCACGCTCGGCCTCATCCTCTGTCAAACCAAAGACCGCATTCTGGCGGAATACGCCCTGCGGGACATTCGAAAGCCCATCGGGATCGCAGACTACGACTTCACTCGAGCCCTCCCTGCAGAGCTTGCTTCAGTCCTTCCGAGTATTGAGAGCCTCGAGGCGGAACTCTCCCGTGACCTGGAAACGGAGGTGGAATCATGAGCAGCGAGATACGACCCGGCTACAAACAAACCGAGGTGGGATGATCCCGGAGGAGTGAGGGGCCGTCGGCTCGAAAATGTTCTCGTGGCGGGACCAACAAATGGATATTCCGGTCGGTGCGTGCCTGAAGGAAATGGCCCGCTTACGCTGAAACTTAGGTTCTGTTTCTCTAAACAAAACTACTGGGACAGCGCCGCTCGGTATCTCTTGAGGATGGCCAACTGAACCATCGCACAATCGTGAGTCAAGTACGTGTCATATCGGGTTGCCACACGACGATTTTCCTTCAACCAGCCGCAGCAACGCTCCACCACGTTCCTTCTGCGATACAGCTCCCTCGCCCGCTTGCGGGAGAGGGCTGGGCTGAGGCATACCATGCGCCCTTGAGCCAACACGCATGAAGCCGATATCTGTAGCCAGTTGACAGAAAAGGCGCTCGGAGATAAAATCACCTTATGCAAGAACGATGTCGAATCACGAGGAGGGCGAAGCCATGCAAGTGGTTCCAGTGACCATCGAGCTGCCTGAAGATGACGCCCGCTTCATCCTCGAGATGGCGAAACACCAGGGGGTCACCGTGTCGGAGATCATGGAGCGATACGTCCACCGTTTGAGGACACGTTCCTATCCGATTCACCCCGACGTCTTGGCCATCACGGGCCTACTTCCCCCTGACCTCGATGTGCAGCAAGAGTACATCCAACCGCTCGCACCAGACCTCAGAAGGCTTCGTCCTCTTCGCTGAGGATGTCGATGGCTTTTTTGCCCCCGGCGATCTTCTGGAGGGAGTCATCATAGTCGTCGGAGATGCGGGCGACATAACGCAACGTCTTGGCCAGCTCCTCGAAGTCCAAGTGCTCCCCCAGGAGGGTGGCAGCAAAGCTGATGGTATTGTCTTCAAAGAGCAGGAAAGCCCCAAACAATACTTCATTGTTGAGGCGAAGCAAACGGGTCATCAGCTCGATGCTCATCTCGAAGTCTTTGAGCAGAGTGGAGGCGAACCGCACATAGGTGTCGTTTTCTTCTTCAAAGAGGCTCACCATGACCACGGTAGAGCCATACTTAAAGAGGTAGATATCGTCATCGGAGTGCATGACCACCAAACCCATCTGGGACAGGTAGGTCAGCACCTTTTCTTCCAGGGCCAAGAGGGACGCAGACTTATGGGGAACAGTCAGACTTGACATAACAAGACATTCCTTCAGCCCTCGCAGGCTGAGCCATTCAGGGTTGCAGAGGCCATTAAACATGCTGAGCTTTTTGTATCAGACGGAGCAGGGGGTGTCAATCCGAAGCTGAGTCCTGGCCGTCGGGCCTCCACGTCCGCGAGAGCAGGCCCCCGAGTCCTTACGGTCAGGCCCCCGAGCACCTGCCGACTTTGCAGTCCCCCCCGATTCCGACCGTGCAGAATCCGCATGCACGGTACAAAATGAGCCAAAAACGCACCGAAAAAGCACCGAGAAAGCACCGAGAAAGCACCGCACGCGACCGCTCTTTGCAGGTTCAAATGGCCCGAGACGCGCTCAAGCCCCCCCTGAAGGGCCTCAAAGCCCCCACTCACCCCTCCCAAGAGAGGCATAAACGCCTGTTCAGTCGGAATCTCGCGGCCTCCGCCCTGAAACGCTCAGCTCCACTCCATTTTTGACGTCCTGGATGCCACTTGGCATGGCCCGTGCATTTTCTCCCCCCAGAAGCATACGAGAAGGAGAGAAGTCATGAACGTCACCCCCACAACCGAAGCCTCAAGCTCGAGCCTACGACCCTCCCTGAGCTGTCCCCTCTGCCACGGCTACGGAGGCGTGCTGCTGCCCACCTCGGGGCTCGAAACCCAGCCGCTGCGCTGCCGACGATGCGGCGAACGACTCCCACTCCCCGGTGGTGTCCCCAACTTGGCACTTCACCTCCCCCTCTCGGATCAGAAGCTGCCCTTCAAGCAGCGGGTGATGAACTCCAAGCTGTTCGCGCGCCTGTACGAGCGCGGCCCCTGGAGACCCTTCCATGCGTAGGTGGCCTCTCATGGCACCCTTCAGGAGGAGGTCGAGACCGTGCTGGGGCTGGCCCAACAACCCGGCACCCTGGCGCTGGATGTGGCGTGTGGCACCGGACTCTATGCGCGAGCGATGGCGCGACGGTCTCCTTCGACCACCGTGCTGGGCCTGGACATCTCGCCCGGTATGCTCCAGTACGCCCGCACCCTTCAGGCGCGTGAAGGTCTCAAGAACCTCTACTTCGTGCGCGCGGATATTCATCGGCTGCCGCTGCCGACGGCCTCGGTGGACCACATCAACTGCTGTGCGGCGCTGCACTTGTTCTCGGACCTGCCCGCGATCTGGCGGGAGCTGGCACGGGTGTTACGTCCGGGAGGGACGCTGACAGGCATGACGGTCTTTCATCGTCCGCTTGGAAAACATTCATTCCAAGCCTTCTTGCAACAACATCTCCAGTTTACGTTTTTTGAGCCGGATGCGCTGGCGCAGGCGCTCCGGGTGAGTGGTCTGGACCACTTCCAGATGCGACAGCAACACGCCGCGCTGATGTTTTCGGCGGTGCGCGAAGCGTTTTTGAGCGTCGAGTAAAACACGCATCCAGGAGGTCCACCCATGATTCCGTTTCAGCTCAACACATTTCTGAAGGTCTTGACCACACGCGGAGAAGTCGAAGCCCCCGGTCTGGAATTTGTCCTCCGTCGCCTGCGTCTGCTGACCTTCTTTCCCATGATGGCGGGCTCCACGGCGGGCCTGATGAGCCTGGATCGCCTGCTCTTTCCGTTTGAGCAGGTAAAAGTAGACAAGCCGGTGTTCATCGTAGGCTCGCCGCGCAGTGGCTCCACCATGCTCTTTCGGCTGCTGGCGCACGATACGGAGCGGTTTACCGCCTTTCGGACGTGGCAGCTCCTCACCCCGGCGCTCTCGGTTCAGAAGCTGGTGCGAAGACTGGATCAGCTCGACCAGAAGCTCGGCGGACGAGGCGAGCAGCAGCTCAATCGGCTCCAGGCGCAGCTCTTCAAGGGCTCCGACCGATTTCACCGCATTCGGCTCCAAGAGCCCGAGGAAGATGAGTTCCTGCTGGCCTTCGCGTTTGCCACCGAGATCTTGGCGAACCTCTTCCCGGTGCCCGAGGCACTGATGGAATATCGCCAGTTTGATCAGCTCTCGGCGGAACGTCGGCAGGCCCTGATGGACTTCTACCGAGGCTGTGTGCAGCGCCTGCTCTATCTCGACGGACCCGAGCGGCAGCTTCTCTCCAAGAGCCCGCTCTTCAGCCACAAGGTCAAGAGTCTGGCGGAGACCTTCCCAGACGGACGTTTTGTCCTGCTGGTGCGCCATCCCGCAGAGACCTGCTGCTCACTGGTCAGCATGATCCGCTCGTACCGAAAATACATCGGGCTCGAGGAGCATGCCCCCGGACATGTCAGCGATGAGAACATCATCAAGTTTGTGGTGGACTGCTATATGCTCGCGGCAGACGCTCTGGAGACCCTTCCGCCGGAACGCTATCAGATCTTACGCTACGAGCAGCTCCTGGCGGCACCTCAACAGACGGTCGTGTCGCTGTATCAAGCTCTGGGGCTGGAGATGTCCTCCGCCTATCGCAAGAAGCTGGAAGCCGAAGAACGTCGCATCTTGAGCTACAAGAGCGGACATCGTTACTCCGCCGAGACCTTGGGGATCTCCGAAGCCCTGCTGGAACAACTGGCAGGCCCGGTCTACGACCGCTTTGGATATGCGCGCCCCGTGCCAGCTCAGCCACACATGCCAGCTCAGCCACACATGCCAGCTCAGCCACACATGCCAGCTCAGCCACACATGCCAGCTCAGCCACACATGCCAGCTCAGCCACACATGCCAGCTCAGCC
>JBJTQF010000273.1:0-20279 GCA_046075485.1 Myxococcota bacterium | reverse complement strand
CTAATCCTGCAAAAATCCGGGTGATCCGGGGGGGCGGCGGGGACGGTGACGCGGACGGGCTGCGCGGGGCGGTCCGCTTCGGGGACCATGTCCGGGTCCGGCTCTCGAATCAGGGGTTTCGCGTCGTGTTGCTGTCTCCTCCGGTGGGCGGACATTGATGCTATTGTATATTGTATATACAGAAGCCCGGACAGCCCGGTCATTCTGTCCCCACTTGTCCTCCCTCGTGGACAGCATGACATACCCGCCGGACAGCCCGGCCACACAGACTCCTTGAGGGGACAAATCCGCATCTTTGCTGTCCCGCGCTCTCAAAACGGCTGTCCCATTGGCCGGGACAGGGGCTCATGTGTCCAATTGTGGAGTCAATGTGTCCAAAGGAGGCGACCAACACCGCCCCACAGCGGTCAGATGGGCCAGAAGGTGGGAAAAATCAGTGCTTCAGGCAGCCGTGAAGAGAGGCATGATTACAAAAATGGACATCTCATGGGACTTCGACCCCTGCCCCACCCCTGTCTGCTGTCCTCCCTGACCAGCTCCGGCCACCGTGACCGGGCCGTGTCCAGCCCACTTGGACACGATGTCCCTCCGATGTACGCCAGAGACCGGGCGGACTCCACCCCCCGCCGCACATGCGCCCGCCCGCACCCCATGAACCTGCCCCTCACCGCCCCGGAGTGTGCTGGACCAGCGCCACCCACAACCACCGCTCCAGCTCCTCCAACCGATACCGACGCGGCGAGTACCCGTTGAGATCCGCCAGCACCTCCGACAGCAACCGCCCCTTCGCCTGCACCAGCCCCGGCAGCTCACGGGCCTTCTGCTCCAGGGCAGGCCGCTGAGAGAAGGCCGACGGATGAAGCCCTCCCATCTGAAGCAGCGCCTCCAGCAGCGCCTCACCGGTCTCCAGGAACTCCACCGGGAACAGCTCATCCAGCGCAGACACAAGCTGCATCTGCATGTCTCGCCCCGTCATCGACACCCGGAACTCATGCCGATACTTTCGCGCCAGCTCTGTAAAAGACAACCCATCAGAACGCACCAGACCCGGAATCAAAAGCGCACGCTCGAGCACCCGCTCATGGTCTGTCCGCAGCTCCGAAGCGCGCACACCTCCCCAGCCAATGAGACGACCCACGAGCGGCGGCAGCACCCAAAGACCCGCATCCCCCGGAGGTTTCACGTACAATGCCAGCGCCACCCGAAGCCACCGCTCCAGCTCTTGCAGAGAATAGACCGCTGGAAGCTCCTCCTCCAGAAGATGGTTCAACAGTGTCTCCAACGACACACCACGAGGCGACACCAGACCCGGAATCTGTCGCGCCCTGCGCCTCAGACTCTCCAGTGATGGAAGCGCCTCCTCCCGAAGTCCACCGAGCCCTCGAATCCGCTCCAATAACCCCTCCAAGTCCTGGAAGGTGTGAGCTGGATACGATGACTCCAATGCAAATATAAAATGCTCATAAAAGCCCGAACGTGTCAGCTCATCGTCCTCCTGAATGATCGCATACTGCTGTGTCAGAGACTCAAATGTAAGCCCATCGTCGCGGATGAGACCATCCAACAACCAAACCCGCTCTAAAACCGGAAACGTCTCTTCCGCCACCTGATCGGGGCGAAGGCCCCCCATTGAGACGATCCAGGCAATCAAGGGATCCAGACGATCCTGAGTGTCCTGCTCCAGACGAGCGGCAGCATTGAGGCCAATACCCTCACGCATGGACCGATCACCAGGAAACAAATTCCAACCTGGCAACCCCATTAAAGCCTCAAGCTCTCGATGACCTCTTCCACGACGCGCAAAATCTGCCCGCATATCACCCCCACAGCCTTGAGAAGTCGCCCTGCTACTCGAAAGACCACCTTGCCTCTCATCGAGCCGATGTATAGGACCGCTGACTTGTCAAACGCGCCGACTCCATTGGAACCTGAGCATCAACCCAAAGACGAAGCAATTGCTCCGTTGGACCGGGATTTGAATCAGAGCCTGCCCACATCTGCTCCACCTTCAGCCGCTCCTGCTTAAAAGCCTGCTCCAACGACGGAGCCGCTTGAGTAGACAGCTCAGTCATCCCAAATGCGCGCACCCAATCTTGCCCCAATGCACTCTGCTGAAGCCGATATCGCTCACGCAGAGCTTGCACCGCTGGATCCGCCAGCAGCAACATCGTCAGCAACGTCTCAAATAGCGCCGTCTGTCGATAAATCAGCCGACCTGAGAGCAGAAACTCATACAACAACCTCACGGCTTGTAATGGAGCCGACTGCACCATACAAGCCACCGCATTGTCCGCGAGCTGGGAATAAACCTCCTCACGCGCCTCCTTACGCGCCGCACGCGCATACGCATGAGCCGCCTCCAACAGATGCTGCTCCTTCACACGCGCCGAAGAAGCCTCCCGCGCCAGCTCCACATACCGCTCCGCCTTCTGAATCGCATTCATATGACCTCCACTGGACCGCATCAGCTCAATCTGAGTGCATCTCTCAATCCAATACCATCACAGCTCACGTATCAAATATGTACCCACTACTTCTGCAAAGGAGGGCTCCGAAGGGTAAAACCGCAGCGGAGCCCCTCAGCACACCTCAAGGGGCCAATGTCGTCGAGAGCATCCGATCCAGTCTCACCAACACCGCATCACCCGGATGCAAGTTGAGCGACTTGCTATAACCCTCCAGCGTGATATTCACCACACTCCAGTCTCCAGACGGCTCCTGATTATGAACCCCGATCACCGTACCCGCAAACGACTGATCCGCTTCATTTGAAGCAAGACCCGGTGCATTTGCACCCGCCGCCACTCGACGCACTTGGAGCGAGACAATGTCCAGCGGTGCGACCACCGGCGTTTGAGAAGCCGCACCAATCAGCTCCACCCGTACCCGATCACATCCCAGACTGCTTTGAGGCTCCCGGACCAGCTCATCTACCAATGCATTATACTGTTGTGGCATCTCATGCCTCCCTATTGAGCCCAAAGGTAGACGCAGGGGCGGACGTCTCCTCGGACTCCGTTTAGATTATTTCATCGGCCTAAACCCCTATAAAAAATATTCTTTCTAAAGCTCACGGGTACACTGCTTGAGCAGCTCCGCCAGACGACTCAGCTCTTCCAGTGCCGAGAGCAGATCCGCTCGATAGGCAACCACGGCTTCCGAGTCCCGCCCCTCTTCTTGCCATTGCGTGAGCTGAGACAGACGCGCCTCCGCGTGTACCATCCAGCGAAAAGTCTGAAGCTCCGCCTTACGCAGCTCCTCCAGACATGGACTCAAGACTTACGACCCTTGCCGCAGGTGCAGGTCGTCTCGGAAGCTCCATACCGTGAGGCAAGCTGTCCCACGGCAGAGAGCATCCGTTTCGACACACCCAGACGCGCAGGCTCATCATTTCCGGTGGTTGGATACACATACGCATGCTGCTTGGGCGCAGGTGTCCGCAAAGACTGTGAAGACGTAGGTGCATCGTCATCATCCTCATCCTCATCTTCATCGGCCATATAAGGCCAATCTAAGCCCTCCTCTTGAAAGAGAACGGACAGCACATCCGACATCTTCAGAAGCGACCTCGGCTGCACCAGATGATTCCAGAGAAAGACCAGCTCGCCCACCATCGTCAGCAGTGCATGTGCATAAAGTGCGGTCATAGGCGCACCCTGCCCCTTCAGTAGAGCAGAGAGTGAGCCCTCTGCATCGGAGAACTTCTCTCGCTCAAGCTGCTCAAGCATGCGCCAGAAAGACGGAAAATCAGCATGATAGGGTTGAGACTGTCGAAGAATCAGAGGAACAGTCTTCAGGAAGGCTTCCAACTTCCCCTTACGCAGAGGGCCAATGGTATCGCGACCCGGCGGAAGCTGATATCGCTGTTTCAGCGTGCCCTGAACATGCAAACGATGCTCATACATCGTCCGACGATCACCCAAGACGCTATGCACCATATGAACGGCGCGTGAAGCATTGAGCCGAAGATGAGATACATCCACACGAAGATTCTCAAGCGCCCACTTCACAAGCTGAGGAACTCGCTCGTGAAACCTCCGAACCATGTCTTGCAGTCGTGCCAAGTAATCGGATTCGATGTTCTCCCAGATGACGCCAGAATCCCTTTCTGCATCGTCCCACGCATCCCAAGCCGTTGAACCCGGTACGCGGTGGTCATATCCATCGAGACTGAACGACGGCCCTTCCATCGAGCCCGAAGGATGTGCTGGAACCTCAAAACCACGGAATCGAGAGGTCAACACTTGCTCAATCTTCAGCGCCTCCTCAAGCTCTTGTATGAGCTGCTCTATCGCCCTCGAGAGCGGCTCCATTGGGCGACTGGGTTGCTGCATACGCGAAAGCGCCAGACTCAAATGAGGACGCTCTTGACGCACAGGCAATCCACTCCGTTCATGCACAAAACTCGACTCCATCGGATATGAATGACGCGACTTCATAACACCTCTCCTATCTAAAGTCAAAAAAGCTCAGCTCGCCAGATCCGTACACAAGAGTACGTACAGATGTGACAACAGCACGGACTCATGTCCCATAAAAAACTCATCCACCAGGGCGGGATCCTCCGTCTGCTTCAAGCTCTGCCACACCTGATGGAGCACTGCACGAGCGAGGTCCGCCGTGGTCTCACCTCGTGTAACGTTTGCATCACGAAATGCCTGAGCAATCATCGCCTGGAGCTGCTCACGGAGAGCCGTGTTGGACTGGTTTAACGTCACCAGCTCCGACTGCAACACCTGAGAGGCCGCCGCACGTTCTGACTCCTCCTGTTTAAGCTGACTCAACACTCGAGGCGAACAGAAACCGGTTCTATCCAAGCGAAAGAGCGCCATCAATACTTCCGCCAGATCAAACAAGAGCGTGATCAATTCTTTGCCCAGCCTCTCCCGCTCATAGACAAAATTCTGATCGTGCTGTGTGTAACCCATCGCATGCACATATTCATGTACTGCCACATGATAGAGATACGCCGCCACTCGAAACGGATCATCTACGTGCTGATGCATGTAATCCATGAAGTTCACCGGATTGCATAATAGCAGACCCCGAAACTGAAACTGAGCGCGATTCTTGAGAGGCAAGTACATGCCCAGCGTCTCTTCCTCCAGAATCAGTCCCGTATCCAGCTCATGCCAGATAAGCTGATGCCCAGAACCACTCATCAGATGAATCCGGGTCAACGCATAATCCCATGCGACAAGCACCAGCAGATATCGTGAGGGTGACTTCTCCATGTGTCGAAACTGGCTTAGAATCGTCGCCGCATTCTTCTCATCGTCGGGCTTGCTGGCGAGCAATACACAACACACCATGCCCATCGGATTGAAGAGCTTCTGCTGAGCAAACCGAAAACCAGAGACCTCCTCTGGTACAACCTCTTCCTCCTCATGAAGCAAGCTGAGGCGTTGAGTATAGTCCCCCAAGATCGTCAGCAAGTCCGCATGATGGCGCGGAGAGATCAGACCATTTCGAGACTTCGCTTTCATCCAGGCCCGCACCGACTCCAGCTCTCGTGAACGCCACTGCGTCTTACGATAGGCCCAGATGAGCCACTCCCGGTATCGCTCCAGTCCCTTCAGGGTCTTTGACTCGGTAACATCGTACTGTTCATCTGCGATGGGGCTTGTAATGTCCCGATAGTTCAGCCAACCACTGCGATAGAAGACACCCTCCATCGAAAACAGGGGTGGATCCGTGTCCGATGGTTTCCGCAGCTTCGCCAGCTCATGAGCCCATCGATTGTGTCGATGTGATTGATTGACAGGCGCATAACGGGAATACTTCTTCGCCCATTCAGGCAGCATGGTATGAATATCCCGAAGCTGCTCCTCCAGCTTCTCATTGGCCAAGCGATGACGCAAGAGTAAGACCTGGGAATCCTGGTTTGAAACATCCTTCTCAGAGATCAGTGTTCGCAACACCGCATCTACCGTGCTTTCGAGTTTGCCACGAAGCTGATCACGTCCCGCCGAGAGGGGATACTGTGGGCTCTTGGGGTGGAGTCTCAGCTCCAGGTTGAGCACCACTGTATGATCGATGGGATCCACAAAAGACCGTCGAAACTGAAAGAGCCCTCCGATGAGCACAAAGAGCCCCGTGCGAGCGTCCACCTTGTGCGGTTTAAAGAGGGTAAATGTGCCATTGACACCATTCGGCCACGCATCCTCGGAGATGGGATACGGTATGCCTCCTTTAGAGAAGGCCGATGTAATATGCTGCTCATCAAGCTGAATCCTTATGTCTGGCAGGATATTGGACGCCAACATCCGCGCAATCCGGCGTGGCAACGCTTCCCGCTCCAGGCCATACTCTTCAGAACGCGCCTCATGATTCACATGAAAGAGGGTGATGCGTGTCCCTTGAAGGGAAGTCTTCGAGCGATAGAATAGAATTGGCTGCTCTGTGGAGGTTGATTCTGCTATCAGATCCCGCGTCTCCAATCGCCATTGAAAGGTCTTGGAGGCCGCAAGAATCACTGCCTTTGCCACACCAAATCCCCCAATTGCCAGGTCGGACTGCCCAAGCTCCTGCTTTCCCGTCTCTCCCAGAACGAGAAATTTCTTCTGAAGGGTCTCCAAGTCCATCCCGATGCCATTGTCCTCGATGATCAGGGTGTGATGGTCATCCGACACCGTGACTCGAAAGAGTCCCTTTCCTGGCTTGAGCTGTCCGGCACGATAGGCAGCACGAATGGCATCGACACTGTTTTGCAGAGTCTCACGCACCGCCAGCAGCGGGACATCTCCACTGCGATACATGTTCTGCGCCATGAGCTGCCAGACCACCTGAGCATTCACACCGATCTGACCTTCGCCCAACGTCTCCATGACCAGCCGCTGAGCAAGTGTATCCCCTTGCGAGCGCAGCAGCCGTCTCAGCGCCTTCGAGTTGACGGATGGATAGGTCGTGTGTGCGCACATCTTCAGCTCATACCAGAGGGTGATCGGTCAATCGTGTGTCCACCATCAGCTTCGACCGACGGCGAGAAGTAACCGCATAGAGGTTGATACTGCCTGCATAGAGATGCCACTCCTTTGAAGCCTTCTGTCTCCAAGAGAGATGCTTCTTTTTGGGTGGTGAAGGTGGCTCTTCTCGGCGCATGTGTCGAATAGAAGTGGTAATATATGCCTGAAGTAATGCCTGAGCGGACAGGGTCACGCCTGCAAGTTCCGCACGGGTGATGCGCACATACGAAAGCGCCCGCTCCGACCCCTGCGTGACGGCGACATCCAGGGCAACCGCCAGCGCCCGCTCCGTGAGGACGCCCAGCTCCCGCGCAATCCGCGCCGCCATGCGGATGAAGGGGCCACGCTCCGCCAGGTCGAGCTGCGCCGCTTGAAAGGCCGGATGACGCCCCGCCTGCGCAAAACGCGACCGCCAGGGCTCCTCCCACAACAGCGCACCGTCGAGTGGGCCGAGGCTCTTCGTGCGCGTATGGGCGAGCAACGCCTGCCCCCGAGGGCCAAAAATGGCGGCAAACTGCACCGGATCCGCTCGATGGTATGCACTCAACACCTCATACAAGCCACCCTGTGACTGAGGCCATTGAAAGATGCCCACACTCAACCCCGCACCGTCCGTATTGGGGTTGATGGCATCAAAATCTCCTTCGTGCTCCTTCACCGATGTGACGAGCTTCTTCACGATCTCAGGTGTCAACATAGGCCCTCACACATGCTTCATGGCATCGATGATGTCGTCCTTGAGGGTCGCATCACTCAGGATCTTACGTTTGCGGCGCCTGATATCTTCGTACAAGTCAATCGATCCCGCGAAGACATGCCACTCTGCGCCGACTTCTTTCCAGACCAGCGATTTATTGTATTGAAGTGAGGCAGGACGTGTGTTACGCCGAAAGTGAGCCGATGCCAACTCCGCAAATCGCGAGAGAATGACCGTACCGGGAACAGTCTTCTGTGCAAACTCCTGCCGGACCTTGAGCGCAGTCTGACGAACGAAGCCCGGTCCCTGTTGCACGCTGGTGTCATAGGTCAGCACAAGCGCACGCTCAGTCCATACACCCATGCTGCGTGTGGCGTCGAGTGCCGCCTCCATCCATTCACCCTTCTGAGCCAGCTCCCGTTGCACCTGCTGAAAGAGTGGCTCCCTTCCCAGCGCCTTAAAACGCTGAATCCACGGCTCTTGCCAGAGCTGCTTACCCTCGACAGGGACGAGCAGCTTCTTCGCCGTGACCTGCAAGACGGTTTCGTATGCAGGGCCGAGCAGCTCCCTCAATCGTTTGGGATCACGGTGGTGCATCTGAGCCAACAGTAACCCAAGTCCTCCCGTGCGCTGAGGCCATTGCAGAATCCCCATCGAAAGGCCCGCATTGTCACTGTTGAGATTCAGCGAGTCGTATTGACCTTCATGACTGGAGACCAGCTCCATCGAGCGACGGATGGCTTCATCAAGCCACTGCATTCCTTCTTGAATTTCCGCCATGACACGCTTACCTCCATCCGTTTTGGATGCCATCATCAGTACAGCAAAGCCCAATAAAAGTAGTGGGATAGGCACTCTGCTTACCTCCATCTTCCGGGAAGTCTGAGGGCAGCCTGCTCCGTTGTTTTGACCTCAGACTTCTTCTCTGGTCGATTGGATGAGAGCAGGTCTCTTGGAATTGAGATTCCCCACCAGTCAAGCGCCGTTTGGTCCAAGAAGCTCCACTTAAACTCACTCTCCACCGCAAGCCGAAGGAATCGTTCATAACCCGCTTGAGTCGGAGGTAGTACATCCCCTTGAAGGTCCACAAACGCATCACTCAAGGCTCGTGCTCCCAGATGGGCACGCTTGGCTTCAAAAGCTCTGAGCAAGCCGCTGTTCCAGATGACGAGTTTGCCATTCTCCACCACGGGGATAAACTGATCCACTACTTGCCAGGACTTATTGACCATTGTTTGCAGAATGAAGGCCCCATATTGGCTCCAGTATGTCGAGAGCCACGACTCCCCGGCACCCGTCCAGTTGAGACTCCTCCAGCTCCTTCGATACTCCAGCCGAGCGAGGATGTATTGCTTGACCGTCGCCTCATCCTTTGGTGCGCGAGACCCCTCTATCAGACGTTTGGGATGCAGCAGATGTGCATACTCTGTGGCGAACTTCTCTTGCTCCGGCCACTGATACCACGCCAGCTCATCATTCACTCGGAAGTAGAAGCCGGCTTCTTGAAGCTGTCCCACTTCAAAGCCGGAGTGGGTCTTTTGATCCCCCATAAACTGCTGGCCTTCCCAGAGCAGCGCCTCACGCCAGAGCAGCAGATTTTGCTCACGTACACGGCTGCTGTGCTCCACCCAGGGCCAAATATCGGGCGGGATGGTCTGCACCGCTCGCAGACGTTCTTCCGCCATTGTCCGGGCAAGGGTGGCCTCTTCCGGGGTGTTGCGTGGCCCTCGCGTCTTACGATAGAGTCCGATGGCAGCGCGCATATTGCTGAGTCCACCATCACGCAGTCGTTTGTCGGATTCCTGCTTCTTCCTGGCCTTCACTTGAGCCAATCTCTCTGCCGTCTGTTCAGGATTGCGTGAGATCATCACCAGGATATCTTCGGGTGAAAGTTCGAGCTGAGCGGCTGGATTGTTGGTGCTTCTGTCCTGCGATTCAAACACATTGATCAGCCAGCCCCGTTTTCCATCGATAAGATTAAAGCGGAAACCATCCAGGGAGCGTTTGGAGAAGTAATAGTTGATCTCAATGGCGCTGAGCTGGTTGCCTTGTCGGACACCGCGCCCATTCCGCTGCTGAAGGGTGGCAGGCTCCCAGGGAAAGTCAAGGTGGTGGATGGCGCAGGTGCGTGTCTGCAAGTCAATCCCCTCGTAAGCCACTTGATTACAAATCAGCACATCATACTTTGCGGGAACGCCCGTCTCTGCCTCCCCGTTAAACTCCTGCGCCATGCGAGTCCGGTCAGCGGGGTTTGGTGCGGTCACACGGTTGAGAATGCCAATGCGCTCTTTCGGAAAACCTCTACTCACCAGCAGCTCACGCAGCCAGTAATGAATGGCGGTATTGTCGCAAAAGACGATGTGTCCACAAGCACAGTCACCCCCACTTATTGAGCAGAGACCCTCCACTTCGTTGCTCAGATTGCCCACCAAGACGATTCTACGGGCATCCTCCACACGGGCTCTTACCACCGTCTGCTGAGGAAATTGAATCGGCTCCAGGTCCAGACGGAATGGGCCGGAAAACTCCAGCTCTGTCAGCATGGACCACTTCTTTTGTGCGGGAAGCCACTGCTCCAGGAGCACAGCCCCTGTGCGATCCTCCATCGTTTCTCCATAGGCCACCAGTCGAAGGGAGCCTGGACGAATCGAAATGGGAGCGGATACAATCGGCTCTCCCTCCTGTGTCTCTTGATGGAGCAGATCGTATTGAAAGCGAGACATGAGTATCCGAAGCACCACGGCTTCGAGCTTGGGAGAGGTCCAGGTCCAATGATCGACACCTTCTTGAGCATTCCGTGCCAGCAGTGTACCGGCATTCTCAAACTTGTATCCATCCTGGAGGGCGGGGTGAATGGCCACGAGCTGGAGACGAGACAATAACCCAAGAATCGTAGTCCGATCTCCCGCGTCGGGATTGGAAAGAATCTGCTCGATCTCTTCCACGAGCTTTTGATAGAGCACCTCCTGAAGCACATTCATATCCACCTCGATCAGGTGTACCTGTGCTTCGGGAAGCTCAAGCCCCACCTCTTCAGCAGTACGCAGGTGAATATATTGCCCGAGCACGCCCTTCAGTTCCGTCAAGTATTCAAAGCCAGTGCAGGCTTGTCGTGTCTCCACTTCCATTTGGATGTTGATGACATTTCGCTGCTCAAGGCGACAGAACATTTGAATGAACTGCTCAGGCGTCCGAATATAGTGCTTACGAAAGGCATCATCATCCACGTAGCTGATGAGATTGTATAACTCCAGCGGACTGTTTTTAGCGGGCGTAGCAGTCAACAGGATGACTCCGGCACCATTATTATGCTGTCGCACCAGCTTTGACCGAAAAGCCATGTTCCAAGAACGTTTAGAGCCCTCCCCGGGATTCCCCAAGAACTTTGGAACACCCAGCTCTCTCGCTTCTGGAAGGTAGAGGTTTTTGTAGGCGTGGGCCTCATCCACAATCAACATATCAATGCCCAGATCGTCAAAGGCGATGCCGGGATCCCATTCCCAATCGTCAGGCACGGCGAGCTGCTCGGTAAGCCAAGCATTGACACCCTCTTTGAGAATGGCCTGCTCTCGTTCTGAGCGATATTGTGGCTTTTTGCCGCGTGCTCTTTCCTGTGACAGCTTCACCTCACGCAGAACGGCTTCTGTGGTACTCGCAAACGCTCGGAGCGCCGACTCATTCATACGAGTACGTCCAAAGGAAGTCTCTGTGATGAGCAAAACATCATAGGCTCCCGCTTGAAATTTGGTATACGTCTCCGCACGCTGCTCCTTTGTATCGAGCCGAGACGTAACCTTTGGAGCCACCCCATGCACCAGGATATAACCCTCTCGTTGAAGCTGTTTGATCACAGACTTGAGACTCCGAATTGACTGCTCGTCATACAGTGTCGAAAGTTTGACCGGGATGCCCAACGAGAGCTGCGCCAAGAGTGCGCGTCCAGTGCGCTCGCGAGGATAGGTTGCAGTCCACTGCTGAAGTGCAGCCGGGTTGAGCAGCTCCACGGAGGACTCCAACAGGGAAGGCTCGTAGAGCTTTCGACGAGCCCCCACCACACCAATGCGATAGTCCGGTAGGACTCGTTTGATGCTTCGATACCATTGCCACACAATAGAGTTTGGACAGACAATGACAGGACGACGACACCATCCTTCTTGTCGTGCCTTTGCGAGTGACGCAATCGCGGTAAAGGTCTTTCCGACACCCACATCAAAGGCGAGGATGCCTCGCATATGTTTCAGCAGCCAATGGGCTGCGATGAGCTGGTGACTCTTGAGGAACGGTCCTTCTGGATTCCAACGCACGATGCCCAGCGGCTCCAGGTTCTCCGCTTCCTTTAAGTTTATCTTGAAGGTCCAATTGTATCGCTCCAGGATAAGCTCACGGTGTGGCTTACTGTCGGGACTTTCAATCCAGCTCTGGAAGGACGTAATGAAATACTTGCGCCACAACAGACGAATCTCATCGGCAGGCAGATTCTGAGCCGTTTGGACTTCACGCCGATGATAACGTTGCTGCTCTTTGGATTGAGGGGGTAGGATGCCTCCGCTCTTGAAGAGGGTCATGTCGTTATTAAAAGCGCCCAAGAACCAGATCACTTCGGCAGATAGAGAGTGATTGTCAGAAGCCTCAGAAGCATCCTCCGCCATTTCCTGATATGACTTCTCAGCAAGCAAGAGGAGACCGTCTTTAAGCTCCAGAGCAACCGGTTCTCGGGTGCGGGTGCTCAAGTTGGTGCTCCAGGCCAACCATGCCCCCAACGCCTGGAGGGGCAGCCAGGGCAGGAACGGCGACAGCTCGGTGAGATCCTCCCAGATCGCAAACTTGAGGGCGGCACGTATGGCCAGAAGCTGCTCTTTTCCTCGCGGGCGATTGAGCTGCTCCGCACGCATCGCACGCTCCAGGCGGCCCCGCATATCACCGGCGTAATAGTCGCTCGCAGGGATGAGATAGGACCAGCGGTCGGGCTCCAGCTTGCTCCCATCCAGGCACCACCCTGCCATCCAGAGCCGCGTTTGCTCCTCGTCCGAGAGCTTCCGGCGCAGAGCGGTCTCCACATCTTCTAGTGATAAGTGTACTTGATGCCGGTATAACCAGCTCACCATTGCCACGATGTCAGAACGGTCTCCGCTGAAGCGTGGGGTAAAAGAGGGAGGGGTCTGGATATCCGGCAGGAGTGCGCCGCTCTTGGTCCAGACAGAGAGAAATCGTTGAATAAAGACCCCTTCGTTGAGCTGCGCAAGGGCATAGAGATCGGTGTTGGTGCGTGGATTGCCGTGAAGCTCCGCCCAAGCTTTCAGTGCCTCCATCAGCTCCGCGTGGAGCTTTACTGCAAGGTCGGAGGTCTCGCTGGAACGTGCCTTGAGATAGGCATCCAAACGTTTGCCAAGCTCAAATGCCTGTCGCTCAGCGTCTCCCAACCTGTCTTCGGCGAGTGTGGTATCTCGATGAACCGTGCCCCTGCTCGACGTGGCCAGAATGGGGGTCTCATCCGCCACTTCGCCGGATTCAATGGGGCGCTCTATCAGCTCCGGTAGATGGGAAAAGTCTCCGACGACTGTGTAACGTCTGAATCGCCGCGAAGCCTCCTCATCATCTGGATCGTATTGGGCATCATCATCGAGAATACGCCCCAAGACTTGAACAGGATTTACATCAAAGTAGTGGCCCTTGATGAGCACTTCATCGGAAGAGAGCGTCTCACGGAGCCTCCCGGAGCGTCTACGCAGAAAGATCAGATCCACCACCAGAGAAGCACCTGGAAAGATGGGATCATTGCTTTTCGTTCCTTGTGAGGGCAGGCGATAGGCGGCCATCAGATGCACACGCTGGAACATCCAGGTGCGCCAGTTTTCATACTTTCGGCCACTCATGAAGCCATAGGGCACCAAGAAGACGGCGATCCCACCTGGACGCAACAGCTCAACACCTCGAAGCATGAAGTAGAGGTACGCCTGGTGTACTCGGTAGAAGCTGTCCGGGTCTTCTACGAGAAAGGCCCCTCGCTGACCATAGGGAGGGTTGGATAGAATCACATCAAAGAGACGAAAGCCATTTATATCCCGCAGGAGCCGCGCCACATACCGCTCAAAGGGCATATTGCTCACCTGGTGCTCAGGGTAGAGCGCCCGGAGCAGCAGACTGGACAGCTCAGAGATCTCCACCAAGCTGAAGGTGTGAGCGGGCATATTGGGCGTCTCACTGACCGCCGCAACAAAACGCCCGATGCCTGCACTCGGCTCCAGAACGCGCAGATATTTTGCCTCCTGCTCTTGAAGCAGTCGCTGCATGTAGGGGAGCAAGACCCGCACCGTTTCGCGTGCGACACGGGAGGGTGTGTAGTATTCATGGATCAGACCACGTTCATCCGGTACTGGAAAATTCGCGGGGAACTTGAGCTGATTGTTGGAGATGGAGAGCCCTCCCCAGCCAGTATACGACTTGAGGATCTGCCGCTGAGCCGGAGTGATGGGATCACCGGTCTCCTGCTGCCGGGCGAGGATATGCATGGCTTCGAGGTTTGCGCGTGTCCGCTCAGACGGCTTACGATACTCCGGGAGGGGAGCGGCTTCTTCCGCATCCGATGAAGTCGGTCGAGCCTTCACCACCTCTTCTCTTCTGAAAGTGGTAGGTGTCTGGGGCTGGTCTTCGGGCGCATCCATCTCCAACATCAGCAGCTCGATCAGGTCGTCCTTCAGGATCAGCATAAGCTGCTCCGCTTCATCTCGGGTGAGATCAAGGGAATCTGCCATATTCACGACAATCGTGCTGAACTCCTGAAAGAGTTCATGTGCTTTAGCTTCGGAGAAATGTCCCGTCATGATGAACCTCAACGTCGAGTCTGATCATGCCCATTGCGCAGTGCGCTGCTTGTGTCACCGTTCGGATTGGCATCCGTCTTTCCCTGCTTGCGCTGTCCAACGAAGTCCTTAAAGGCACCTCGAATTGCATCTACGGCGTTGGCTATACGTGCCTGGGAATCACTCGTCGAAGCCGCTTCTTTCGCAGAAGTGTTGGATTTTGGTGTCATTGGAAGTGGTGACATGGGTGTACTCGCTTGCTGCTGAATCGTCTCTGAACCCGAAGCCTTTGCTTGTTTCTTACGGATCGTCTTGCGGGTGTCTGTCGCCGTTACGTCTTTCGTCTCTTGTGGCAAGATGTCCTGCACAGACGACTTCTTTGGAGCGGGTTTGGTCCTTTCATGAACCTTCACGGGCTCACGCTTTCCTTGTTTTGATGGCACTTTACGATCCGTCTTGGGCTGAGCAGTTGAAGCACGCTTCTTGACAGATTCGTCTGTCTTGACCTTCTCAAACTGTGCGGCAACGGCTTTCGGTTTAGCCGCTTTGCCCGGATTGATGGGATGCAGTGCTGCGTAGTCCGCATCCAGGCTGGCCCGACGGGTGTTCTCCTTCACCGAACACCAGCTTGCCGTGGTCGTCATGAGCTGTTGTAGCGTCACTTCAATGAGTGCTTTCAGCGTGGGCTGCGTTCTCGTCTTCTTGACCGTCACCGGCTCTGCTGCCCAATGAGCGCCCCGTTGGACCATACTCTCCCACTGGATCTCATGGGACTTGAAGTGTCCGCTGATCACCATCATGCGATGACCAATGATGCGCTTCATCATCAAGAGTGCTTCAACAACACCGTCACTCTGTTCTTCCAGCTCAAGGGTGGCACTCCAGCTTCCCTTGTAATGAATCTCGCCCAACTGCGGGGAGACTTGCTCAAGCCGACTCAGCCTGTTCTCATAGTCTCCGCTGAGAATCTCTTGCCCATCCAGGTGCTTCATAACGGAGGACTCACCCCCCATCAGATACCAGCCCTTCGGCTGCTGAGTGCCTCGCTTTCGATAGATGAGCAGACATTCATCTCGCTCCAGATTGTATACAAATGCCACCACATAGGCAGACTTGTTGCCGGATACCGCAACCATGAGTCGAGGTATATCCTCGTTCTTGTTGGTGGTCTGAACGGTCAATTTTTCAGTGTACTGACTCATGATATTTCCTCTTCTGAAAGTAGCCGTATCCCAAGAGTGTTGCGCCACCGAGCACGACGAGCATCGCCATTGTTCTGCCACTCATGGGCGACGAAGGCGGAGGCAGTGTGGACGACTGAAGCGCCCTGCCTTCCTTGCTCGCCCGCTCCCGAGCTGCCAGCTCCTCCACTTGAAGAGCGGTCTGCTCGCGGAGATTCACCGCGTACTGATATGCAGGTCCAATCGCCCAAGCAATAGAGCCTACACCCAGCAGCAGGCCCGCCACGATGAGCAACGGTGCAAAGCCCAGGGATGCTTTTGTTTTGACTTCACTGAGGAACGGTAGCAATAGCTCTTGATAACGCAGCTCACTGGCTTTGTAACGATTGTATCGAGCCACTTCAGCCGGTTGTGAGGGCTTCACATTCCAGGCTTTTTTGAGATACTGGAGATAACCAGAGGCTGCGCTCAGGTTGGCCATGAAGTCAGAGACTTTGCCTTCGTATTGTTTTGGATTGCCCTCAATGCTCGACCTCAGCTCCCGAAGTGTCGTTTCGTATAGCTCCACCCACACAAGGCTGACGTGGCTCCGCCATTCGCTCGCAGTGGTATGGAGGGTATCGGTCAGAGACATACACACACTCCGAAGGAAATGCGGCCTACCGTCGCTGCTGACAAGCGCAAGTGGACGACGATTGCTCTAATGTATTGAGGTGGGACTCAAGCACTCCAATGATCACCTCCAGCGAACTCTCATGGGATGTCTCACCACGCAGACGGGGAGGTGTGGGTGTCGGCACTGGAACAGGATAGGGCGTACCGACGTAATAGCCGGGCCACATGCCAGGCGGATAAACCGGGGGACTCCAGGGGGAAGCCACGACGGGAAGCAGCTCCCCCGGCAGGCGCATCGATGAAGGTGGCACGCTCACACTTAGGCGCTCGGGTCGCTGAGGTGCGCGTCGTACTTCATGCCGAGGCTGAGGGGTGAAAGACTTCTTTGCATCCGTCTTCTCTCCCTTCTTAAAGCCCTTATTGACCTGCTGTGTGAGCTGCACAATGCCCTTGCCAGCTTTCTGAGCAAGGTCCACCAGGGCTTCCTGAGTCTGTGGCTGGCTGAGTGCATGGGTGGCAGTAGAGACCAACACCTCCGCAACAGCGGGCGCGAGGCCCAGCTCGGGTTTGAGAGCATCGGAAGGAACGGCGGACACGATGAAGATGTTCTCGGCCAGCGGCAGAATGAGCCCACGTTGTCCTGCTGCCACCTGAAGGGCGAGGCTTTCCGAGAGCTGAGTCAGTCCGTACTGCTCGCTGCTTGCCTGAATGGTGTCTTCGTCGGGCTGAGCACCCTCCATCTGCTCATATGTCTGGCTAAGATATGACGCTTCCGGCGTCGGTGGAGGCGGATGTACCACCGGCTCGGAAGCAGGCTGCGGTGTAAAATTGCCGTGCTCGGCCCGAGGCAAGGGCGTGAACGGACCCACGAGCGCACGCGGTCCCAAGCGCCGACGCAGGGGTCTACGCCCTCGTGCGGGTGCGTGAGGCGTCGCACGCGGAAGTCCGGCGGCGCTGGGCTCCTCTCCCCGAAACGGTGGGGTGTGAAGCTGCTCAGCTTGTGGGCTCCAGCGTCGTTGCAGTCGGCGCGGTCGTCGGCGTCCCAGCTCCGGTGAGTTCAGCTTGATGGGAATCATGAGAGGCTCCTTCCTTCATACCGTTCGCCACGGTGTCTTGTTGAGTCGCTGAAGATGGCAGGTGCGCACGATGTTGGGATCGACACCTCCATGCATGCCAAGTCGTTTGCTGGGATCATCGGTGTACCAATTTTTGCCCACCCGATACTTGACAACACAGTGATACAGTCCTGTCTTGCCATTCGGGAGATGTGTCGTCAGATACACTTCGGCGGGGATGGTTTTGAGCTGCTTTGTATGGGCCTCCAGATACCCCGGCTCTTGCGGTCTGAGGGCTTGATATCCACGCGCCATCAGCTCCCCCGCACGCGCAGCCGCGAGCCCATCACAATCCTCGTGCCCTTGCGCCAGGAGGTTGAGGTAGTCGCACCAACGCTCATCCTGCTCAGGGCGATACACCACGCAGCTATCGTAGAGCAGGGGCAGCTCGGGGCGCGCACGAAGCTGACGTGCGTTCACCCGTGCCAGCCAGTTGAGCAGCGCAATAGCCTCCTGCTCATCAAATTGCATCGCAATGGTGATGTTCATCGTATGGGCTCCACGGACAAGGGTCTCATCCCTTTGAGGGGATGCGAATCGCGCCACTCTTAGCGATGAAAGCTCCATTGCTGGTCAAGAGCACCTTGAGCTTGCAGTCCGGCTTGGTGCCTCCGCCGAGTACGGTGATGGCTCGGACATGGCTTAAGACATAGCTCAACTTCTGCCATGTGACCTTCTTCTCGGTGGTACTGGTATTGACGGCAGTACCCAGGTCCACCCATGAAGAACCATTCATGGATCCTTGAAGTTTGACCGATATGGTGGGGCTGCTGGCTCCATTACTTTGCTCCACATCGACCATCAGACCCCACTCCTGAGAGGCATCAGATAGGCCATCCTGTTCATTGGTGCGCAACAAGTGTGCTGGCCCTGTCTGGTCTGAATTCTGCGGCGTGTCGAAGCTCATCAACACGATATGGTGACGATGCAGCATAAATGCTCCCTAAAGATTGAGGCCCCATGAGAGTCGCACCGTGGCAGGGGTTGGGGTCAACACGGACACCCGAACGGCTGCCCCAATGGACAGAGAGCCATGCAGAAAAATCGTGCCATTGACACATATCTTGCGCCCATCCGGGAGCAGATACTCAACCACGGTTCCCAACAATGATTCTTGCTCTGAGAGGGTGATACGATGGTTACTACACCACGCGGGGACATCGAAGCTCAGCTTCTCGACCCCATCACAATCACCCCACCGCTCCAGGGTCTGAGGGCTGCTGCTCGTCCCCTCCGCCAGCGTCACCATCACTTCGTTCTTCTCTGTGCCGAGGTTCTTCACATAAAGCTCCAACATGGAGCAGTACAGACTCAGCCGAGTGCCACGGGAGACGGTGATATCCACCTCATGCATGCCGCCTGAGACGGCACACCACTTCAGATGAAGGTCAAATGGAATGCGGCTTAGACTGGCACACTCGATCATGTGCCAGTCCGGGCGAGGACTACATCCATTCACCTGAGCCTTCAGCAGCAGTCCTTTGGCCCCTGCTTGAAAGACCTTCACCTCTGACTCGGGGAAGAGCATGGTTTAACACGCTGCCGGACGGGGTTTTTCGCCCAGCAGTGTCGCCGAGAACGTCCCCGCAGCGTCCAGTGTTCCCTTGATGATGATGTCGAGACCAGCGCGTGCGCCACGGCCTTTGAGCATGCCCCGGATATTCGACTCACGAGAGAAGACGGTGGCCGGAATGCCTGCTTCTTGCGTGAAGACGATTTCATCTCCAAACGCAATCAGGGTCAGACGTGCGCTGGAGTGTGAGCCCTCCAGGGTGATATCACTGGCACGATAGTCGTGCTGAAGTCGGAAACGAAGGGTGGCAACACCCGCCCCTTCCAGGTCTTGACGCTCACTCAGAGGACACGCCATCCATTGTTTCCCGGGCGCTGTCGATGCTTTGGTTCCGGTTGGAAGGAGCATGCCTTGACCTCCTTGAGTCTTACGGTTGTCTTGCTGCTTTCGCTGGCCGGACTTGCTCCAGGGGAGCTTGCCCAGCTCCGGGCTTTCTGAGTCACCGTCTTCGGCTTTTTCGCTCATTCCAAAGTGGTCCATGACCTCTTCGGCATCGTCGCCCCCCAGAATGTTTTCGTTGTCCACGTAAGTATCCCCGTTATCGTCTTGATAGATCGGGGCCATTCCAATCAAAATCGGTGGCATAGGTTTTCCTTTCATGGTGTCTCAAGAGACGAGCAAGAGTTCAAGAGATGGGGTTGATATCAGCGGGCTCTTGGAAGCCCGTTGTCTTGGTTCATGAGTGGTACACCGGGGCTTCGATCATATCCCGGTCGAGCGTGGATCTCACGAGTGCCAGCGGTTTCGGGCGTGAGCAACACGTCGGCCCTCTGTTTGGGATTCTGCGCAGACAGGCGATTCATCAGCTCTTCCACGATGGAGCGTCTAAATTCCTCAGAAGACTGAATATTCTGAGCCGTCGCCTGCGCTTGTTTTTGCGCATGATGCTCCTTCAGGGCTGATAGGATGACCTGAAGTTGTTCCGGGTGCGTGAAGATGGCTTGAAGGTCTCCGGCGAGCTGCTGAGTGGGCACACCCGAGGGATTCGGACGCTGCCCCGGTGCGGGCAGGAGGTTCGTTCGTGGCTCTCCCGACAGCTCCTCTTCACCCGGCACATGCACCAAGAAGTCTCCCTTGAGAGTGGGCGACGCCGGAGCACCTTGACCAGACTTGATGGCCTGTTCTCGGCCCTTCTCCGCCATGACATTGGCCAGATAGCTTGAGAGGGTTCCTACCGAAAGTCCAAAGACATGATTCGCATGGGTGGAATCTGGTTTGCCGAAGAGAACGTCATAGAGGCCATAGATGATGCCAGCCCCACCTCCCAGAAGGCGCGCATCAAAGCCCGCGATCCTCATCTTCTCTGCACCATAGAGTCCTTCCAGATAGCTCG
>JBJTQF010000272.1:0-6619 GCA_046075485.1 Myxococcota bacterium | reverse complement strand
GGGAGCAGCGGCTCCCTGCACCCTGTTTTGTTTGTGCTTTTTGCTAGTCGTCGTCTTCACCCACGGGCACCAGCTTAAGCTGACCCGGCAGCTCCGCTAAAAACGCCTCAATCGCCTCGTCTTCATCTTCCGCTTCTTCCTCCAGCGGTGCCCCCGACCGTTCCACCGCCTCCGCCGAGACCTCATCCTCCAGCATCGCCAGAGCCGTTTCCGCCTCCTCCAGCGATTCCAGAAACTTTTCCGCCAGCGACGATTGTTCCGCCGCTTTTCTCGGACGAGGCTTCATCACACTCACCCCCTCCGAGTATGCCAGGTGGAGCGGTCGTCGTCGCTCGAGCTTGAGCGCCAGCAGCTCTTTTGCATACGCTCGAACGTCCGGTGACAGTCGTTTGCTGCGACTGGCATCCCTCAAGTCCGGCTCCAACAGAAAGGCGAGCAGATTACGCACCATCGAGGTGGCGGAGTACGGATTAAAAACCAACGCCTTCTTGATGGGGTATCGCCGAATCCAGCGGGGATGCGAAAAAATAGTCCTGAGCGCATGCTCCGAGGTCGGCTGAAGGGCCGCCATCTTCACCACATCACGCTCGAGCACTCGGGGGTTGTTGAGCAAGATCTCAATCACCTGCGGATGTTTGTCGTACAGGAGCCGCTCGAGCATGGCACGCTCCGGCCCACGCGCGAGGGCCTTACGCCAGCCCAGCGGACTAGACTCAAGCTGTTCATTCACATCCAGGTGTTTTTCCGCATAATAACGCCGCCACGGAGGTTCGGTCGCCAGCAGCGCATACACCGCCGCAAGCTGGAGCTGACGAGCCATATGTCTCAGCCGCTCCAGTCGCGTCTCGCCGAGCGCCAGGTGCAAGCTGGTCATGTCCAGCAGCGAGCCCAGCACGGCACGATACCGCGCACGGTCGTTTTGAGCCCCTTCTTGGAGCAGGGCGAGGGCCTCCAGCAGCACCTCATCCGGCAGAGGCTGAATCCAGTGGACAAAACGCGCGTGGCGCATGTTCTGATCCGGCAGCACGTCGAGCGCCAACACCTGTTGGTCTACCATGTTGCGGATTTTTTGGCTCAACACATCGCGCAGCAGCATCAGGAAGGTCTCAAACAGAGCATGCATAGGCGTGTCCTTCTCGGCTCCGGGTGAAGGAATGAGCATAGGGGCGGGTCGAGAAGCTGTCAAGGCGTGAGAAAACCCTTGCATACGCGCGTGGGATGGCATATTTTGTCGATAGTGTTATCGGTGAAATCCACAGACGAGGAGGCGATTATGCAGGCGGCGCCCACATCATCTTCACCTGAACTTTCCCCCGTGACCTCAGAGCAGGCGGACTTCCGCAGTGGATCGTTGTCGATCTGGAACTTTGCGGTGCAGCCGACCTTGATCCCGTTGGTGGTGGTGGCTGGCTATTACTTGGCTCAGAACGTGCATCCGCTGCTGGTGCTGCTGACGCCTTTGCTGGTGTTTGGCTGGATTCCGCTGCTCGACTTTTTGGTGGGTACGGATACCTTCAACGCCACCGAGAGTACCCTCAAGCGAATGGCAGAAGAAAAAGGCTACCGTTATATCACCTGGGCATATGTGCCGCTTCAGGCGCTGCTGTTGTTGTGGGCGTGCTGGGAGCTCTCGGTGTCTCCGCTCTCGTGGGGGGCGCTGTTGGGGTTTGCGCTGTCGTTTGGTATTTTGTCGGGAGGCTTGGGCATCACCTTTGCCCACGAGCTCTGCCACAAGTCGAACCGGGTGGAGCAGCAGCTTGGCAAGGCCCTGCTGGCGATGGTGTGTTATATGCACTTCGCCATTGAGCACAACCTGGGCCACCATGTGAATGTGGCGACGTATAAGGATCCAGCCAGCTCTCGGTTGGGCGAGTCGTTCTATCGTTTTTATCCGCGCACGGTGTGGGGGAGCTTCCGCAGTGCTTGGCAGCTCGAGGCTCGACGGCTGAGCCGGCTGCATCTCCCGGTGTGGAGCCGTGAGAATCAGATGATCTGGTTCGTCCTGATCCCGCTGGCGCTGGGGGGAGGACTGGGCCTTGTGTTTGGCCTGCCCGCGCTGGTCTTCTTTTTTGCTCAGAGTGTGGTGGCGTTCAGCCTCTTGGAGATCGTCAACTATCTGGAGCACTATGGCCTGGAGCGGCGCGAAGTGGCACCCGGCAAGTTCGAGCGGGTGAGCCCTCTGCATTCGTGGAACTCCAACAACCGGGTGACCAACGGTTTTCTGATCATGCTGCAACGCCACTCGGATCACCATGCCAATGCGCAGCGGCGATACCAGACCTTGCGGCATTTTGAGCGAGCGCCTCAGCTTCCCACGGGCTATGCGGGTATGGTAGTGCTTGCACTCCTGCCGCCCTTGTGGTTTAAGGTGATGGATCCGCGTGTCCATGCCTTCCGTGCTCAGCTTGCCGCAGAAGGCAAGGCAGAAGCGTAAGTCCGCCAGCAGCTCTGTTTCCCAGGCACGAGCGAGGCGGTGATGACCGTCTCTCGTTTAGGAGTGCCTGAATTTCCATGTCATCTCAACGAGAAGCTGAAATAGAATCCGCTGAAGAGGCCAGTGTCCCCGTTTTGGAGGCGCCTCGAGCGCGACGTCAGCGAGGGCCGAATCTCCGCACGGAGTCGAAGGAGCAGAGTCGGCGTGCGCTGTTGCAGGCGGCGCGTGTGGTGCTGAGGGAGTCGGGATATCAAGGGCTGTCGGCGCGGCAGGTATCGGCGAGGGCGGGGCTGGCGCAGAGCTCATTCTATGATCATTTTCGCGACAAAGAAGCTCTGGTGCAGACCCTGGCCGATGAGATTTTTTTGCCCCTTCGTCGTCAGCTCCGGGTGCTGCGGGGCACCGTCGAGCAGGTGCCGTGGGAAGAGCGTATGGAGCTGATGATTGTTTTTCTCTGCCAGTATGTGCAGGAAGAGCAGGACATGACGCAGCTCATCTTTCAGGAGCTGGACCATCCGGGCTCACCGGTGGGGGATGTGGCCCGCCAGATCTTTGAGATTTTACATGCGGACTTGAGAGAAGATATGCAGGCGCTTCAGAGCAGTGGCCAGCTTCCGCTTAACCTGCCTTTGGAGGGTACGGTGTCGATGTTGGTGGGGACGCTGAGTTATGTGCTGAGACGGCAGCTTCAGGGGAGGGTGGTCGATCCGCTCCCGGTGCTGCGTGAGCTGATTCAGCTTAACAGTGCGATGCTCAAGGGGCTCAGCGGCGGGTGAGTGCGGCGGCAAAAAACAAAACACGGGTCAAGGGATGGAATCCCTTGCAGGAGTGTCTGAGAGGACAGCGTCCTCTCAGCTTAAAAAGCCGCTTAGAAAGCGGCTTTTCTTTTTTATTGAAAGGGCTTTGCCCTTTCAAACTATCCCAGCAGGGGCCAGCGGGCCCCTGCACCCCGTTTTGTTATTGTTATTGTTTTAGGGAGGCACGCCTCCACGTTGGCGAGCAAAAATTTTTTCGGTGTCCTATTTTTTTTTCGTCTGACCCTCACGCGACGTCAGGCCCTATCCTCCTCTCTATGAAGACACACACGAGACATTACACCGTTGGACAAGTGGCAAAGCTGGCGCGGCTCACCGTGAGGGCGTTGCATCACTATGACGAGCTGGGTCTGCTCACCCCTTCGGGGCGGAGTCAGAGTGGCTATCGGCTCTACACGGAGGCGGATTTGAAGCGACTTCAGCGGCTCATGCTGCTGCGGGAGCTGGGCCTGCCTCTGGAGGAGATTCGGGGATGTCTCGAGCGGTCTTCATTCGAGGTGCGGGAGACGCTGGAAACGCAGCGGCTGCGGCTTCTCGAGCAGGTGCGACGCACCACAGGGGTGCTGCGTGCCATTGATCATGCGCTTCAGGCGCTCAACGGAGAGGAGATCGAGATGAGCACATTGTTTGAAGGAACGGAGTCTTTTGAGAAGCCCCTTTACCCTGAAGAGGCCGCTGAGCGGTGGGGTCAGACGGAGTCTTATCGAGAGGCGGCCCGTCGCACGAAGCAGTACGGTAAGGCTCAGTGGACTGCGATCAAGGCGGAAGGGCAGCAGCTCTACGAAGGGCTGGCTCAGAAGCTCAAGGAGGGGCGTCCCCCCAATGACCCGGAGGTGCTGGCGCTCGCCGAGCAGCATCGTCTCCACATCGACCGCTGGTATTATCCGTGCTCGCGCGACATGCATGTGCAGGTGAGCCAGCTTTATGTGCAGGATCCTCGCTTCAGTGCCAACATCGATGCGTATGGAGAGGGGGTTGCAGCCTATCTCACCGCAGCGATTGAGGCCAACCGAGCGAAGGCATGACGGCTGAAATGCGGGCGGCGCGTGCGTGCATGCGTGTGTGCCGCCCGATACCATTGACTTTACTTTAGACACCACGTTGAGCACAGTAAACCCAGAGACCTCGACCACACGCCCTTGAGCGTGCCTGTCATACGTTGAGGTTGATTCACAGCCCCTCTGACCGGAAGGTGTCCCATGAGGAAGTTTGCCGCTCTCTCCTGCACTGGCAGGGAAGACAGTCTCGACGCATAACACGAGCGGCGACCTTATGGACCATCACCTGCCTGCTCCTGCCGTGCGTCTGATCGTGGCTCAGACATACGAGGAGCGTCCTCATGCGTGTTTCCCATGTCCCATTTTCTCATGCGGGGTCTGAGGCGGAGCCTTCTGCTTCTCAGAGCTTGATTTCTGCCCGGAAGTTGAGTCATCAGCTTCCCGATGGTCGTTTTTTGTTTCAAGACCTTCATCTTCAGCTTGGGTCATATCAGTATGGCCTGTTGGGTCTCAACGGGGTGGGGAAGAGCACCCTCATGAAGACACTGGCGGGGGTGATTTCTCCGACCAGCGGAGAGGTCATGCGTGTCGGTCGTGTGGCGCTCCTGCCTGCGGAGGGTTTGGGGGCGTCTCCCGAAGGTGTGGTGTCGCCGACGGTGTCGCCGACGGTGGCAGACGTGTTGGGGGTCCAGCCCATTCTGGATGCGTTGCAGCGGCTGGAGCGGGCCTCGCCGTCCGAGGAGCTCGAGTCGCTCTTGGCGCTGGTGGGAGACCGTTGGCAGCTCGAGCATGAGGTGGCGGAGGCGTTGGCTGCGGTCGGTCTTCCGGGACTGGATCCGGCCCGTCACATCTCGACGCTGAGTGGTGGAGAACAGACCCATGTATGTTTGGCGGCCTGTCTGCTTCAGGCACCGGATTTTCTGATGCTCGACGAGCCGACCTGTCATTTGGACCGGGAGGGCCGTGCGGCGTTGTTGGAGTTTCTCGAGCAGTGGCCGGGAGGCGCGTTGATCATCAGCCATGACCGTGAGCTCTTGTCACAGGTGGATGTGATCTGGGAGCTGACCCCACATGGGCTGGAGGTCTTTGGCGGAAGCTGGCCGGAGTTCCAGCTTTATCGCGCGCAGCAGCAGGCGGCGGCGCAGAGAGCCCTTGAGCGGGCCGAGCTGACCCTCGAGCTTCGGCAGCGGCAGGCTCAAGCGGCTCAGGAGCGTCAAGCGCGGCGGGTGGCGCGGGGCCAACGTCTGAGAGAAAAGGGGGGGATGCCTCGCATTGCGCTCAACACGATGAGGGGCTGGGCGGAGCAGTCTACCAGTCGTCTGAAGACGCGCCATGAGGTGTTGCTGGAGGAGACCCGCGAGGTGTTTCAGCAGCACAAGGCGCGGGAGCTGCCGGCTCGAGACCTGCATATCGATGTGGGGGGTGTGTCGCTCTCATCGCAGCGGCGTGTGCTGAGCTTTGAGCGGGTGACGTTTGCGTATCCGGGGTGTGCTCCTGTGTTGGAGGACTTTTCGCTGGAGCTGCGAGGGCCCGAGCGGGTGGCGTTGGTGGGTCCAAATGGGTGTGGCAAGAGCACCCTGCTGAAGCTGGCACAAGGGCTGTTGAGCCCGAGCGCAGGACGGGTGGAGCGTTTTGGACTGGAGATGGCCACCTTGTCGCAGCTTGGGGAGTCGTTGGAGCCTGGGTTGAGTGTGTTGGAACAGCTTAGGAGGGTCAGCTCGGGGGGGGATGAGACCGCTCGGCGGCTGAAGCTGGGACGGTTTTTCTTTCGGGGAGAACGTGTGCATACCCGCGTTGGCGCGTTGAGCAGCGGTGAACGGTTGAGGTTGGGATTGGCTTGTGTGTTTGCGAGAGAAAAGGGGCCACAGGTGCTGCTGCCCGATGAGCCGTCGAATCATTTGGACTTGGAGAGCTTGGAGGTGCTGGAGCAGGCGTTGAAGGGGTTTGGGGGCGCGCTGATGGTGAGTTCGCATGACCTTTATTTTTTGGAAGCGGTGGGCATGACCCGCTACATCCACCTAAGCTCACGAGCCACCTAAACAAAACACGGGTCAAGGGATGGAATCCCTTGCGGGAGCGTGCAGAGAGGGCAGCGCCCTCTTTGCAAAAAAGAGGTGCAAAAAAGAGGTGCAAAAAACAAAACACGGGTCAAGGGATGGAATCCCTTGCAGGAAAGTCTGAAAGGACAGCGTCCTTTCAGCTTAAAAAAGCCGCTTTCCAAGCGGCTTTTCTTCTTTATTGAAAGGGCTTTGCCCTTTCAAACTATCCCAGCAGGGGCCAGCGGGCCCCTGCACCCCGTTTTGTTTAGAGCGGTGCGGACATCACGCACCAGCGGCCCTCACATTTTTCGACGGTTACATCGTCGGTCAATC
>JBJTQF010000271.1:0-9606 GCA_046075485.1 Myxococcota bacterium | reverse complement strand
GGCATCGTCCATCGCGTAGGCGCGCCAGCGGTAACGTTTGTCTTCCTTGAGGGTCAAGGGCACGGCATAACGAGTGCTGCCACTGGTCTCCTTGATGGGGAGACTGGTCACACGGGGCTCAACGCTGTCTCCCTCAAACAGCTCAAAGATATAGGTGAGCCGGTCCCGATCTGGATCCACTGCATTGGTGACCTCGAGGGTGATGTTCAGGCTGCTCACCACCGAACCATCCGCCGGATAGGAAATGCCCGGTGCGCCCGGTGCATCGTTGGCAATATTGGTGTAAAAGTCCTCCGGGCTGCTCCATGCGCTGTAGCCGAAGGTGGAGCGTGCCCGCGCGCGCCAGTAATAGTGTCCGTTCTCCTCCAGTCCCAGCGGAACGGTGAAGGTGGTCTGTCCGTTGAATACCTGCCGCGAGCTGCCTTCCAGCACCAACGTGCTCAACGACGCCTCGAGGAAGATCTGGAACTGATGTTCGATCAGCTCGCCGTTGGGGACTTCCGCATTTTTGACCACCAAGTTGGGGGTTAAGGTGCTGACTTCCGCGCCCTTCACAGGGGAGACCGGAATGGGAGCGTAGGGGGTATCGGCGGTGTTGGGATCGGTGCCGTTTTCGTACTCCTCCAGGTTGCTGAGCTGGTCGCCGTCTGGATCGAGGGGCGCATCGGCGGGATCTTGTGGATCCAAGCCATTTTCAACCTCCCAGCCGTCGGGCATCCCATCCTGATCCGCGTCGAGGAACCCAATGGCCACCGTCCAGGTCTGCGATACCTGAGCCCCATCGTCGTCTTGCACTTCGATCTGGAAGGAGAGCAGGCCAGTGCGTGCATCCTCCAGGGTGGGTGTCCAGCGCAACACGCCGTCTGAACCCAGGCTCGCGGAGGCAGGACCAGAGGTGATGCGATAGCTCAGCACATCTTCCGAGTATGCCGGATCATAGACCTGGAGGGCATATACATACGGCACCTCGGCGGTGGCAGAGAGGGGTGGCAGGCTCTTGATCTCGGGGGCCACGTTGGAGATCTGAACCTCGCGCGTGCGCACGGAGCTGAGATTGTCTTCGTCTGTGACGGTCACCCGCACGGTAAAGCGGCCATTGTCGGGATAGGCATGGGAGACTTCGGTGAGGGCTGGACCTTCTAGCACCTCGGAGCCGTCGCCAAAATCCCATCGGTACGAGAGCGCCTGACCGGTGGGATCGCTGGCCTGCACCGAAAAGAGTAAGGACTCCCCTTCGTCACCGTCGAGAGGCCCCTCCAGCTTGTTGATTTCCGGGGCCGAGACATCCACATTGATTGTGCCGGACGCTTGGACCTGCCCACCGTCGTCGTCCTCCACCGTGATTGTGACCACAAAACTTCCCGCGCGCGCATACGTGTGAGTGACACGGGTGGCTGAGGTCTGCGCCAAGACCGCCCCATCTCCGAAGTCGTAAGAATAGAGCAGGGGGTCCGCCGGTCCTGCGGGATCGATGGCCATGACCTCCACCTCAATCGGGCTGGCCTCCGCCCCCGTGCTGGGGATGTTGAGCAGCTCGATCTCGGGGGGGAGGTTGTTGATGCGCAGGTTCTGCTCTTGGGAGACCGTGACCAGTCCGTCACCCGCCTCCAGCTTGAGTCGGAAGCTGCCGTTGTCGGCGTAGAGGTGGGTGAAGGTGCGTCCCGAGGCCACCACATCCACCGTACCATCGCCCCAGTCCAGGTAGAGGGAGGGCTCGATGCCGCTGCCATCCCGGGCTTCGACGTAGACGCTGACGGGCGTGCCTTCCCCCGCCTCGTCGGGAGCGTCAAAGGCCAAGATCACCGGGACTTCGTTGGAGATGCTCAGGCTTGAGGTGCGCGTGACCTTACCACCATCGTCGTCGGTGACGGTGAGGCTGACCGTGAGCTCGCCGGGAGCGGTGTAGAGGTGCTGAGTGCTGGCACCGGTGCTACTCTTGCCATCGCCGAAGTTCCAGACATACGAGAGACCATCTGCCGCAACATCACGGGCGCTGGCGCTGAAGGTGATGAGCTGGCCCTCTTGGGCCTCGGTCGGCACCGTATAGGCGGTGAGGGTGGGTGCTAGGTTGTCGATCTGGATCGGCATGCTCAGGCTGGCAGAGCCGCCGTTGGGATCGAAGACCTCCAGGTTGACCGCAAAAGCACCGTTGTCTGCCCAAGCGTGGCTGGCCGTGGGGCTGGCGCTGGCCGGAGTGCCGTCTCCGAAGCTCCACAAATAGGTGAGGGTCTGACTGCACAGCTCGCTGGCGTTGGCGGTGAAGGAGGCTTCGATGCCTTCGTCCACTCTCGTTGGGCCGTTGATCTGAGTCAGGGTGGGCGGCACGTTGGAGACCTGCACGGTGAGGCTGCTGGAGATGCTGCCGCCGTCGTCGTCTTGTACCGTCATGGTGACCGTCGAAGTGCCCACTCGACAGAAGCGGTGGGTGACACTCTTGCCGAGCTCCACCGGGGTGCCATCGCCAAAATCCCAGATAAAGGTCAAGGTATCGGCCCCGGGATCGCTGGCGGAGGCGCTTAAGGTGGCAGAGTCTCCTTGAGCCAAGCTCAGGTTGCCGGACAACGCGGTGATCTCCGGGCTCACATTTCGCACCTGAACGTTGAGCGTCGAAGTAGTTGAAAGTCCTCCACTATCCGTCACCGTGAGCTTGAGCAGATAGCTCCCGTCGTCGGCGTAGACATGGGCCACATTGATGGCGGAGCCCACTTGAGGGGTGGAGCCATCTCCAAAATCCCAACGAAAGACCAGCGGATCGTTGCCTGGATCCGAAGCCGCCGCTGAGAAGCGAAAGGTGTCTCCTTCAGAACCGCCGATATCGCCGCTCAACGAGGAGATGATGGGGGCTCCGTTGCCGATGTTGATGGTACGGGTTAAGCTGGTGCTGCCTCCATCCTCATCTGATACTGTAAGGATGAGGGTGTAAGTACCGGTATTTTTGTATACTTTTTTGACATTCGTGAGGTCGATGCCCCGTGCGTTGGGGGAGCCGTCGCCAAAGTCCCAGTTGTAGGTGAGCACGTCTTGTCCGGGGTCGGTGGCGCTGGCGCTGAAGGCCAGCTCCTGCCCCTGTGCGCCCGAGAAGTTTCCCACCAATTGGGTGATGGTGGGCTTCACGTTGACAATCGTCAAGGTGGTGGAGGTGGTGAGGGACAATCCGCCGGTGTCGGTGGCCGTTGCTTGCACGGTGTAACTTCCCTGATCCTTGTAGCTGTAGCCGATGCTCGCGCCCGAGGCGGTATTTCCATCGCCCAGGTTCCAGGCATAACTGAGGGCATCCCCTCCGGGATCGACGCCGTTGGCGGTGAGGGTGAGGGTGGCGCCTTCTTCACGGTTGCCTTGAATGGCCAGCTCGAGGGCACTGGGGGCACCATTTCCGATGGAGATGGTGCGGGTGCCGCTCACGGTCGCGCCGTCTTGATCACGCACGCTGAGGGTGATGGTGAACAGTCCTTCTTTGCCATAACTCTTGGAGACGGAAGGCCCGCTTCCGGTGGTGCCATCTCCGAACGTCCAGCTATAGGTGAGGCTGTCGTTGCCTGCGTCGGAGGCCAGGGCGGAGCAGGTGATGGGCTCACCTTCCACGGCGCTGGAAGGGCAGGTGAGGGTGCTGATCACGGGTGCCACGTTGTTGATGGTGATGCTGCCGCTGGCGGTGGCACTGGCACCGTCGTCGTCGGCCACGGTGAGGGTCACGGTATACGTGCCGTTTTGAGAGAAGCTGCGGGAGGTGCTCGAGCCGGTGGTGGTGGCTCCGTCGCTCCAGCGCCAGTTGTAGCTGAGCACATCGGCAGATCCTGGATCACTTGCAATGGCGGAGGCTTGGATACTACTTCCTTCGTTAGCACTTGAAGGTAAGATCACACTGGAGATCACGGGTGAGGCGTTGCCGATCACCACGGTGCCTTGTCTGGAGTCGCTGCCGCCGCCCGTGTCGGAGACCACCACTTTCCAGGTGAAGCTGCCATTGTCGGAGAAGGTCTTCTGAACACTGGCACCGGTGGCGGTGGTATTGTCGCCGAAAGTCCACAGGTAGCTCAGGACATCCGACGTGCCCGGATCACTGGCGCTGGCGGAGAAGGTGAGGGAATTGCCTTCGAGCAAAGTGCCGCTGGCTCCCGCGCTGCTCAAGCTGGGTGCCACGTTGGTCACACTGACTTGGGTGGTATCGGTGCCCACCCGTCCGGCGCTGTCGGTGACCCTCAGACCGGCGGTCCAAGTGCCGTGTTTGAGATAGGTACAGCTCGCGGTGGGGCTGGTGCTGGAGAGCTCATAGACCCCGTCGCCCAGACAATCCCAGGCATATCCGGCGATGCTGGCGTTGATGCCTTGAGAGCCCGCAGCGGTCAGGGTCACAGCCCCTCCCTCCGAGGTCGCGTAGGGTCCATTGGCTTCTGCCAGTGGCGGAGAGACGAAGTTCAGCAGCCCACCCCGCTCCGCCACACTCAGCCCTTCGAGGGCGTATCCGGGCAGCGTGACCAGGGTGGCCGCCGCTGAGAGGGCGTCTGAGCGTTGAAAGCGCATGAGCTGGAAGTGCAGCAGGTAGCGGGTCTGGCCGGGCTGCACGGTGACGTTGGCGTACTCCCAGACGATGGAGTCTGGATTATTGCCATAGGTGCCCTGGCTCACGAAGGTCATGGGATTGGTCACGCTGGGGCCCGCGACGATATGTCCGATGGCGGGATCGTTCTGGTTGTCGTCGGTGGCAAACCACTGGAGGCCGGCTTCCAGGGTGGTGGTGCTCTTGGAGGTGCCGATCACGGCAGTGCTGGTGTCGGAGCCCAGGGAGCCTTGATTGACGGCGGGTGCTCCGATGCGCACCTTCCGGGTGACGGCGCTGGTGCCGGTGTTGGTGAGCACTTCCAGGTAACGTAAGAATCCCAGCGGGCTGGCGCCAGCGGCTGGCACGTAGATCTTACGTTGGATCTGGAGGCCGTTGACGGTGATGGGGGCGGTGACAACCTGGCGTCCAGACAGCTCCAGGGTGTGAGAGGCGCCTGCGGCGTTGTAGAGCTCGGCGGTCGCGCATCCGGTGCTGGATGCGGTGGTATTGGCGGTGATGCACAGTCGGGGCCATTCGTCATAACCGTCTTGGGTGCCGTCTTTGATCTGCCCAAACTCTCCGGGCGCGATGTCCCAGGCATAATTTTGAGCGTCGGTGAGCACCATGGTCTGAGCGGAGGCGGGGTTGACCATCAGGAGAAGGGGGATCAGCAGGACCATCAGCAGAGGTGGTCGCATAGCAGGATTCCTTTCTGCGGTATGTTAAGGACGGCATCGGGAGGACAGGATATTCCGATGAGAATGAAAGACAAGGGTCTCATGTGCCGTCTTGATCAGTCTACAAGGACGGCATTAAATTGCAACCCTCTCCTAAATGTGCCGATGTTGTCCTCAGAAAGAGCTTCTAATTCAAGGCATAACTCTGAAAAATTGTCACACGGAGGATCGTGCTTGCACAGAACGACGTTCCGTTAGACGTGCTTTGTTTTAATAGAATCATAAGTGGGTAAGGTTTTATTGACACAAGAATTGCCAACGCTACAGCTCAATCAACGGGTGTTAAAGCGCAGAGCTTGAGCAAAAAAAAAGGAGAGCCTGTTGATCAGGACTCTCCTTCTTCCGACACCGTCGGACATCTGCTCAGGTGTTGGGCTTCTTCTCGCTCTTCTCGCTCTTCTGCTCGCCCTTAGCGCCTGCGTCGCCCTTATTCTTCTCCACCGCGCTGGTGGTGGTGGAGCCCTTTTCGGCCTTCTTGCTCATCTCACACGCACCTGCGGGAACGGTCAGGCTCACCAGACCCATCACGCCAACACCGAAAACCACGTTCTTCCAGAGCTTCTGCATGGGAGATCCTCCGACTTGGTTGTTTGGGACAGGATTGCACACTGCTTATCCAGTCTGCTTTCATTTAACACCTCATTTTATACTTTCGATGCAAGCTCCCTTACGAATGTTGCATTTTTCTGGGGGTATGTCGGTTGAAAGTGTCCATGACGCATGTTACCTTCCTGAGCCAACTCAAACCTCTTGGGGAGCTTATGGAGCTGCTGAAGCAATTTATCGACATCTTCTTGCACTTGGATGCCCATCTTGCCGAAATCATCGGAGAATATGGCACCACCACCTATCTGATCCTGGCGCTGGTGATCTTTGCCGAGACCGGACTGGTGGTCACGCCGTTTCTGCCGGGTGATTCCCTCCTGTTTGCGGCGGGTGCGCTGGCAGGCTCCACGGGGGTGCTGAGCCCTCATGTGCTCTTCATCCTGCTGACGGTGGCGGGCATCGTCGGAGATACCGTCAACTATCATGTGGGAAAATACCTCGGGCCCCGGGTCTTCAATGAGCGGATGCGCTTTCTCAAGCATGAGCACCTGGTGCGCACTCAGCAGTTTTATGAGCGCCACGGCGGAAAAACCATCATCTTTGCCCGCTTTGTGCCCATCATTCGCACCTTTGCCCCCTTTGTGGCCGGGGTGGGCACCATGTCTTACTCGCGCTTTTTGGCCTACAATGTGATCGGGGCCATCGCGTGGGTGGGCAGCTTCACGTATATGGGCTACTATTTCGGAAATCACCCGCTGGTGAAGAAAAATTTCACCTTCGTGGTGCTGGCGATCATCGTCATCTCGGTGTTGCCAGCGGTGTATGAGCTCGTGCGCCACAAGCTGGAGAGCCGCAATTCGCCACCAGCTCCGCCATCTCAAGCGTGAGCTTCTGGGTCGCTTCGTGCGCGGGCGCGGGCGTGTGTGAGCGTGCGTGAGCGTGTGAGCGTGAGCGTGAGCGTGAGCGTGTGTGCGTGAGCGTGTGTGCGTGAGCGTGTGTGCGTGTGTGGAATCTCTGAGCGATGCTGCCCCGATAGCGGATCCGATGGCTGCCTCAAGTGGAGCTGCTGGCCCAACCGAACATGCTGAGGAGGTGGGGATGGCCCCCGAGCTGCTGACTTTAAAGACCGTCCCTTCCCTTGAGCAGATCTCCGAGGCCCAGTGGGATGCGCTGCTCTCCCCTCATGATACCCCTTTTGTCAAACATCGTTTTTTGCTCGGCCTGGAGCTGACCGGCTGCCTCAAGGGGGATTCGGGCTGGAAAAGCCTGCACATCACCTTGTGGGACGGGGATACGCTCATCGCTGCGGCGCCGTGTTACCTCAAGTCGAACTCGGAAGGGGAGTTTGTCTACGATTTTTCGTGGGCTCAGGTCGCCTATCAGATGGGGATTCCATATTATCCCAAGCTGCTGGTGGGAGTACCTTTTACACCCGCAACTGGTGGACGGCTCCTCGTGCATCCGCTCGCGCCCGAGGGCACCCGCCAGAAGCTCATCGAGGGCATCAAGCAAGTGTATGAGGCCACCGGGGTCTCGAGCTTACACATCAACTTTGTCTGGGAAGAGGACGCTCGCGCGCTGGAGCAGGCCGGGTTTGTGCTCTGGTATGGGGTCCAGTATCAGTGGAAAAATCCCGGCTTCTCGAGCTGGGAAGACTTTCTCAGCCGCTTTAATGCCAAACGTCGCAAGCAGCTCAAGCGTGAGAAGCGTGAGGTGGAGTCCTACGCGCAGACCCACACGCATCGAGGAGCTGAGATCTCGCCTCAGGTGCTGGATGTGATGCATCGGGTGTATGTTGGCACGGCGGATAAGTATTTTCCTTATACCCGCCAATACCTCACACGCGGCTTTTTTGAGTGGATGCGGACGCAGCTCCCAGAACATCTGGAGATCGTCATGGCGGAGGATCATGGTCGCCCACTGGCAGCGGCGCTCTGCATTCGAGGCGCGGAGCGGCTCTATGGTCGATATTGGGGCAGTCTCGAGGAGCGGCCTTTTCTGCACTTCCATGTCTGTTATTACCACTCCATTGAGGAGTGCATCCGCTATGGCATCAAGGTCTTCGAGCCCGGAGCGGGCGGAGAGCACAAACGCCCGCGCGGTTTTGAGCCGACCATGACCTTTTCGGCCCATCTGATCCGGGATGCCCGGCTCAACCGCTTGATCCGCACGCAGCTCATGCGACACAATACATGGGTGGTCCAGCAGCTTGAGAAAGGAGAGCTGCCCGAGGATTGAGATGCTTCAAGCAGCGGCGCTGCCGAAGGCCGTGTGGAGAGAATTCAGGCGACGGGAGCAGCAGGAGCAGGGCGGGATCAGTGGCCTCCACCTGCTTTCTGGGGGCGAGCGTTCCAGATCGACGCGGCGAGCAGCAATCCCACCAGGGCGACAGGCAACATGGCTCCGGGCCAGATCTGCCAGTTGGCGGGATCTTTGGCCGCTTCTCCGGTGGGAAGCATCCGAGCATACAAGAACGCCTGCGTGCCCGTGCCCAGGTACACAAACCCGTCGATGATGCCCGTCACCACGCCCGCATTTTTAGATCCGCCGAAGTCCATCGAGGCAGTTCCCGACAGCATGCCATGCACGCCGATCACACACAGAGACATAAACACCACTGCCCAGCCCAGGAGCGGATGGCCCAGCGAGAAGAAGGCCGCAAGACCTCCCAGCAATAAACCGGCGTAGAGCACGGAGCTCACGGGGCCACGTCTGCTGCCAAAGACGTGGTCGGAGATGAACCCCGCAAAAACACCGCCCAGAATTCCCGCCACACACAACAACATGCCCCAGTGTTCGTAGACCCAGGAGGTGCCTCCGTCGGCCAGCTCCACCGCTTTGGAGTAGAGCCGATACTGCTTCATCACCGCTTGGCGCAAGAAGCCGGAGCAAAACTCAATGGCGACGATGATCCAGATGACTTTCTGGCTGAACATGCGCCGGATCACCTCCGCGAAGGGAAGGCGTCCCACTTGGCCAGAGGTGGCGTCTCCGGTGTCGAAATCGGCGAAGCCTGCGGTGCTCGGGCTGTCTTTCACAAAGAGGAAGGTCGAGAGCACACATAACCCCAGAACGGCGGCGGGCACCCAAAAGGCCGCTGCGGATCCATACCCTCGAGCCAGGGCCAAACTCCAGTCATAGGAGAAATAGAGGCCCAGGGAGATGAGGATCCCAAACAATCCACCCAAAACACCACGCTCACGCACATGGAACCAGGGGGCGTTCACCTTCACAATGCTCACAGCGCCAAAACTCTGGAGGTACATATTGGCGGCGTTGAGGATCATCAGCTTACTCTTGAGGTCGGCGGGGTTGGCTTGTTCGGGGTTCACACCTTGAAAGACCAGGGCCATGCCGACGTTGACCAGGGCGGAGCCCAGGGTGGCAACCAACATGGTGAGGCGACCTCCGAAGCGGTCGGTGATCGGGCCGTTGATCAAAAAGGCGATGCCGTAGACCCAGGCACCCACGCCGTCGATCTCGTTAAAATCTGCTTTGGGCAGCAGTCCCACTTTGTCGAGCTCTCCGGCAATGGCGCTGAGGTTGTAGCGGCCAAAATAGAGCATCGAATAGGCGATGCCGAGGGGCACCCAGTTCATCAGACGACGACGTAAGTATTCGGGGGAGTGTCCCACGTCTACTTTGGGCAATCGCGCCACGACAATTCCAATGGCGCTTAATAAGATGAGGATGGGAAGGAAGTTCTGAAGCCACGGTGGCAGCGCCTCGTAAGACATCATGCTCTCCTCTGGTCGGGGGAAACGCAGGCTGCTCTCGGGAGTC
>JBJTQF010000270.1:0-44181 GCA_046075485.1 Myxococcota bacterium | reverse complement strand
TTCTCTTCACTACTGCGTTGACAACATACATAGATTGCAGGAAGGTAGGTTTTGAATACCCTGTCTTTAATGGGTTATTTTGGATCCGTGCGTGAATCGTCAATCAGATGGGTGCCCCATGATGAATATCAGACACAGCCTATGGACGCGGTGGGTGGTATATCTGCTCCTGTGGAGTCTCTTAAACAGCTATGCAGGAGGGCACCTGTACGCAGACCAGCTCAAAATGGCAAGAGAGATTGCCAATCACAACGAACGCATCTTTGACCGGCTCTCCATTGCAGAGCCGTTGAGTGAAGAAGCAGTCCAGAAGCGCAAACAAGAAGCCCAAGCCCGCATCAAGACCACCCGCGCAGCCCTCTTGGAACGGCAAAAAGCAGGTCTGGCGGAGGTCTCCCGAGTACGTTCGACGATCTGGGAGGCGCAATATCCTAAGACCCTGGCCGGACTCAGCGAGAGCACCGAGCTCCTGGCGGAAACACTCCGCCCCTGGGTCAGCAACCCGAGCCACCCAGCCAGCACGGAGGAAGCCCAGAAGCTCTTCTTCTTACGCGAAAACATCCGCTCGCTCTCTGTTCAGCTCGAGAAGGGGGGCCAGCTCGAGAACCGCACGGTCCAACGCAGCCGCGCTGTGCTCAAGGCCCTGGAGCCCCTGGGCAACGACGCCGCCGGGATTCCTGCTCCAGAAGTCTCCAACGTGGCAAAAACACTGATCGACCTGCTCACCGGCTTTACCCGCGAAGATGAGGCGCGCCACCGCATCAGCAAGGGCAAAACACTGCCCCATCCCCTCTATGCTGGACGAGATGCCCTTACCGGACGTGTTCAGCAGCTCCCTCAGCGACCCCGCGCCCGCATGCCGCAGGAGACCCCCCTCCCGCCTCTCGAGGGAGAAGCCCTGCTCGCCGCCCTCACCGCTGGCACCGACCCACGGCAGAACCCATCGGGACTCCGCCTTCAGCCCACCGATGCCGCCGTTGCGCCTCCCACGTCTGCCGATCTGGCAAGCACCCTCGACATCCGCTTCTCTGCCGAGCTTCAGGCAAAGGTGGATGCCCTCGAGGGTGATCCCATCCAGCTCTTTCAGTGGGTCCAACAGAACGTCGCGTACCGCATCTATGCAGGCTCCGTCTACGGCTCACAAGGAACCCTGCAAGGACTGGCTGGCAACGATGTCGATCAAGCCTCCTTGTTGATTGGGCTGCTGAGACTGGCTGGGATCCCCGCCCGTTACGAGACCGGCTCCGTCCTCATTCCGGTGGCAGAAGTACCGGGACTGACGGGCATCCAGGATCTGACCACCGCCGCCACCACCCTCACCACGCAGGGCATACCCGCCACCGTGATCTATCAAGCCAGTCAGCCCATCGCCCTGAAGCTGCAACGCACCTGGGTACGTGCGTATCTCCCCTACTCCAACTATCGAGGCACACAGGCATCCAGCGCCAGTGCCGGCCAAGCACAATGGGTCGCCCTCGATCCTGCTTTCAAACGTTATGCCCTTGAGCAGGACGTGAACCTCAGTGGGAAGGTCTCCTTTAACCTCGATGCGTTTGTCTCCGCTCCCACCAGCGTCTCTCCACGTCTCTTCTTTGAAGATGAGCTGCGCCGATACATCGCCAGCAGCGGAACCCGCTGCGAAACCCTCGAGCAGGCCGAGCTCAAGCGACGCATCGGGATAAAAGCAGAGGAGCTGCTGCCCGTTAAGCTGCCCTACGAAGTCCAGGGAACACCCGTCTCCGCCACCTCCTTGACCAGTGCTCAGCGGTTTACCCTCAGCGTGGAGGCTGCCGACAGCTACGGCTTTACCCTCTTCAACCGCACGGTCTCCTTTCCAGAGCTGTATGGCAAACGCCTCTCCATGACCTTTCCTTCGGGGAGTACCATCTATAGTGCTCAAAAAGGGTCACTGAAGCCCACCCTCGCGCTGGACACCACCGTGTTGGCAACCGCCAGTACCGTCAGTGCAGGTACAGAGGTGCTGGTTTATGTGGGTGTAAAAGGCCCCAACCGCTCAACCACCTATCACGATCATAACCTGACGGCGGGTGGAAGTTATGCCATCAACGCCTGGATCGGCCCAGTCCCCGCTCCGTTGGTCGCCGCCGCCGAAAACACGCGCCGGACCCTGCTGGACACCGGAGCCCCTCAAAATCAGGTGGAGCTGGCCACCGCATATGCTGCGGGCCTCACCTATCATCAGACCCTGGTGGAAGATGATGATCACCTGTATGCGGTTCAAGGCTGGCTCCATTTTACCGAGCTGGAAGCCCTCACTGGAGCGGATATGTCCCCCATCTACGTGTGGGGCATCCCCTACGGCGTGGAGCCCGCTGGATATGTGGTGGATGCCGAAAACCTGTTCTTCTCCGCGCCCCTCCGAGGCACTCGCAACGCCTCCACCGCCGCTTCGCTGGCTCAGCTCTCCGGGTATAACGCCTCTTTCCACGAACATGCCCTCTGGGAACGGGTCGTCGGTCTTGAAGCACTCTCCTCCACCAATATCCTCCAGCTCGCCCGGCAGCAGGGTCAGACGGTCTATTTCCTGGCCTCCACCGCTGACTACAATGCCATCAAGTCTACCCTCTCTCAGCCCTCGGCGGTGCTCTCCGATGTCACCCAGTCCTTGTCCGCCGGAGACCAAGTGGTCATCTCTCAGCGCCCTGTCACACGCGGAGGCAAAACCGTCAGCGGCTACGTCCTCTATGATCCCGACACTGGTGCAGGACGCTATCTGATCAACAGCACCCTCAACGGCGGTGTGACGCTCGAAGGCATCAAAGCAGCCATCAATGAGGTGGCCAGCTTACTCGGCTTCGGCGTGCGCATCAGCTCTATGGCCAATATCGCCAAAGGCAGCCTCAGCGATGAGCGTATGCTGTTAACAGTCTTCGCCTACGGACGCCCGCATGTGATCTCGCTGAGTTATCACAGCGAGCAAAACCAAGCGGGAGAGCTCGGGCTGGGCTGGTCCTGGAGCTTCGGCGAGCGCATCTTTGAAAATACCACCACCGGCATCAGCCATCGACTGACCCCTGAGGGCGTGCTCGTGCCCTATACCCGCCAGAGTGATGGCACCTACGCAGCCCCCGCAGGCGTGCGTGAGACCCTGGAACGTGGCTCAAACGGCTGGACCCTGACCTACGAAGATAAACGAGTGCTCCGTTTTGATACCGCAGGACGACTCGTCTCCTGGAGCGACCGCTCAGGAAATCAGCTTGTGATGAGCCGTAACCCTGCGGGGCATCCCGTCCAGCTTGCCACCGCTTCGGGGACCGTGCTGTTGAGCCTCACCACCAACACCGAAGGACAGATCACTCAACTGAAGGATGGCTTGGGGCGTACCGTCAAGCTCCAGTATGGGGAAGGACGTCTGACCTCCCTCACCGACCCCCGCAATCATACTTGGACCTACAGCTATGCACAGGGTGCAAAGCTGCTCGGAAAAGTCGAAGGCGATAACGTCGGCATCTCCTATGGCTTTGACGGCGATAATCGCCTCATCCGGTATACCACCCCCACCAATGGCGAGGGTTATTTTGCATACGATCACTTTAATCGACAGTCACTGTGGACCAACCCTGTCGAAGCAGAGAACCTCTATCGATTTGATATCGACGGAAGACTGTTGCTCAAAGTGGATGAAGTAGGCAATCAGACCACCCACCAATACCAAAATGGGCTCCTAAGCCAGACCGAAGACCCACGGGGCGGTATCACCCGCTACCAATACGACAGCCGAGGCAATCTCACCACGGTCACGGATCCCACGGCTCAAGTCACACAGCTCACCTACGATTCACAAGATCGGGTCACTCAGCGCACCGATAGCTCGGGCACTCAGAGCTGGGTCTTTGATGATACTCAGCGCACCGTCGTACATACCTCCAGTGACGGCTCCATCGAGGCGCTGAGCCTCAACGAACGAGGTCAAGTCACCTCCATCGAACGGGATGGAAACAGCGCCTCTTACGGCTACGATACCCAGGGAAATCTCACCGGCATCGCGGAGCCCGGAAACAAGAGCACCACCCTTCAGCGAGATGCCATTGGCAGGGTGATCGGGGTGATCGGAAGTGACGGAACAGACCTCAGCATCGACTATGATGCCGGAGATCGCCCCACCCGCTTGGAGCTTCCCAACGGAGGCGTCTTCGGCGCGACGTTCTCGGCCCGTGGACTGCTTCAGTCTCTTCAGGAGCCCAATGGAAATACGGTACACTATGCATATACGGGGGAATGGATGGCCTCCGCCACCGATGCATTTGGCCGTGTTCAACGCTGGGAGCGAGATGGCGCAGGGCGCGTGTTACGCCATCAAGATGCACAAGGCAATGCCACACAGTATACGCTGGATGCGGCAGGTCGCACCCTCTCGATTCAAGATATCTACGGCCAAAGTACCGAGTACGGATACTGCGCCGAGATCTCCTCCACCCCCTGCGATGAGATTGATCGGTATGGCAACCTCATCCAGCGCACGTTTGATGCCAGTGGTCGCCTGCTGAGTGTCAAGACCCCTCTCGGGACCACCTCCTATGAGTATACGGGCTGTGCAAACTGCGGCGGAGGTGGGACGATCAGTGCCATGACCAATGCACTGCAACAGCGCACGGCCTACGAATACGATGCCGGTGGACGTCTCACCCGTGTGCTCGATGCCTTGGGCCAGAGCACCGAGTATCAATACGATGGACGAGGCCGCTTAGTGGGCCTACGAGACGCCGCTCAAAAGCAGACCCACTACGAGCGAGACGCGGCGGGCCAGCTCCTCCAGCTCGTGGACGCTCTCAATCGGACCACACACTTCACCCATGACAACCGGGGCCTGATGACCGAAAAGCTCCTGCCCAGCGGCGAGACTACCTCCTTTGAATATGACCTCATGGGAAATCTCACCGAAGAGATCTTTGACGATGGCACTCGACGCAGCTACGAGTTTGACAGCGCCAATCGACTGACGCATGCCACCAGTGAGGCGGCAGAGCTTGAGTATGTCTATGGCGATTCCTTTGGACGTGTCACGGAGGTCATCAACCACACTCTCAACGAGAAGATTCAGTATCGTTATGATCCAGTCAGCACACATCGGGCGGCTGTGATTCGACCGGATGGGACTCAATCGTATGTATACAATCAGTATGGCAAGCTGATCTCCACCACCTTGCCGGATCAACAGAAGCTCACCTTCGTCTACGATGCCTTTGGACGTCTCTCGGAGAAGCGTTATCCCAATGGATTGACGCAGCGTGATGGCTACGATGTCTATGGTCGGCTCACCAGTCGGCTTCTGTATAACAGCCTCGGGAGTGTCATCGGGGGCCATGCGTATACCTACGATGCGCTGGGACGTCGCCTCTCCAGTACGGACTATCAGGGAGTCAAGCGCACGTATGTATACGATGCCGTTGGACGTCTCATCGAAGAGAAGACCGGCACGGACACGCTCACCTATACCTATGACGAGGTGGGCAATCGACTCTCCACGCTGCTCAATGGTGTGGTCAAGACACTGTACAGCTATGACGACGCGCATCAGCTCGAGTCTTCTCAGGAGGGTGGCATCACCACGACCTATACCTACAACGAAGACGGCCAACTGGAGAGCAGCAGCAGCGCAGGCATCACCCTCACCTACCTGTATGATCCTGCCGGACAGTTGCTGGAGAGCCGTCGGAATGGTACGTTGCTCCACCGCTATGAGTATGATGCACAAGGTCGCCGAGTCTCTCTCGAAGACAGCAATGGAAAGCGTCATCTGCTCTACGATCAAGAGGACACGCTGGTCGAGCTGGATCAGAATGGAAATGTGCTCAGAGGTTTTGCGCATGGAGATGGTTTGGATGAGCCACTTGCGCAGCTCAACTACGACAGTGCTCCGGGAACCTGGTTCTATCATACCGATGCCATTGGCAGTGTGGTGGCGGTCTCAGGTGCCAGCGGAGGGGTGGTTCAACGGTTTAGTTATTCTGCTTTTGGTGAGCAGCAGGCACAAGGAACGCTGGACACGGCCTTTACGTATGCAGGCAGACCGTATGATGCGGCGACTGGCACTTACGACTTTAGAGCCCGTCAGCTTGATCCCAAACTCGGCAGGTTTAACACGCCGGATCCTTTAACACCGGCTGCATTTGAGCAACCCAACCTCACCCTGGCTTCGACCTTGACCCGGAGTCAGACCTCGGTGGCCAGCATGCTCAGCATGCCTCAGTGGATGAGTCCCTTTGCCTACGCAGGAAATGATCCGGTCAACTGGGTGGATACCCTCGGCCAGTTCATTCTGTGTGACTCTCAGCCGAGTGCTTTCTGGAGCTGGATCATCGGCGCGGGGATGGTCGGCGCTGGTATCTTTGTTGCCTTCTTGGGAGGTCTTATCCTGGCCATTGCCGGGCTCATCCTCGCCATCTGGAGCTTTGGTTGCCAGCTCAACATGATCAACGATGCGGAGGGTCTCACGGAGGACCAACGCTCCATGATCCGAGGTTTTGCCCTGCTCATCTTCATCTTAACCGCCATCATTGCCATTGCGGGTATTTGGCTGGGGTCGGTGGGGGTTTTTGTTGCATTTGCGCTGCTGATCACCTTCTATACCATCGTCATGGGGCTCTTTATAGAGGTCTTTATCAACCTGGCGACCTGGTCAAACCGGCGCTTTGATGGACTGTGAGTATGGTCGGATCGGATTTCACCCGTCGGCTGCTGCGCGGTCTCCTGTGGGCTCCCTTTTGTGCGCCCTGGGGGTTGTGGTCCTGGCGTGAAGGCACGGGCTCGCCCCTGTTTTGGGGTCTGGTGTGGCTGAGCTGGGGGGGCGTCCTGCTCCTGCCGCTGCTTCTTTTCCCGCCGGAGCTGATGACGGTAGCGTTGCTGCTGGGGCTTGGCCAGCAGGCCCTGCTGGGACTCTTTTGGTCGCTGGCTCAGCTCCTACGCGCTTCGCCTGACACGCCTCTTTCGGGCCTCACGGCGATGCTGTTTCATCTCTCAGCATGTGGGGCCTGCCTTCCCGTGGGGCTGCTGGCCGCGAAGCTGTTTCGTGCTCAGCCTGCCGCTCCGTGGGTTGGTGGGCTCAGCCTGCTGTTGGCGCTGCTGGCGGCAACCGTTGGGCATCGGCTGGTTCAGACCCTCCCGGCTCCTGCTTGGGAGCACCTTCCTTCACACGCCTCCCGGGTCTTTCTGCTCGTCGCCTTATGTCTCCTGATGGGCCTGATGGCGCTGCTGACCTTAACGTGGTCTCTGTTTTGAGTGCTTCACACGCTCCGTTCTCAACGATATGCTGAAGCGCATGTTGCACCTTTCTGCGGCCCCCATCCCAGAAGAAGCCTCCATGAGCGGCTGATGGGTGCTCCGCTTGCCTTCTACGCTTCAACTCTAAAGGAACAATCTATGCACGCGGTCATCTATGACCGGTTTGGTGGCTCAGAGGTACTTCGTCTTGACCAGCTCGAGCCCGGAGTGCTCGGGAAGGGGGAACTTCGCGTTCGGGTGCGGGCGGCCTCGCTGAACCCCATTGACTACAAGATGAGGTCGGGGGTGATGCCCTTGCCGTTCCTGCTTCCGCGTGTGGTGGGGCTGGATTTTGCGGGGGAGGTGCTGGAGGTCGGCTCGGGGGTGACGGGTTTTAAGGTAGGAGATCGGGTGTGTGGTGCCACCCCGCCCTTCAAGAAGCGAAATGGTGCCTGTGCGGAAGAGCTGGTGACGCTGGCCTCTCGCACGGCCCTTCTCCCGGAGGCGGTATCTTTTGAGCAGGGAGCGGCACTTCCCACCGCAGCGGTGACGGCCCTCCAGTGTGTGGAGGAGCTCGGTCGAGTCCAGCCCGGTCAGCGGGTGCTGGTTCAGGGGGGAAGTGGGGGTGTCGGTCATCTGATGATCCAGCTCGCCCGGAGCGCGGGAGCCACCGTCGTGACCACCTGTAGCCCTCGTAATTTTGACTTGGTGCAGCGCCTCGGAGCGCATGAGACGCTGGACTATCGAGAGCAGGGCTGGCGTCAGCAGACGTATGCGGTGGTGCTCGACGCAGCGGGTCTGTTGGGCTGGGGGGATGTGGCGGAGCTGCTGGAGAAAGGGGGAGTCTTGGTGGGCACTCAACCCCGTCCGGCGCTGATGTTGTCCAAACCGCTGGCTTTTTTGCAGGGCAAGCGCATCGAGATGATCATGGCGGAGGTCAGCACCGCTCGGCTGGAGAGGCTTCTGGCGCAGGTGCAAGTGGGCGCGCTGGAGGTGGTGGTGGGGGCTCGACATCGCCTCGAGGAGACGGGGCAGGCGCTGGATCGGCTCGAGAAAGGTGGGCAATTTCCAGGCAAGCTGGTGATTGAAGTACGTGGATGAGCACGCTTTGAGCGGCTGAAGTGCGGTCTTGGGTCGGGGCTTCAGTCTTTGGCGCAGCGGAAGCCGATCTTCACCGCACCGGCTCCGGGTGCGGCGCTGGCGCGGTTGCTGGTGCGAGCGTCTCCGGCGTCTTCAGCGAACGAGCCGCCTCGGATGACCTTTCGAGATCCACCTGCTGGGCCGGTGGGATTGCTGCTGGGGGCTTTGCTATAATAGCCGGGATCGTACCAGTCCGCCGTCCACTCCCAGACGTTGCCGGCCATGTTATACACACCGTAAGGAGAAGCACCTTCCGGGAAGCTGTCCACTGCCGTCGGTTTGCCCAGTCCTGCCCCTTTATAGTTGAGCCGTGACGGAGCGGCTTCGGACTCTCCCCACGAGTAACTGCGTCCATCGGTGCCGCGTGCGGCTTTTTCCCACTCCGCTTCGGTCGGAAGACGGAGCCCTACCGCTCGACAATAACCCTGTGCTTCTTCCCAGGTCACATTGACCACGGGATCTTTGTCACCGGCGCTCGACCCACGGTTCTTTCGATGGTCGGGAAAGATGCGCTCAAACTGGGCATTCGAGACCTCATACCGGTCCATTGAGAAAGAACGCAGCAGCACCTTTTCCTTGAGCCCACGCTCATCGGGCGGATCCACCTCATCACCGCCCATCTGGAAGGCACCTCCCCCGATGCGCACCAGTGAGTGGTCTGAGGCCCCGCTGCTCTCGGGAGCAGCCGTCGTGTTGGCCGTGCCGACGCCAGCCGGAGTGGTTCCAGAGCCTGTACCGGTGGCGTTTCCGGCTCCCGTTCCAGTTCCAGCGGATGTGGCACTGGTCGCCCCTGTTCCCGCCGTCGAAGTGCCTCCAGAAGCCGGAGCCGCATTCTCTTGTCCCGGCACCAGCGGATTCTGCCGACTCAGCAGCAGCAGATATTCTTCCAGCAAGGTCTCTCCCGAGAGGCCCAGCTCATGCCCTTTCCACACCCACGCACCTCGAGGGGGCATCATCCACTGCCGCATGGCTTCTTCATAGCTGGCGCGGGCATCGTCAAAGAGCGCCACGCGGCGACTATCCGTGGGAGGTAAGGCCATCAGACGCAGGCGATAGAACCTCCCGAGCAGAAAATGGACCTCGGGATCGCTGGCATTCTGCTCGAGGGCACTGCGCAGGAGCTTATACGCGCTGCTCCAGTCATTCCGCTCGGCGCCCAGCAGGGCCTGAGCCTTAAGCGCCGCCACCGGTGCCCCCGGCTGAGGAGTGAGCAGCTCTAACAACGTGCGTGCATCGTTATACTGCTTCGCCTGCACCGCCTGAAGCGCCGTAAAGAGCATGATGCGTGGATCGGAGGGCTCCGCAGGTTCGGCGGGAGCTGCCGCCAACACGGCTGGCGTCAACCCTGTGGGCACAAAGAGCAGCCGTGCCGCTCCCGCATCGTCGAGCACTTGACCCAACGCAAAGGCCACCCCCTGCCCTGCTGGATCGGGTTGCTCTGGAACATCGGCGGTCATCAAGAAGAAATACGTCTCTTTTCCCAGCTTGGGCTGCTGGAGCTTCAGACTGCCATCCTCTTCGACGGCGAGGCTGGGGCCCACCCGTCGTTCGCCGGAGGTCGCCGGTTTACTCTGAGGGGTTGGAGGTGCAGGGGTTGCCACGGCCACCGGCGGAACCGGAGGCTGCACCGGGCGAGGTGCCAAGAGCTGGCCCAAAAACACCCCCGCCAGGGTCGCCACCACCCCCACCGAGAGCAGCAGGGCCACCGAAGTGCGCGGCGGCAGCGGCGGCAGCGACTCCACCGACGGCAGGCTGGGGAGTGGCAGGCGTGAGGGCTCCGGCTCCTTGACGGGCTCCGCCTTTTTGCGTGGGGGAGCTTCCTGCTCGGACGGCGCAAACCCCACCACTTGCTCCAGCTTGCCTGCTGGCGTTCCCACCCGCACCTGCTTGATGTCGAGGTGTGTCTGCACGGCCCCCAACAGCAGCCGATCTCCGACGGCCAGCGGTGCTGCTTCCCCTTTGAGATTGATCAGCTTGAGTTTTCCACCCACTCGGCGCTCGAGTAAGGTGCCACCCGCGCCTCCCAGATCTTGATAGACCAGGTGACGCCCGAGCTGAAAGAGCACGCCGCGCTGAGCTGCAACGTCGGCATCATGAAAACACAGGTGGGCGATCTGGGAATCGCGTCCGATCACCAGCGGAAAACGGCTCAGCTCCAGCTCGCGGAGCAGGACTGTTTCCCCGCGCAGCTCGGAGCTGCTCACCACTGCGCACAGGTCGGCTCGGTGATAACGCAGGTGGCTGACGCCATCGTGGATCTGCTCGGTGGCAGCGGTAAAGGTCTCGGTCTGCTGCATCCAGGGGAGGTTCTGCCCATGCGCGCGCAGGCTCGAAATCACCAGATACGCCTGGAGAAGCTGCACGTTGAGGCTCAGCTCTTCGTCCACTGAAAGCGGCTGCGGCGGCTTGTGTGTGCCGTCGGCATCATCGTCTTCCAGATCGTTGCCGTCGTCCCAGTCGTTGTCAGTGGATGGGGGGAGTGGATGTCGCTTGAAGGGATCTTGAATCACACGCGCCTCGGACGGGGTGCGAGCAGTCAGGTGACCATTCGACAAAGAATGTCGCATCCCGTGATCGATCTATATAGCGCAGGGGCGGGGGTTCGGCAAGCTCGAATCGTCTGGGGCGTGAGGGCCGTATGCAAGCCTACCGGAAAAATCCATGCCACCTGGGCTCCGTTCCACGGCCTGAGCACGCATCCGGTCTCACACAACCGCGTCGCACCTGCTCAACACGGCCTCCCGCGATTCCTTCGCACCGCTTCTACCGTTGGTAAGAACCACGCCTTCCGGTATACTCCCCTGAGCACTTTGCACCGCCGACTGATCTCTTTTGCCTGGAGCCTTCATGGAGCTGCCCGTTGTCTCCGTTCTCCGTCGTTATGGCTTTAAAGCCCCTGTGCATGATCCGGTGGAGGCGTTGCTGGCCCTCTTCAGCCAGCCCTTAACCGACCGCCGCGCGGCCAACCTCGCCCGCGATTTTTATCATGCCGCTGCACTGTCGGGTCAGCCCTTCGTGCGAGATGGCCACGCCACCTTCTTGTTTTTTGCACCGCATGGAGGTCCGATCGGTCTCGCCGGCCCCTTCAACGAGTGGAAACCGGAGCGGGATCCCCTCCATCGCCTGGGCAAGACGGGGCTTCACCTCCTGCGCCGTCCGGTGAGTTTACCGGTTCCCTACAAGTTCCATCACCATCAGAAGTGGATGGCCGATCCTGCCAATCCCAACGTCCAGCCCGATGGATATGGTGACTTTAACGCTTGGCTGCCGCTCCCCAGTGCCCATGCTCAGGGCGGAAGGCTGGTCTCACATCCCGATCTCTATAGTAAACGGCTGCGCAATCGGCGGCCCATCACCCTCTACTTGCCGCCGGGATACGATCAGAGCAGCGCTCGTTATCCGACCCTCTACGTGATGGATGGCAAAGAAAACCTCTCGCGGGGTCGGCTCCCTCAGCTCTTCGATGAGGCCATCGGGACGGGCAAGCTCCCTCCTTTTATTGCGGTGTTGATCCCCCATGCGGGCAAGCGGCGAGGGCTCGAGTATACCCCCTTTTTTAAACGCTCTCGCCTGGAGGCGTTCCATGCCTTTCTGGCCGAAGAAGTGGTGCCCTTGCTCGACAAACACTTCCGCACCCTCCCGCTGAGAGAAGCACGCACGGCCCTGGGTCAGTCCTTCGGAGGCACGGTGGTGGCCACCTTGGGGCTTCGTCATCCGGGGGTGTTTAAGCATATTGTGGCGCAGTCGGGGGTGTTTGCCTGGGGAGCCATTCAGATCGCCCCGGTTTTTCTCCAACGTCCACCGGCGGACATGCGCTTTTATCTCGACTGTGTGGACAACATGTCGGAGCGATTTCAGAGCAAGCAGCTCGACCGTGCCCTCACCACCCTTCAGATTCCCCATGTGTTTCGAGCGATCCCCTCTCGACACGAGTATGAGGACTGGCGTATGCGCATCGTAGACGCCTTACGTTATGTATGGCTCGACATCGCCCCACCTTCGAGCGCCAAACGCACCGGCGTACAGTTTGAGAGCTCCCGGCCCGACTGACGAGCCCGTGTGCTGCCTGCAACCTCCGGCTTTTGAGGCCCCATGCCACCACGCGCTGTTTTTTTGATCCTGTTGCTGCTGGGACTGGTCCTACTCTTGCTAGGCCGGATTTCTCAGCTCTCGCGCACCGTCGAGCACTTGGAGCAGGCGGAGCGCACCCGCACCCTCCAGCAGGAGACCACCCGGCATCTGCTGGAACAGAGCCTCAAGCGTCTCGAGCAGCAGCATCCCGCCGATGCCAAGCTGCTCCGCCGCGAGCTGCGGATGTTGGAGCAGGGCGATCCGCGCTTGCTCCAGCCCACCGAACACCGTGAGATCCGCCAGATCTTCGACGATCTGCTTTAAATCTGGGAGGCGCTCACCCATGACCACTCGGCTGCTGCTGATCGGGTTCTTTTTATCCGGCCTCACCGGACTTTTGTATCAATCCCTCTGGATTCGGATGCTCACCCTGGTGATGGGAGGCACCACCGCAGCCCTCACCACGGTGTTGATTGCTTTTATGGGGGGCTTGGCCCTGGGCTCCGCCTTATTCGGACGTGCGGCAGATCACACGCGCCGACCGGTGAGGGTGTATGCCCTGCTCGAGCTGGCCATTGGAGCGTGGGCGCTGGGGCTTCCCTGGGTATATGCTCAAGTGCCTGCGCTCTACCAGATCTTACATCGGCTGGATCCTGGACATGGCTGGAGCTTCAACCTGGCGCGGTTTGCGCTGGCCCTGCTCTTTTTTGGCCTGCCTGCCACCTTGATGGGGGGAACGCTCCCGCTGATCATCCAGGCCCTGCGGCGGCATCGGCCTGAGCTCCAGCAGACCGTGGCATCCGCATATGCCATCAACACCTTTGGAGCCACCCTCGGAGCATTTTTGGCGGGGTTTGTGGTGATTCCGACCCTGGGACTCACCCCCACCTTGATGGGAACGGGGCTCTTTAACATCGCGCTGGGTGTGATCTTCTGGTACTGGCTCGGGAGGCAGGAGCACGAAACACCTGTGCCGTCGGTGGAGACTTCCCTCCCGGATGCGCTCACCACGCCTTCGCATGCACACGACACCCATGCACACGACACCCATGCACACGCGACGCCCACCCATGCACACGCGACGCTCACCGATGCGCAGGTGCGACGCCCCTTCTTGTTGCTCTTGTTTTTTCTGATGGGCGCCAGCTCACTCTCGTATGAAATCCTGTGGCATCGGCTCTTGGGGTTGAGCTTTGGCTCTTCGGTGTATGCCGTGAGCACCATGCTCACCACATTTTTGTTGGGCATTGCCCTCGGGAGCTGGTGGTGGAGGCGGCAGGGAGAGCGGGCTGCTCAGCTCGCCACCCTGGGCTGGATCGAAGTGGGCATCGCGGTGAGTGGAGCGTTGACCGCCCTGGCGTTGGCCTGGCTACCGCACGCGGTGCAATATCTGTACTTGTTGCCGTATATCGCCACACAGCTCTTGGGGCCCCGTGGCAGTGAGCTGGGATTTTGGGGCCTTCAAGCGGCCTTATTTGGCCTGGGGGTGCTGCTGATGGGCATTCCCACCAGCTTGATGGGGGCGAGTTTTCCGGTGGCTGTCAAACTTTATGCCGACGGAGCGGTGGGCCAGAGCATCGGACGGGTCTATGGTGCCAACACCCTCGGCTCGATTGTGGGGCTGGCCTTGACCGGTTTTGTGCTCATCGAAGCGTTTGGCACGCAGCGGGTGATCCAGGGGTTTAACCTGCTCAACGGAGGGCTGGGCCTGCTCCTGCTCCTCTTGAGCCAGACGGAGCAGCGGAGGCGGGTGCTCTGGGCGGCGGGCATCTTGGGTGCCACCTTTCTCTTGCCACGCTGGGATGTGGCCACCTTAACCTCGGGGGTGTATTACCACACCCTGGGCGCACGAGACAATATTCTCGGCGGCGAGACGGTGCGGGTCGAAGAAGACGACATGGGACTGGTCAGTGTGCATCGTTCGACGGAGTGGGACCAGCCCGACCCCATCTACGTGATGAAGTTTAATGGCAAGTTTATGGGGGCTGAAGGCAGTCGTTTGCCGGTGCTCCAGCAGTTTGCCCACCTTCCCTTGTTGATGCACGGGCCGGGCGCGCGCTCGGCGTTGGTGATTGGACTGGGTGGAGGTTTTACCGTCGAGGCGGCGCTCACCCATCCGTTGGAGCAGGTCGATGCGGTGGAGATCAGTGCCGGGGTCATTCGAGCTGCGCAGACCACACGCCCGCAGATCTTCGCCGATCCTCGTCTGCGGGTGCTCGAGGAGGATGCTCGGAGCCTCGTGCTCACCACCGAGCGGCGGTACGACGTGATCATCAGCGAGACCTCGGATCCGTGGATGACGGGGGTCTCGAATCTGTATACGGTGGAGTTTTTCCGCTGGCTTCGGCAGACATTGGCACCGGGGGGCGTTTTTGGCACCTGGCTCCAGGTGCGGCACAAGCGGCTGGAGGATGTGCAGACCATCTTTGCCACCATGCACGCGGCTTTTCCCCACATGGTGGTCGCCGAGCTCTCCGAAGGGGACGTGATGCTGCTGATGTCGGATCAGCCGTTGAGCCTCGACGCGGCCTTTGTACACACCTTGTATGCGCGTCAGCAGTCGGCTTTTGAGGCGGCGCACCTGCGTACTCCCTGGAGCCTGCCTGCCAAGCTGGTGCTCGACGAGCCTGCCCTCCAACGATACGTGGCGGGCGCTCCTATTAATACGGATGAGCTGCCGTTGATCGAGTTCCGCACCCCTCGTTCGCTCAACATTGGTCTGCGGGGCGAAGAAGTGCGGGAAGCCTTGCGTGCTCAGGCACCCGAGAAGCTGACGCTGCCCTTGAAGAATGCTCAGCCGGGGGATGCCCTGGCGTGGGAGGTCTCGCGGGCCTTGTGGTTGGGCCGACCTGCGCAGGCCCTCAAGCAGCTGGAGGGCACACCTGCACCTGAGTCGGGACTGCCGCCGGGAGAGTGGGCCTATCTGAGTGCGGTGGCGATACTGCGTCAGGCCCTCGAGGGACCGGCTCCTGCTCGAGAGCAGCAGCTCGAGCAAGCCCTCGCATATGCGCAGGAGTCCCCGGTGTCGGCGCGTCGAGCCCTCCTGGTGGCGGCCTGTTTGGTCTATCTGGAGCGGTGGGAGGCTCTGGAGCAGCATCTGGCGGCGGGAGAAGGTTGGCCAGCGGCGTCCGGCTCCACGTCATCCTCAGCGGACCTGGTTGAGAAACGGATTGCGACGCGGCGAGGTCTGCTTCAGCAGGCGCTGGGGCTGGCTTCACCGCGCTGAGCGTGTGCGGGCGGGCGTATGCGGGCGGGCGTGTGCGGGCGTGTGCGGGCGGGCGTGTGCGGGCGGGCGTGTACGTGCGGGCGTGTGCGGGCGATTTCTGACTTTATCGGAGTGCAACCACCGTGGCCCCATCACCCCCTTGACCATCGACCCCGGCTTGATATCTCAGCGCATAGGGTGAGCTCTTGAGGTAGTCGCGGACGGCGGCTTTCATGGCTCCGGTGCCGTGTCCGTGGACGATGAAGACGTGGGGTTCGTGGGCGAGGGAGAGTCTATCGAGGAAACGTTCGACCTCGAGCAGCCCTTCTTCGACGCGGAGTCCGCGCAGGTCCAGGGTATTCCTCGAGGTTTGGAAGGCGTGCTCGAGCCCTTCATCGGAGCTGCTGCCTTCGTCGTCATCGGAGCGCGAGACATAGACCCCTGCCACGTTGAGGTCTCGGCCTTTTTGCCGCTGTTGATTTCTTGCCGCAAGCTGCTCGATGCGATCTTTCGGCGGTGCTTGAGTGACCAAGCCGGGGATGGGGTGGCGCAGGTCATCTGGCCAGACCTTTACCCGCAGGGTGCCGATGAGCACTTCGAGCTGGCCTCCTTCGACGGGCAAGCTGGCCACGGTGCCTTCTTTTTTGAGATTGGCGACCAAGACCTTCATGCCCACCTTAAGCTGGTTGGGCTCGAGTGGTTTAGAAGCCGCGATGGGATCGGTGACGGGTTTGGGGGCTTTATCCCGGACCAGCCGAGCCACCTCGAGCACTTTCTTTTTGGCGTCGGAGGCGGTGACCAATCCTTTGCCCTTCTCCTTCTGGAGTTGTTCCATGACCTTGGCGATTTCCTCGCGGGCGGTGCGGACTTCTCCTTCAAAGCGGGAGAGGGCTTTCTCTCGGAGCTTGATCGACTCACGCTCCAGCTCTCCCAAGCGGGCTTCGTAGCGGGCTTTGAGTGCGTCCGCTTCTTTGCGAGTGCGTTCGGCGAGGGTGCGTTGTTCGCGGGCGTCGCCCATCGATTGTTCCAGCTCGCTGAGCAGGTCTTCGAGGGCGCGTTGGCCGGTGGCGAGGTATCCACGGGCTTTTTTGATCAGCTCGGGTTGGATCCCGAGCTTCTCGGCGATGTCGAGTGCGTAACTTCGGCCAGGGGTGCCGACCACCATCCGATAGGTGGGCCGGAGTCCGACCGCATCGTACTCCACCCGTCCGTTGGCGAAGCGTTTATCTTGGACCGAGAGCGTTTTGAGCTCCGCATAGTGGGTGGTGACCACCAGCTTTGCGCCTCGTTCGACAAACGCCTCGAGGATCGAGCGTGCGAGGGCGGCCCCTTGAGCGGGATCGGTGCCGACGGCGATCTCATCGAGCAGCACCAGGGCATCGGCGCCATCATTGCCCATATCATCGAGCACCTTTCGGATGCCGACCATATGGCCTGAGAAGGTGGAGAGGTCTTGCTCCACTGTCTGCTGGTCTCCGATATCCGTATAGATGCGGGAGAAGATGCCCACCTCGGAGCCTTCCGCAGCGGGGATGTGCAATCCGGCGCGGGTCATGAGGGCGCAGAGCCCGAGCAGCTTCATGGACACCGTCTTACCGCCGGTATTGGGCCCGGAGAGGATCAGCGCCTGATACTCCAGCCCCAGCGTGAGGTCATTGGGCACCACCTGCACCCCTCTCAGCACCAAGATCGGGTGGCGTGCCTGCCGGAGCACCATCCGATAGCCTTTGGTGACCACTGGCTGGACCCCATCGAGATCCCGCGAAAGGCACGCACGCGCGTGGATGAGCTCCAGCTCCGCCACCTGCGTCAGCAGCGTCTCGATGCGGCCTGAGTCGAGCGCCACCCGTCGAGAGAGCTCCCCGAGGATGCGTTTTTCTTCCCGTCGATACTCCGCCTCCGCCATCTTCAGCTCATTGTTGAGCGGGATGACCTGTCGAGGCTCCACGAACACCGTCTGACCGGAGCCGGAGGTATCATGGACGATGCCGATGTCCATTGAGCGCGCCTGGACCTTGAGGGGGATCACATACCGGTCACCTCTCACCGTGACATAAGTATCCTGCGCCAGCGGCGAGAGCTCCGAAGAGCCCAGCAGCGACGAGAGCCGGTCCTTGATGCGGGAGTGCATGCTGTGGATGCGGGCCTTGAGCTGAGCGAGCTGCGGATACATCTGGCTCGACAGCTCCCCGTTGGTGTCGAAGGAGTTGGAGAGCAGCGCCGAAATCTCCTGCATGTCAGGAATTCGGGTTGCCACCGCTTGCGTGCGAGGACAGGTTTCTGTGAAGCTGGCAAAAAACCGCTTGAGCTGCTGTCCAGCCTGGAGGGTGGTGGCCACATCCATGAGCTCGCGCCCCACCAGCGTCTCGCCTTTCAGCGCCGAGTCGAGGCTGCCTCTGATATCCCGTATGCCTCCGATGGGGATATGTTTGCCTTCGTCGAGGAGCTTTCGTACCTCCGACGTTTCTGCTTGAGCCCTGAGTATTTCGTCCCGATCAATCAGGAATGAGAGATTGTGGATGCGTTCCTTGCCAAAGTTGCTGCCTGCGTAGCTGGCAAGACGCTCCAGCAGTCGGGGCCAATCGAGCGAAGAAAGGGATTTGGTCAAAAGTGCGTCGTTCATGATGAAATCCTTTAGAATGAGCGTACCCTGGCTGAGCAACAGAAGAACCTCGACCACCGAGGGAGGAGCAGGCAGGGCGATGGCAGATGCCGAAGCATGTCTCGCGGAGGGACTTGCCGGGGAGCGGAATCCTCCCTGACCAGTACTCAGTTTACGCGGACGGGTCGCATTGTACGCGATAATCAAAAAAAATGCGGTTCTCTCGTAAGTTTTTCGGGCACCCTGAGACTATACGGTCAGAAGCCACACGAGGGCGATCACATATGCAGCGACAACCGATTCCGAATTCCCTAGAGACCGAAGCGATGGCCGCACGACATGCGCTGGCCCACCGCCTTCTACTGGAGCTGAACCCCGCACCGGGCCTGCTGGCGTTTGGACAAGAGAAGCAGGTCTTGGAGCAAGTCTGTGCGGGCCTCGAGCACGAGTATCAGGACGCTCTCGAGCATCCGCAACGGCTGGAGGGTCTTGAATTTCGACTGCGCCTCAGACTGAAACATGTCTTAGAGTTTTATGGCATGTCTCCTCAAGACTATGCCGACCTACGAGCCAACCTTCGCACGCGCGCCTTTGCGTTTACCCGCAACGAGCAGAAGGCCGAAGATGTGGTTCACGATACGTTTCTGGCCATGTTTGAGTGTCAGAAGAAATATCACGGCGACTCGAGCTATGCGACCTGGGTTCACAGCATCCTGTTTAATCGCCTGTGTCGCTCTCGCCAGCGCGAGAAGCGCCGCAACGAATCCAGCCTGGACGAGCTGGTCCAAGCCGACAGCTCAACCCGGTTGATGGATTTTCTCAAAGAAGAGCGTCCAGGCTTTCGCAGCCCCGAGGAAGCTCACGTCGAGAATGTGCGTCTGGATCGGGTCTTGGAGGCCCTGCCGAGCCTCCTGACCGACCGACACGCCATGCAAGCCTTCAACTTGGTGGTCTTGCAGGGCCTTGAGTACGAAGAAGCGGCCGCCATCATCGGCATCACAAAAGACTATTTATACCGCATCATCTGCACGGGCCGTAAGAAGTTGCAGCATTCGGAGACCCTTCGCCTGCTGCTGGAGGACTGAGATGAAACACGAGATGACGCCCTCATTGACCACCCGTTCGCTGCCCACGTGCAGCACGGTCGAGACGGAGCTGGCTGCTTTTGCTCAGGGCTTGCTCAGTCCATTGGCGACCCATCGGATTCAGTCTCATGTCCGCACCTGTGCTCATTGCCAGGACTTGGTGCAGTCCTTCCGTCAGTTTATGCAGAGCCCGCTGCAGGCCAGTGTGCCGGATGCCTCTGAGCAGAGTGCGGCAGCCCTGACGTCCTTGACCAGCTCGGTCTTCTGGCAACGGTGGCAGGTCCGGCTTGAGCAGTGGCTTGACTGGGCATTTCCCCCCTTGGCCCCGGAAGTGGCCTATCGAGACGCCGTGGTGATGGATCCTCGTCGTGCAGCGCAAGAGCAACAGGCCGCTCAGCGTGAACAACGTGCGCGCCAGCGTGCGCGAGAGCCCTTGCTCTTTGAGCAGCGTGGCTCCACCCAGGTGGTCTTGCATCTGGCCAAAGGGTATGTTTTTGGTCGCATCGGCGATCTTCAGGGAGAGCCCCGATACCCGGTGCTGATGACCCTCAAGGGCGGACTTTCTCAAGAGTCGATCCTCAACCAGCCCGACGGGACATTCCAATTTCGTAAGATTCCGGGCGCCACCGAGCTGGAGTGTCAGTACCCTACCGGCTCTGTTGTGACCTTCCAATTCCCGGAGTAACCCTTGTGTCAGTGATTTGCTCACACCATTTGCTTCAGTTTTAGGATGATTCAGCGTATCATCTCCTCGTGGTCTGACAAACGTTTTGCTGCTGCTCCGCTGCCTTTCTTGCTGTGCTCTGCCTCTTGCTGCTGTGGAATTCCGTTTTTTAGTCTGACTGATTCAGCTCTTGTCTGTTTGACGCTCTCGTGTGCTAGGCATCCCCAACGTGCTACTCGTTGCTGGAGGGCTGATGTTTAAACCATCTCGATACAATCTGCGCGTGATGGATGTCAATGGTGAGACACTTTTATTCAATACGGTGACGTCTCGCCGTCTGCTCTTGTCCCCTGTCCAACGGAGCACCTTTGAGCAATGTGTGCGCGAGCCCAACCGCTTGCAGCTCCGCACCATGCCCCGCTCCGACCGTCAGGCCACGTCTGAGCTCGCCACGTCTGAGCTCGCGGCGTTTGAGGTCACAGACGTTGCAGTCACTGCGTCTGAAGTCACAGAGCCAGAGCCCCTTCAGCCCGGCTGTGAATCCCACGGCACCCGCAGCCATCAGCCCCTGCGCTGCTCTGACGACGAGCTGACCTCTCGCCTTGTTGAGCATGGTTTTTTTGTCCCGCAGGAGTCCGACGAGCTGCAACAGGTGCTCCAGCGCATGGCTCAGGATCGCCTCCAACACGAGCACATCAGCTTAACCTTGAGCATGACCAGCGACTGTGATCTGGCCTGTCCTTATTGTGTGATCAAGACCACCGAAGGCAAAGGGGGGATGCCACCTCACGTTCAGGCTGCCCTCTTACGCTGGTGGGAGCGCCAGCTTGTCGGTCGTCGCTCCTGCTCCTTTGAGTGGATGGGCGGAGAGCCGCTGCTCTATCCCGAGACCTTACTCACACTCGGAGAGGCGTTGCTCGAGCGGGCGACACAAGCGGGGGTGCGCTGCACCGCTCAAGTCTTGATCACCAACGGCACCCAGCTCACCCCAGAGCTGGCGGAGCGCCTCAAAAAAATGGGCATCACCCAGGTGCAGATCACCTTGGATGGCCCTCCTGAGAGCCATGACCTCTGCCGTCCGGCGGTCGGAGGGGCTGCCAGCTTTGAGCGCATCTTCTCTAACCTCGTGGCAGTGGCCGGCATCTTGCCCATCAAGATCCGGGTCAATATCTCGGCAAAAAATGCGCACCTGGTGACACCCTTATTGGATCGGCTGGCATCCGCGGGCCTCCCCGAGTCGGTGTTTGTGTATCCTGCCCGGGTCTACGAAGCGGAGGCCCAGGGCGCTTGTGGGACCTTCAGCCACTGTGTGGTCAGTCCGGCGGACTTCGCCCGCACCAGCATGCGCTTTGAGCTCGACGCGATGGAGCGAGGTTTTGGACGGACGGCCCTGCCCTCCCCGGCTCGCGGAGGTTATTGTGGGGCCTATCATCAGAGTTATTTTGTGGTGGGTCCAGATGGGCTCTTGTATCGCTGCCCTGCACGGGTGGGTCAGGTCAAGAGCAGTGCCATCGGCTCGGTCTTTGATTTTGCGCCTTCTCCCTGGATGGACCAAAATCAGCAATACTACGATGGACTGGGGCCGACCACCGCCAAGGGCTGTTTTAGCTGCAAAGTCCTACCGCTCTGTCTGGGCGGTTGTCCCGAAGAGAGTAAGGTGAGTGGCAAGAGCGTGGACGAATGTAGTCCGTGGCGCTTTCGCCTCAAACACCAGCTCGTTGTTGAACATGAGTGGCAAAAAGCCACCTACATAGAGGAGACACACGTATGAGCCTTGAGACCCTGCGCATGCGTCCTGATATAGAGGATCCGCTTCCTGTCCCCAAGCCGACCGATCCCCCTCCTAGTACCAACAGCGGAGGGACTTGCACGGCCTTGGATCGCCAAGCGGATCCGGGTGATGAGCCCTCCCGTCCCAAGCCGGAGAAGCTGCGTACCATCGCGGTTGCCTCTCGCGAACGGCTGCATCTCTGATCCTCATCACTGCTGAAGAGCCTCGCTTCTCAGCGGAATTGAGCCCTACAGGACGGAGTTCTCCTTTTGGAGAGCTCCGTTCTTTTTTTTGGTGGCGCGGTGGTGGCGCGGTGGTGGCGCGGTGGATAGCGCGGTGGATAGCGCGGTGGATGGCCTGTCTGCTTCGCCTCTGGCATGTTGTGGTGCCGACCGCTGCGGATTACGACTTGCGCATCTCCATCACCACTCGAAATCCGAGCACAGAGGAGCGTTCTTCGGCGGACACCACATTGGTGAGCACGGCCAGCGTGCGGGGTGGGGTGGAGGTGTAGGAGCCTCCTCGATGCGCTCGGAACTCACACGGCTCACCGGAGCTGGCGGGTCGTGGCTGGAGTCCTCCCTGCTGGTTGATGTTGCTGTAGCAGGTCTCCGTCAGCTCTCGTGCGTTCCCGATCATGTCTTGAGCACCGTAAGGGCTGGCGAAGGCCGCAAAACTGCCCACCGGAGACAGCCCGAGAAAGTCATCTTCGGTGTTGAGACCGGTACTGCCCAAGTTGGCGCTCATCCGGTAGGTAAAACAGTCACCCCACGCATGCATCCGCTGATCCATCCCACGCGCGACCAGCTCCCATTCTTCCTCTCGGGGGAGGCGAAACTGCACCTCCATGCCCCCATCTTTGGCGAGTGAAGCATTCACCCGGCGGGTCAGCCACGCTAAAAAGTCGCTCATCTGGTGGTAGTTGAGGCAGGTGATGGGGAGCTGCTCAAAGGTAGCCGCTCCGCCCTTGTTCCCCGACTGGAGTTGAAAGAAGTCTTCCAGCCTTTCGTGGACATAATCGACCTTCAGCTCATGCTCATTGCCATCGTTATCGATGTTTTTGCACAAGTAGCTCTCGGGAGGAGTGGGGGAGCTGGCGCGTTGCTCTTGGAGGTAGGCGAGAAATTGTCCGCGTGTCACTTCGTACTTGGAGATAAAAAAGCCATCATGTTCGACCGTGCGTCCCTGCATGGTGAAGCCGACCTGTCCGAGCTGCTGATCCCCCAGCGTGGCTTTGCCTGCTGGGATATAGAGCAGCTCCATCGAGATGGGCATGGCTTTTTCGACCCGTTCCGGCAGAGCACGCAAGTGGACATGCTCCCAGCCGAGCGGCTCCGACCGAAACGGAAAGCGCCACTGTTTTTGCGTGGCTTGGTCGATCAACGTGACCTCGTAGTTGCCCACCGGCATCAGCTCTCGCTCCCAGACATCTCCCGAGATCGAGACTTCTTCTTGCAGGGCGGCGTGTGCTTGAGGCTCACTGACGCAGGCGGCCTGTCCTCGAAAGAGGCTGAGCTTCCAGGCGCTGGGATAGGGCATCACCACCTGGAGGCGCAAGCTCCGGTTCTGCAAGTAGAGCCCCAACAGCACCAGGAGTATCACAAACACCACCGAGGACGCCACCTGCATCATATAGCGCCGCTTGAGCCGGAGCATCTCCGCACGGATGTTGAGCAGGCCCGTATTTTCGATGGCTTCGATGAGGATTTCGTGAGCCAGCTCCCAGCGGGTTCCGGCCACCGCTTCTTTTTCGGGCTCCAACTCTTCCAGCCGCCGCACCAAGTGAGCCTGCTCGAGCTGAAGCAGGTGCTGCTCCACGGTAGAGGCGGTCATGGCCAGCCGCTGAGCGATCTCCAGCGTCCCACCGGGCTGTCGCGTCTGAGCGGATGAGATAAAACAGGAGAGCACCCGCAAGATCTCTCCTTGAACGGGTCCAGGGAAGCGGTGCAGGTAATCGAGCAGATATTGAGCCAGACTTCCACCGGTGCCACCGATGGCTTGATATGCCTCCAGCGTGATGGGCTGGCCCTGCTCTACGAAACAGCGCTGGTAGAGCTTGGACGCCACAATTTGGAGCAGCGCGGGCTCGATGCCATGTTGTCCCAGCTCATGCAACACCGCATCCACCCACGCCTGCTCGTAGGAGATGCCCAGGGTGTTGAGCGGGCCGACGAGGGCTTCTCGTGCTTCGTCGAGGGTCAGCGCCGACACATAGTAGGAGTTGGAGAGCACCGACGGAAACAGATCCCGCAGCCGATCCAGCTCTCCCAAGAACTCCTCGCGCACCACCAGCACCACCCGCAGCTTCAGGGCGGCCTGCGCATAGAGCGTGTGCAGCACCGACAGAAAACGCCGCTGCTCATCGGAGGTTAGGAGCACAAAGAGCTCCTCGAACTGATCAAAGATCAGCAGGATCGTGCGCCCCGTCAGGTTCTGGAGCTCTAGGAGCTGCTGCTCCAGCCGACTCTGGGGGGCCGAGAGGGTGGGCGCGCTGACCCGGCCAAAGCTCGGCTCAAAACGGGTGCTGCTGTTACGATACCCCGGTGGATGATGGGCATCCCAGCTCTCGATGGCACGCTCAATGGCTTCTTCGAGCGCCCGCAGGGGATCGGCAATAAAGCGGACGCAGAGCGAATAGTACAGCCGTGCGCCACTCGACTGCGCCATCCCTGCCCGCAACAGGGAGGACTTCCCCACCCCGGAGCGGCCATGCACCACCAACAGACGATGGGTGGCCACTCGACTGGTCAAGGCTTCGATGGCCTTCGTGCGTCCAAAAAAATACTGTGCGTCCGCTTCCGAGAACGAGTTCAGATACAAAAAGGGGGAGCGTGTGACTTGAGAGGTGGTGGCTTCCCGCTCCGGCAGGTTCGAGTCAATGAGGCGACCTCCCTCCTCGCAGCCCAAATAGAGGGTCGGTGTGGAGAAGTGGCGCTCGTTGATCCCACCGGACACCAAGAGGGCATGGCGTGCTTCTTGTAAGGCACGCTCCAGAAACTGCCCGGAGAGCAGGGCTCGAAAGAGGGCTTCTCCAAACACCACCCCGGACGCATCGGGGATGCGGTGCTGCATGGCGATCACCGCTGGCACTCCTGCCTGGAGCAGAGACACCGCCAGCACGCCCTGTTCTTCGCTCTCGAGCATCTTGGAGGTATCACAGGCGTTGAGCACCACCAGCCGAGGTTTCGCAAGCTGGAGCAACATGCCCAGCTCCTTGCCGATGATCAGGCTGGTCTCCTGGTGGCGGTCTTCTAACATCAGCCCTGCGACGTGATCTTCTACATAACCATGTGCGTCGATATAGACGATATGAGGCTGAAAGCGGGTGAGTGCTGTCTGCAAACCGCGCACAGTGGCCTGAGCCATCACCTCGACCTCGTGACCTTCGGAGAGCAGCAGGGCTTGGATGCGGCGGTGTTCTTCTTGGTATTGGAGCACGGGCTCTCGATCTGCCGGGCTGGCACCGACCAGCAGTACTCGACTCACCTCGAGCGGAGACAAGGCCGCGCCGGGCGTCACACGCTCGGGGGTGCGTACAAAGGGCGTCTCGGACACCGTGGCCGGAAAAACCGCCTGGCGATTGTCGTAGATGAACTCCCAGGGCAGGGTCAGATAGCCCATCGCGTTGCAGATCAGCCGAATCCGCAGCGCCGAGTTGGGGGTCCGTCGTTGGTCCGCCAGAGCTCGTAGGTACAAATCTAACGTGGAGGAATGAAAGAGCACCGAAAACAAGTGCTCTCCGACGTAGACCATAAACCGTTCACGTTCTTCGGTGGGATATTCATCCAGCCTGGGTAAGAGACTGAAGGGAAAGAGCGCCTGAATCTCTTGAAATCCAATGCTCGCCTGGTGCCCCTCGTACTGAGCCAGGATTTTATCTGGGTATTGAATTTCCAGCCGCAGCTCTCGCAACATGAAAACGGGTCTCCGGGAGGGGATGCAGGTTCTTTTGACATTATTTTGAAATATGTCTGTTTCATGCTTGACACATTTCCCCTGCCTGCCTATTCTAATCATGTGGACGATGTTCCTGCAAGTGAGCCGTGAAGAGATTCTCCGCGCCTTTATTTGAGAGCTGCAAACCATCTCTCAAGTTTTGGTGTTGAGCTCTCCGAGCTGTTTATATGTAGGCACATCTGCCGGTGCTGAAACCACCTTGTAAGAGGATTGGAAACCGAAAGCAGAAAAATCAGACGCTGCAATCGAACGGTGTCACTTGATGGCACATGTTAGCACCTCAGTGCAGGCCAGAGCGCAGAGGAGTGATTTTCAAACGCATTGCGTTGAATCATCCGGATGTATTCCGTTCCTCGTTTGCTCATCCTGTCCGTTCCAAGCGGGTCGATGGTTCCCATCGGCCCGTTTCCTTTTTTCTTCCCTCACCTTGATCTTGCCGTCACTTGCGCGCATGCTTAAACGAAGCGGCTTCAAGTTCCCCGCACCCGTTGAGCCCCACGCCCTATTTGGAGGCAATATGCCATCTCGAGGTCAACGTCTAGGCCGACTGTTACGCTCCGCCCGTCAAGTGGCCCATCAGCTTGGCTCGCGGGTGCTCGTGCCCGAGGCCCGCACGTCATGGCAGCAGCGCCTGGAGGAACGGGTCATGCAGACGGTGCTTCAAGCCACTCGTGTGACCAACGACGGCAGCTATCAGACCTTACGCACGCAGGTTTCGCCTGAAGCGCCCTCTCCTTCCAGTCTGAATGGAGCCTCGCCTTCCAGCGCCCACGGCCAAACAGCCGCCCCTGCCTCCTCCCGAGACACGACCTCCCGAGACATGTCCTCAGAGACAGATCAAGGCTGATGTTCCAGGCACAGCAGCAAAAAACCGGCAGGTAAGAGAGCGCAGAAGCAGGACAGAAGCAGGCAGGGGCTCACAAGCAAGCACGCACGCACACGCACGCTCACACGCACGCTCACACGCACGCACGCACAAACACGGAGCATTCAGACGTTCAGCTTATACTTCTGGAGCTTATAACGCAGCAGATTACGGTCGATGCCCAACAACGAAGAGGCTTGGGTGCGATTGTTCTGAGCACGGCGGAGCACATCCACGATGATGTCTCGCTCGAGGCGATCCAGATACTCGGCCAGCCCCAGCTCCCCGCCGGGCTTGAAGCCAGCCAGCTCGGGATGTCCTCCTTGAACGTCTCCCACCGGGAGCCCTCGGGCCTGAGACTCCAGCGAGCCCAGCACCACCCCCCGCTCCACCAGATTTTCCAGCTCGCGGATATTGCCCGGCCAGTCATACGCCATAAAGCGGGCCAGTCCTTCGGGTGTGAGCGCAGGCACCTGACGACGAAAGCGCTGATTGAAGCGTTGAAGGAAGGCCCCCACCAGCTCGGGGATGTCTTCTTTACGCTTGCGCAGGGAGGGAAGCTGAACGGGCACCACGTTGAGGCGATAAAACAGGTCTTGCCGGAATCCACCGCCACTCACCCGCTCTTCGAGGGGCTGGTTGGTGGCCGCGATGATCCGACATTGCACCTTGAGCAGCTCATGGCCTCCGACCCGCTCGAACTCACGCTCTTGCAGGGCGCGGAGCAGCTTGGCTTGGGCACCCGCAGAGATATCACCGATCTCATCGAGAAAGAGGGTTCCATCTGCCGCCAGCTCAAACTTGCCGAGCTTTCGTCGCACGGCACCGGTGAAGGCACCACGCTCATGACCGAAGAGCTCACTCTCGAGCAGTCCTTCGGCCAGCGCAGCGGAGTTCACCCGCACAAAAGGCCGAGAAGCCCGAGGGCTGCGTTCGTGGATGGCACGGGCGATCAGCTCCTTGCCGGTGCCGGACTCACCTCGGATCAGCACGGTGGAGTCCCCTTGTGCCACCAGCTCGACGGTCTCCATCACCGAGCGCATGGCCAGGGAGCGCCCGATGGGAGCTGCCAGTTGCCCTTCTGGACCGGCTCGAAGCTGCTCATTCTCTTGGCTGAGGCGCTCCAGCTCTCGTTTGAGCCGCTGTCGTTCCAGCGCGGCACGAATGGTATGCTCAAGCTCAATCGGATTGACGGGTTTGGTGATAAAATCAAAGGCACCCCCTTTGATGGCCTGCACAGCGGTCTCGATGGTGGCATACGCCGTAAAGACGATCACCTCGAGGTCTGGTTGGCGCTCGCGGAGGCGGATCAGCAGCTCGAGACCATCCATTCCGGGGAGCTGGAGGTCGGTAAGCACCACATCAAAGGGCTCTTGCGCGAGTTGTTCTAAGGCGCTCTCGGCGCTGTGTACACCGGTGGCCATCAGCCCCACGTCCTTGAGGATCAGGCAGAGGGCTTCATTGGCGGTGGCATGGTCATCGACAATTAGAACACACGGATTGGGCATAGGTTCCTTCGACATCCTCGTGAGAGCGGCGTCGCTGCGAGACGACGTTGCTCCGCATCGGGTTGGATCAGAGATGCTTTAAAGCTGGGGTAAGGTTATCTGCGAACTACGCGCAGGAAGAAAGTGTTTTTTTTAATATTTCTTTGAATAGTCTCAAGAGCGAGGCGTCTGAGGGAGAGAGCACAGGACATCCCCGTGCATGACAAGAATTGTGAGCACCTCTTTTTTTTACGCATTCGGACGTGAGCGATTTGGGAGGCATTATGGCAACGTCAAAACATACAATCCGCCCTGCTGCATGGATCTTAAGTCTCGGCCTGCTGAGCCTGGTGGGGCAGGCCCAGGCGTCCACCCCCGAACGTCTGGAGCTGGCCACCGCAGACGCCACCGCAGACGCGACCGCCGACTCCATTGCCGACTCCACCGATTTGGCCCTCGAGAGCCGCGTGGAGCCCGCTTCGGATGCCCTGGCGCTCCAGCTTGACGAGGAAGCCCTGGAGCCTTTGGGCCAGTATGCGCCACCGCCGCCTCGGAGTTATGCGCCGCGCTACCGTTATTATCGTCCAACCTGGCGTTTGCGGGTCTTGCCGCCCCCGATCTTTGCGCCGGGCTGGTTTGGGGTGTACTTTTTTGGCAATCCGCCCCCACCGCCTGCCTATGCACCGGCTCCGGCCCCGGTGCCTCAGCCTGAAGTTCAAGCGGTGGCCCCTGCTCCGGTCAAGGATTTCCGTCATGTGGGAGAGTACAGCGTGAGCTTGACCGCTGGTATGTATTCCTCCACCTACGCCATGACGCGGGAGACGATGGCCGATCCGGGTGTGCGTGTGGCCCTGCGTTACCGGAATGCGCCTTCGTTGGGCGCGGAGCTGGGACTGGGCTCCTTTGGAAGCAACATGCGCTTTGACGACCAGGGCACGCAGCAGCGGTCGGACATTCCGATGCAGCTCTCGGCGCTTTTGTATGCCTTCCCGCAGGCGCCGATCCAGCCCTATCTGGTGCTGGGTGCCACCGGAAATCTGCGCACCTACCAGTATATGGTCGAGCCGGGTGTCTTCAGCGACTCGTACTCCGAGTTCCGCGCGGGTGTGCATGGCGGTCTGGGCTTAGAGCTGCATGTGGGTGATACGGTGAGCTTCTCGATGGATGCCCGTCGAGTCCTCTATACCCTGGTGGATCGTTCGGTGCTGGATCAGACCAAGCTCAGCGACATGCAGGTCACGGGCGGTCTGAACGTCTACTTCTGAGCCCTCGTTCTTCTGTTGAGCCCTCGTTTTACTCCTGAGCCCTCGTGCGTGCGTGAGCGCGTGCGCCTGCCTGCCTGCGTGAGCTCGGTGCTGAGCCTGCTTATGTTACCTGCCCTTCTTCAAGCCGGATCGCTTGACCCCTTCCTCATTCGTGACTAACCTGAGAGCCGTTCTTCATCCTTCTCTTCTTTCGTAGGAGCGCGTTGCATGAGAGGTTCACCGCTGTTGCCGATCTTTCTGACGGTCTTCATCGACTTGGTGGGGTTTGGGATTATAATTCCGGTCCTGCCAAACTACGTAAGAAGCATGGGGGCAGACTCGGAAGTGTTGGGGCTGCTGATGGCTTCTTTTTCCCTGGCACAGTTTTTGTTTTCGCCGCTGCTGGGGAGCCTCTCCGACCGTTATGGACGGCGTCCGGTCTTGTTGCTGAGTCTGGTGGGCAACGCAGCAGCCACCGCCCTGACGGGATTGGCGGGTTCGATGGGGGGGCTGGCCCTGCTCTTTGTGGCGCGCATCCTGTCGGGTATGACCGCTGCGACCATCGGGACTGCTCAAGCCTATATTGCCGACGTCACCCCTCCCGAAAAACGAGCGGCGGGCATGGGCATGATCGGCGCTGCTTTTGGAATGGGATTTGTGTTGGGCCCCACCATCGGCGGCGTGTTGAGCCATCGGTTTGGATATGCCGTCCCCTATTATGCCGTGGCGATCCTGGCCTTGCTGAATGCGCTCTTGGCGTATTTTAACCTCCCCGAGCCTGAAAAGCGGGAGCAGCACCAACCGAATACCAGCCGAGGTGAAGCCCTGCGCATTGCCTTTGCAGAGCCTCGTACCGCCGTGCCGATTGTGCTCTTTTTTGTGCAAGCGGTGGCCTTTGCCAACCTCGAGACCACCATTGCCTTACTCTCGACCGACCGCTACCACATGACCCCGGAAGAGACCGGCTACCTCTTTGGATATATGGGCATCATGATTGCCGTGGTGCAGGGCGGGCTGGTACGTAAGCTGGTGCCCCGCTTTGGAGAGCAGAAGCTGCTGGTCATCGGCTCCACCCTCACCGGACTCTCCATGTTGATGATTGGGGTGAGTCAGCTTCTGGGGCTGCTGATCTTGGCGTTGGGGGTGATTGCGCTGGGACAAGGCATGGTGAACCCGAGCATCTCGAGCTTGATCTCCCGGCAGGCCCCTGCCAATCAGCAAGGGACGGTGCTGGGGATCTCTCAAGCGGCGGGCTCTCTTGCCCGAGTGATTGGTCCTGCTTTCGGAGGTTTCCTCTATGCTTTCGACAAGCTACATCGTTCCTTGCCCTATTATGTCGGAGGCACGTTGATGATGGTGGCAGCCGGAATTGCCTTATGGTATCAACAGCGATTTCCACAGGGAATTTCGACAACTCCGACACCAAAACCCGAAGCATGATCCCCCGAAGTCCAACCGGTTGAGCAGACTTGCCTTATTCCATGTCACAACATCTGCAAACGTTGCATCACCGCCAGAGCGGTGCTACATTCCATCTGCACGATGACGCCTCAATCCTTTACAGGCCCCTGATCCATCCCAAAATAATCTTGTGGAACACGAACTCTGGAGTGGATATGCCGAAATCATCAGATCGTCCGGCGCACAATCGGACGCGACGGGTCCAGCCTCCGCTGTGGGCGCTGGCCTTGCCGTTTTTTGTCATGCCGGTACAGGAAGCGAGCGCGGAGCACCTCGCCAATCACTTGATCATCACCGAGCTCGGCTGGGATACCACCAGCGAGACGACCCCCAACAGCTCGGAGTATGTCGAGATCTATAACCCCACCGCTCAGGCCATCAACCTGAATACGGGTGCCGTTATCAACTCCGTGACGGGCAAGGGGTCCTACTTTCTCTCCGACAGCCCCAGCGAATACTACAAAGTGGTCAACAGTGGGGCCAACTTGGGGGCTACCAAGACCAACGTGGTGCTGCAATTCCCCGTGGACACCATCATTCCCGCCGGGGGGGTGGTGGTGGTGACCAATCACGCGGGAAACTTCCTGCTCGACTACTTCGGCAGTGACCTGAATAAGTTTAAGGCCCTGCCGGGTTCTCCTCAGCTCCTGGAGGTGCAGAGCAGCAGTCCCGATGTGCCCAACATGACCGTGGTGTCCAACCACTTGGTGGCTGGCCAAGTCCCCAACCTCAACTTTAGCAACAGCAATGGCGAAGGAGCCATTCTGTTCTACTGGGACGGCTCCAGCGACTTGGTCAAAGACGTGGACATGGCCTTCTATCAGCCCAGTGGAGGCACAGCGCCCGCAGTGCCCAATAAGACCGGGATCACCTACGACGGGCCCGACAGTGACACCTCCGCCTCCGCCTACCTCGCCGAGACCCCTTCGACCTCCTACGCCGGAAGTAACACCGGCAATACCACCAGCCTCCAGCGACGCAACATCTTTGAGCCCAACGAAGGAGACAGCGGCGGCAACAGCCTCAGCGGTCACTCAGAGGTCGGCGAAGGCTGGGCCACCTCCAACTATACCTGGACCTACGAAAAATATACCCCGGGCCGGATCTTAATCCGCCTCGACAACAACGTCTCGGACGCCTTGAGCTTCTTGAAGCCCGTGGCGGTCTCTGCGGCCAACGGCGCACCTCCCGGCACCATCAACGACTATGGCACCGATGGCACTTTAACCGAGCTGTATGTCTCGCTGGCCGACCAAGACTTTAATGGGGTGTATGAGTCCTTGTACGTGAGCGTGCGAGGCGACATGTTCGGGACCACCCAGGCCCAAAACGCCAGCTACGTCTTTTTAGATGTGGATCCCGGCAAGAGCACCGGTGCCACACGACTGGTCGGCACCGGAGATCAGCTCGGCGATGCCACCGGCGATCTCGACTTTAAGATCACCCATGCCGGGGTGATCTTGACCGGCAATGGTTATCCCGGCCTGGGCTTTGACGCAGCGGTGGGCATCGATGCAAGCCCCACCTCCACCTCCCCCGCCTATGGAGACGACGTCGCAGGCTGGCGCACCTTTGGCACCGGCGGCACCAATGGCACCTCCGGCAGCTTTCTCAAAGTGGGCTCGAGCACCGACATCCGCTTTGAAGGCAACATCAACACCAACTTCTTGGGCGCGACCGGCACCAGCTATGCCGCTCCCGATGGGTTTGAAGCCGCCATGTCCCTCAGCTCGCTGGTGCCCACCGGCACGCCGAAGTTTATCTTTTTGGCTGCGGCCACCGTCGCCGATGATGGAACCTCCACCTCTCCCAATACCTTGCCCGAGAACTCAAACAATGAGTACACTCGGCCTCAGCTCCTGAATGCAGGCGTTTGTTTTGATGTTACCAACAACAAGGTGATTACCTATTATACAGACGCTGACGGCGACGGCTACGGCACCCTCTCCCCCGCCAAATACTGCGGAGAGCTGATCGGCGGCTACAGCACCCAATCCGGCGACTGCAACGACAATGCCGCCACGGTGGCCCCCAACAAAACCGAAATCTGCGACGGCCTCGACAACGACTGCGACGCCAGCATCGACGAAGGAGTGCTGAAGGTCTTCTATGAAGACTTCGACAACGACGGCTACGGCAACCTCAACGAGACCGTGCAGGCATGCACAGCACCCACCGGATACGTCTCCACCAGCACCGACTGCGACGACGAAGCCGAGGAGGTCAACCCCGGTGAGATCGAAGTCTGTGACGACCTCGACAACAACTGCGACAGCAACATCGATGAGGGCCTCCCGGTGGAGACCTACTGGCCCGACCTCGACGGAGACAGCTACGGCGGCAGCAGCGGACAGAGCATCACCTACTGCAAGCAGCTCAGCGGTTATGTCACCAATAATAAGGACTGCAACGACAGCAGTGCCAGCATCAATCCCTCGGTCGCGGAGGTCTGCGACGAGGTCGATCAGAACTGCGACGGCTCCATCGACGAAGGGGTCAAGACCACCTACTACGCCGACAGCGACGGGGACGGCCAAGGCCGCAACAGCACCTCCACGCAAGCCTGTTCCGCTCCCAGCGGTTATGTCACCCCCAATACCGACTGCAACGACTCCAATGCCACCGTCTATCTGGGTGCCACGGAGCTCTGTGACGGGCTCGACAACGACTGCAACGGCCAGCCACTCTCAACGGAGTCCGACAGCGACAACGATGGGGTGAGGGCCTGCGCTCAGAACGGGAACCCCGCCGATTGTAACGATAATGACGCCTCCATCAAACCCGGGCTCAGCGAGACCTGCGACAACAAGGACAACAACTGCGATGGCACGGTAGACGAAGGGGTCAAGACCACCTACTACAGCGACAACGATAACGACGGGTATGGCAACGGGAGCAGTCCTCAAGCGGCCTGCACACAGCCTGCTCAGACCTCCACCAGCTCCAACGACTGCAACGACAACGAGGGGGACATCAACCCTGGTGCCTCCGAGGTGTGTGATACCTTCGACAACGACTGCGATGGTTTGATCGACGATGCCGACAGCAGTGTGTCAGGCCAAAGCACGTATTATACCGACGTAGACGGTGACGGTTATGGCAGCACCTCCTCGGTGAAGTCGTGTACCCGTCCCGCAGGCACCTCCACCAACAACCAAGACTGCGACGATGTACGCGCCAACGTCAACCCAGGCGCGCTCGAGACCTGCGACCAACGCGACAACGACTGCGACGGGGTGATCGATGAGAGCCTCCCCCTGGTGGTCTCCTATCAGGATCTTGATGGTGATGGATACGGGAACTCGTCTGTCACCAATACGGCCTGCGATATCCCAGCCGGATATGCCAGTGTGAGCGGCGACTGCGATGATGCCAACGCCTCCCGAAATCCAGGTGCGGCGGAGCCCTGCGACGGGGTTGACAATAACTGCAATGGCCAGGTGGACGAAGAAGGCAGTGGCCGCTACTACGCCGACAAAGACGGCGACGGCTACGGCATCGCGGAGGACTCGCTGGTGACCTGCACACCGCCCGCAGGATATGTCGCACGCTCAGGAGACTGCAACGACAGCAATCCCGCCGTGAATCCAGGCGCAGAAGAAGCCTGCGATGAGGTGGACACGGACTGCAACCCCAGCACAGACGAAAACGCCGATGCAGACAACGACGGCTTCACCCTCTGCGACCTCGACTGCGACGATGAGGAGCCTGCGCGTTTCCCCGACAATCCCGAAATCTGTGATGGGCTCGACAACGACTGCGATGAGCTCACCAGCGAAGAGGATGATCTCGACAACGATGGCTTCTCGTTGTGTACCTTCGAGTGTGATGACGCCGATGCCAATGTGAACCCAGCGGCCACAGAGCTCTGCAACACAAAGGATGATAACTGCAACGGTGCCATCGACGAGGGTTTTGTACCCGATAACGATGGAGACGGAACCCTCTCGAAGGAGTGCGGGGGCGACGACTGCGATGACACCAACGGGACCACGTATCCCTCGGCGACGGAGCAGTGCGCGGATGGCATCGACAACGACTGTGATGGCAAGACGGATCTGGAGGAGCTGGAATGTCAGCTCAACCCGACGCCAACGCCTGCGCCCACGGCAACACCCGTGGATGAGACGCCGACGGCCACGCCGACGGAGGACACGCCCACGCCCACGCCCACGCAGGAGACAGACACACCGGATCAAGAGACACCCACGGCGACGGTAGCACCCACGGATGCGCCGACAGAAGTGCCGACCGATGCCCCGACGGATACGCCTCCGGGGGATGACAGCGCGGGCAGTTGCTCCTGCGATACCGGAGCCGGTTCCTCGTCGTGGCCGCTGGGCACGGCGGGCGTGTGTGCGCTGGCCCTCCTCGGGCTCCAGCTCCGCCGCCGAAAGCGCTGATCACGCCTGCCTGCCTGCCTGCTTGAGTGCCTGCCTGCCTGCCTGCCCCTTACTCCCCTTCTTCTTCTACTTCTGCCCGGGAGGTTTCGCCGGGTTTGATCGCATCCATTCGCTCGAGGATCAGGGCTTGGCGTCGTCGTTGAAACTTCGTGGAGCCATCGGGTGGGAACTTTCGAGGATTCGGCAAGCTCGCCGAGAGAGCTGCCGCCTCCTTCCGAGAGAGCTTTCGGGCTGATTTTTTGAAGTAGTGTTGAGCTGCCGCCTCCACCCCAAAGATGCGATCTCCCCACTCTGCCACGTTGAGGTACAGCTCGAGGATGCGGTCCTTGGGCACCAGCAGCTCCAGCAGCACCGTATAATAGGTCTCCAGCCCTTTGCGCAGCCAGGAGCGTTTTTGCCAGCAGAACAGGTTCCGCGCGGTTTGCTGAGAGAGGGTGGATGCCCCTCGGACTCGTTTCGACTTCTGATTATGTTCCCACGCCTTCTGGATGGCCTGCCAGTCGAAGCCGTCGTGCTCATAAAAGCGTGCATCTTCTCCTGCCAGCACGGCCTTGAGCACCTCGGGGGAGACCTCCTCCAGGTCTACCCAGTCTCGTTGGAGCGCGGCACTTTTTCCGGCGGCGTAGGCTTCCCCTTGCCGTTCTAACATCGTGAGGGTGGTAAGCGGCGGCAGAAAACGCACATACAGCACCTGAAGCACCGTCAGCGCAAACAAAAAGCCCACCCCTCGGAGCAGCCGCGTGCGCCACCTCCGAGGAGGCCGCGTCGTTCTGAGCCCTCCACTCGAAGGGGTCTCAGACGTTCGTCTGAGCAGCTTTTGTTTCCAGTCTTGCCCCGGATCCGCCGATCCACGCGGGCGCATCGTGCGTGAAGCCATCCTGGGCGCTCAGAGAGACGTGCGGATCTGCCACAGATCCGGGAAGGCAGGCTTAAACAGCGTCTGACGGAGATATTCGGCCCCTTTGGAGCCTCCTGTGCCCGCTTTAAATCCGATGGTGCGCTCCACCATCTTCACATGGCGATAGCGCCACTCCTGGAGCCCTTCGTCGTAGTCCACCAGTCGTTCGCAGATCTGCATCTCCACCGGATGATGATGATACAGCTCGATGAGCAGGCGCTGGAGCTCGGGCGAAGGCTCACGCGGGCGGGTGATCTCCACCGCGAACGTTTCTTGTGAAACCGGATGACCACGCAAGGCCAGGAACTTCAAGAAGGAGTCGTATAACGAGGGCTTCCGCAAGCGCGCCTCGAGCCGCCGACGTTCCTCCGACCCCTCCGGAAAATGCTCCAAAAACGCAGGGCGTTTATTCCCCAGCGCAAACTCCAGCTCTCGAAACTGGAGACTCTGAAATCCCGATGCGCTCTCCAGCCGTGAGCGGAACGAGGTGAACGACACAGGTGTCATGGTCTCGAGGATATCCACCTGAGACACCATCGTCTTGAGGATGGTGAGCATGCGCTTAAACGTGGCGAGTGCCACCGCTGGCTGGTTATGCTCGAGGGCATACTGAAGCAGGCTCAGCTCGTGGAGCGTCTGCTTAAACCAAAGTTCATAGACCTGATGGATGGTGATGAACAGCAGCTCATCGTGCTCTGGGCCGTCGGAGAGCGGCTTCTGGAGCTCGAGCAGCGGATTCACCTGGAGATATTCTGCGTAGTTCATGGCCATGTTTCACCTGTTTCACGACGGAACCGGAAAAAGCCTGCATGCGCTGTCCTGAGCGCCTTCTTTGCTTACTGTGCGAGGCGGGGTACGGCAAGCAAAATCGACGCTGAAGGCATTCAAAGGTGGCAGAGACTCCGGCTTCCCCTAGAAAGTGTGGGGGAGATGTCTATACTTACCCCTTAACCTTCGCGAACACTCTCCAGCGGGGCGATGCCCAGGGGTTTGAAATGCAGCTCAACTTTGTGCTTCAGGACGGACGTCATCTGCGAGACGTGACCTATGCTCACCCGGTGCTGCTGCTTTTTTTGCGACAGCTCGGCTGCACCTTTTGCCGGGAGGCGGTGCGAGACCTCAGCCAGCTCCGGGATGCCTTTGATGCGCGAGGGGTGGAGGTCGTGCTGGTGCATCAAGGCACGCTGGAGCAGGGCGACGAAGTGCTCGCGCAGTTCGGAGGCGGTCATTTTGCCCGGGTGGCGGACCCTGCTCGAAAGCTCTATGCGGAGTTTAACCTCAAGCTGGCCTCGACGGGGAGGGCCTTTGGTATTCCGATGTGGCTCCGGGCTTTTGAGGTGGTGCGTTCGGGGGTCTCCTTGGGCAAGCTGGTGGGCGATGGCTGGCAGATGCCGGGCTGTTTTGTGCTTCACCAGGGGCGGATTTTGTCTTCCTTTCCGTATGACATGGTGAGTGATAGGCCGGACTACCTGGCGTTTGTGGATGCGGCGCTAACGCAGGACGTGCAGCAGCTTGGGCAGCTCATGCCGGATGGACGGATTCAGTCGTTGAGCCTGCCTCCCGCCCTTCAGCGGTGGCAAAAGCGGGTGTTGGAGGGTCGAGCGCGGCTGCTGTTGGTGGGAGGGAATGGTTCTCTTCCGGCGCGTTTTGAGCCAACCCTGCCACATCTTCGGGAGCACATGGCGGCGCGGGTGGTGGAGGTCGCGGGTCAAGGGGGACGAAAGGCCGCTGCCTTACCCGACACCCTGGAGGGTTTTGCGCAGGATCTGGCGCGGGAGCTGGATCGGGAAGCGCGCACCCTACATCGGGCGGGTGCGGAGGGCCCGCTCGTATTATACGGTCACGGCATTGGGGGGCTCATCCTGGCCCATGCCTGCCGTTGGATGGAGGAGAAGCCGGAGCGATTGATCCTGCATGCGCCGGTGGGGGTTCACTTAGCGCAGCGGCGTTTCCCTTCGCTGATGAAGCTGCCGGGGATGCGGCCTCTGGCCCGTATGCTCTTGGGCGTGGAGTCTTTGGCCACCCTCACCGCTCGCCGGTTGATGCAGGAGCACAGTGAAGCCACCGTGATGGACATGCAGAACTTCGCGCGCGGATATCGGGAAGCGGCCTCCTTTTCGCGGTTATTTGACGTGGTGGAGCCGCTGACGGCGCTGGAGGGTTTGGAGCACTTGACGGTGCCGACGGTGCTGCTGTGGGGAGGTCGGGATCCGGTCTTGGACGCATCTCACTTGGCGGCGTGGGCGGAGCAGCTCAAGCGGGCACCCGTGCTGGCCTGTTTGGAGCCTCAGTGGGGGCATTATCCCTACTTGGATCAGCCGGGGGCATTTGCGGCGAGGCTGAGGGCGTGTTTGGAGCCACCGCAGCCTCGAGAGCCGCTGTGGATGGATGCGCGCGTGGGAGAGCAGGCGCTGGTCTTTCATCCGCGCACGAAGGGAGGGCGGCTGCTGCTGATGAGGCGGGCGGGTCTGGCGAGTCCTTCGGGGGTGTTGATTCCGGCAGAGCTTGATATGCAGACCTTGAGGGCTTTACCTCCACGTTTGATTGAAGCGGGACCGTGGGCGGTGCGCTCGAGTGCCTTGTTGGAGGATACCCCGGACACGACGGGCGCGGGTCGATTTCTGACCCGACTGGACGTGCCGACGGAGCGGCTGCTGGAGGCCATTGCCGACGTGCGTGCTTCTGGCCTGAACGGAAGTTGTGATGTGGTGGTGATGCCGATGGTGCCGCGTCGGGTGGGGGGCGTGGCGTGGGTGCGACCGCTGGGGGTGGAGCTCGAGGTGGCGGAGGGGGGTGCGGAGGCGGTGGTGGAGGGTCGTGCGGGGGTTTTGAGGATGCAGCTTTCTTGGTTGGGGGCACCGTGGCATCGGCTCCCGGAGCGGCTTCCGGGACATCTGAGCCCGCGTCAAGTGGAGGAGCAGCTCTGGCCGGCGTTGGAGTCTCTTCGGCGGTTTTTTGGGGTCTCGGCTTTGGACGTGGAGTGGTGTTACCATCCGGACGGGGGCTTTACCTTATTGCAGGCGCGTCCGTTGGTGGCGGGCTTATCGCCTCGGCGGTTGCTCTCGGCGGCGAACATCAAGGAGATTGTGCCACCGGTGCCGAGTCCGTTGTTGGTGGATGTGGCGGAAGGCGCGGCGTGGCGGCTTCCGCGTTATTACGCGCGGCTGGACGAGGGGCTGGTGGGGTTGGAGGAGCCCTTTACCTGTACGGAGAACGGTCGATACTATCTGAACTTGGACTTGCTGGCGGCGATTTTTGATCGCTGGGGTTTACCGCGTGCGTGGGTGAGTCGTCAAGTGGGGGGGCAGCTTCCGCCGGGGCGGTGGCGACCGTTGCGGTTTGTGTTGAGTGTGCCGGTCTTTTGGCGGCTCTTGAGGGATCAGAGTCGGTTGGCGGAAGAGAGTCAGCGGATCTTGGAGGCGCTTCGGAGCACCTTACCACCGGTGGGAGATGCGGGTGCGTTGGTGCGTTGGTTTGAGCGGGCCTACGAGGGCGTGGTGACGGGCAACCTTCGGATCTCGGGGGTGATGGCGGGGGTCTTGCCGGTCTTTCGGGAGGGCCCGGACCTGGTGACCCAGGTGTATGCCGAAGACTTGAAGCGTCTGGGCTCGAGTGATCCGGCATTTCTGGAGCAGTGGGGGCATCGCTGTGCTTACGAGTCGGATCCGGCGTGGCCGCGAGCCGATCATCCCGCGCGGGGATTGGAGCCTCGGGCGTTTCTGCCGGATCCGTTGAAGCAACTTCCGGCGTGGCGGATGCGCTTGCCGTGGCTTCATCCGCGCCATGTGGCGGCGCATCGGGAGTGGTTCCGAGACTCGAGCATGCGGGTGTGGGCGGCATTTCGAGCGCGGCTGTTGGAGACGGCGGACGTGGCGGTGGAGCGGGGAGAGCTGAGTGATGCCGACGCGATTTTTTCGTTGGGCAAGCGGGAGCTGGAGGGAGAACCGGCGCTGTGGTCACGGGCTTTGGGCTTGGCGCGTCGAGCTCCGGCGGAGATGCCTCCAGACTTGTTTTGGAGTGACAGCTTGGAAGCCTACGAAACGTTGCCGCAGGAGCAGGTGGTGATTCGGGCGGGTGAGGTGGAGGGTGTGGCATTGGTGGCGCGTACACCGCAGCAGGCACTGGGGCAGCTTCGTCGGCTGAAGGGGCCGGTGGTGTTGGTGGCGCCTGCGGTGGGTCCGGGTTGGGAGCCGGTTTTTCAGAAGGTGGTGGGGGTGATCACCGAGCTGGGCGGCAGGCTGTCGCATGCGGGCTTATTATTGCGGGAGGATGCACAATATAACATGCCGGTTGTGTTCAACGTGAGGGGTGCGACGGGGGGGATCAAGACGGGGGAGGCGGTGAAGCTGGAGGTGCCACCGGGCAGGCTCGTCAAACAGTAGCACTGTAAATTTTCAGTATTGTCAAAACTCGCAAAACGTCTCGAAATGAACGTCTACTGTACAGCGGGGCGTCGATCTTCCTCAAAATACTGCACATCGAACCTGCCACAGACGCGGGCAATGCCGTTTCTGCAAGACTTTCAACACTATTTGCACACATGCCTACTTCGGAACAGAGGATTGTGCCTCACGTCCGTCACCGCGTTGTCACGCAGGCTGGCCTAACACCGGGTCTTCGCGTATCACGACTCAACATTTACTTGCTTGATCGGAAAACAAGACGTCATACACCGGCGTTGCTGGATTTTATGAACATTCACCCGGTGCGTGGGAGTTTGTCTCATTTTTGTACCGCTTTAAAGCCTTCTGAGATCAAAAGAAGACATTTTTTTGATGGGAACACAAATTTTGCCTTGTACGTTCCGATCAAAAGTCGTATCCTAATTTCAGACTTGGTTCAATCTTTCCTACTTGGCCGGTACTTACCGACTAAGAAATTTTCACTCTCATCGGCACCGGCTGTTCGTCCGAAGGCAGAATATAGCTGAGATCAGACACAAGGTCTGAACCCACTCAGCGGACGACCTCTGAAAAACAGCGCTTCGATGATTGAGCAGGAGGACCAGCAATGCGGCAGACCCAGAAAAAAATCCAAAATCGCCCCGGTGCTCTTGTCACGTTTTTGTGTGCCGCCGTGGTGATCGTGGCGCAGGCCATTGTGTTTGTCCCGACCCCCTGAACGTCACGGTTAAGCTCCTGAGTAGGTAAGTGAGGCAGAGGCTGTCCGAATCATTCGACAGCCTCTTCTTTTTTGCGGTGGGATGAACTTGTAAACGAGCGTGTACCGTCTCCGCGCTCCTTCCTGATACTTCTTCAACGACAAGCACTGAGGCGTGTACCACACACCTCTTCAATCCTTCTCAATCCAGCTCTTCAATCCTCTTCAATCCTTCTCCCCATCCGCGTTTCATCCGCGTCTCATCCGTGGCAAAAATCAAAGCACCGACTCTCTGTGCCTGCTTTCTGTGCCTGCTTTCTGTGCCTGCTCTCTGTGCCTGCTTTCTGTGCCTGCTTTCTGTGCCTGCTTTCTGTGCCGACCCACGCGGCCCCAGCGCCTCTAAACCTCTAAAGGCAGCGGCGCATGTTCTCCACATACTCCTTCATGCCTCGCCGCATCTCAAAGGCCACAATCGGGCTGAGCAGCTTGCCCAATACCGTCCCGACTGGCAGCTCCGCCTCGACCTTCTCCACCCACTCCACCCGCGTGCGTCCACCTTCGACCGAAAACTGAGCCGTACCCATCACCGACATATTACTCTGCCCCTCCGACCTCCACTCAAAGCGAGTGCCATCCACCCGATAGCGGCAAAAATACTCCGCTTGGAAGGTGGCACCCTTGGCACTGCGTGCCTTCATCAGAAAATGAAGCACACCCGGCTCCGTCTGCACAATACGCTCCGCCTCCGCCTGACGGAGCTGGATGATGCGCTCCAAGTCGCTGAAGTGCGCAATCGCTTTCTCAATCGGGGCGGTTACATGGAAAGTCTCGCGGTGTTCACTCTCAAAGTGGGCCATAAACGCTCCTTATGCAGCGGCAAATACCATCCGTGATCCATCATCGAAGCAGGCAGGGCAGCCATCTCCGTAGAGGTGGGCAGCATAACACAGCTTCAAAAAAATCAGCGTACACTCCACACAAGACTTGCTTCCCAAGCGCATGCATGAAACCGTACCAAGAACTTGTGGGCATCTCAGTCTGCCCACCCTCACCCCTGCTCCCCCGGAGGCTCCATGTCCAACACATCCCCCGCCCCTGCACGTGGCCCGCGAGGCCGACTCCGCCGCTCGTCCTCCTGCTTGAGTGGTGGCCTGCTGGCCCTGACCCTGCTGACAGGCTGTCGTGCGGTGTCCTCTCCAGACCAGACGCCTCCGGTGCAGTCCCCTGCACAGCTCCAGGAACGCACCGCGCTCTTTAAGCCGGAGGTTCAAAAGGTCACCGAGGGCATCTATCTCGCCATCGGCTACGGCATTGCCAACAGCGGCCTGATCGTCGCACCAGAAGGTCGCATCGTGGTGGATACCCTCGAGACCCTCACGCAAGCCAAAAAAGTCCGCGCGGCCTTTGATGCGGTGGATGCGCGCCCCATCAAGGGCATCATCTACACCCATAGCCACCCCGATCACATCTTCGGGGCAGGTGCCTTCGACGACGGAGGCACTCCGATCTACGCCCACGCCAGCTCCGCTTCGCTGATGGATGAGCTGGTCAGTCGCATCCGGCCCATCATGAACCGACGCGCCGCGCTCATGTATGGTACATCGCTCAAGGGCACTGCGTTTGAAAACGTGGGCATCGGTCCCTTCGTCGGCATGTTTGATGGACAAGCCACCCTCGAGACTCGCCGCCCCACCCACACCTACCAGTCCCACGAGAAGCTGATGATCGCCGGAGAACCCATCGAGCTCTTCCACGCACCCGGAGAGACCTCCGATCATACCTACGTGTGGCTGCCTCAACGGAAGGTGCTCTTTGCGGGAGATAATCTCTACGAAGCCTTTCCCAACCTCTACACCTTACGCGGCACGTCTTGGCGAGATCCCGTGGCATGGGTGGCCAGCTTGGATCTGATCCGCTCGCTCGAGCCAGATTATCTTGTGCTGTCTCATACTCGTTTTATTGCAGGAAAGGCGGAGATCCAACGTATTGTCACCGATTATCGAGATGCCATCCAATATGTGCATGATCAGACGCTCCGAGGGATGAATCAAGGGCTCAGCCCCGACGAGCTGGCCAGTCGCATCGAGCTGCCGCCCCACCTGCGCCAAGCCCCTCATCTCCAGGAGCTGTATGGCTCGGTACCCTGGTGTGTGCGCGCCATCTACACGGGCTATCTTGGCTGGTTTGATGGGAATCCCAAACATTTGCGGCCCCTTCCACCACAGGTTCAAGCGCAGAAGTGGGTGGAGCTCGCCGGAGGAGAGGCCGGCATGATCCAGCAGATGGAAAAGGCCGCCGCTGCTCAGGATTGGGCTTGGTTGCTGGAGCTCGCGGATGCCCTCTATCGGGTTCAGCCCAACAATCCAGACCTGCTTCGCCTTCGCGCTCAGGCCCTGACAGCCCTCGGGGAGGCAGAAGGAAATCCCAATGCGCGGCATTGGTTCCTCGGCAGTGTGCTCGAGCAGCAGGAAGGGCCCCTCTCGCTGCCCAATAGACCCACCCCGGCGTTTTTGCATGCGGTGCCCACACGGGTCTATTTTGAGGCTCAACAGATCGCGCTCAGAGCGGAGGAAACCCTGGAGCTGGAGAAGGCAGCGGTCTTTCGATTTCCGGACACGGGGGAGGTCTTTAGTCTGATCATCCGCCGTGGCGTGGCGGAGCTGCGGGAGGGGGAGGTGCCCGATGCGCACCTGCATGTGACGGTAGACTCACGGGCTTGGAAGGAAATGCTCGGAGGACTGAGAAATCCGCTTACGTTTATGGCGTCGCCAGAGCTGAAGGTGGAAGAAGGCGTCGGGGCATACGCAGATTTTATGCGCCACTTCCGGAAGGGATAATACAAACACGGGTCAAGGGATGGAATCCCTTGCAGGTGAGTCTGAGAGGACAGCATCCTCTCAGCTTAAACCAAAAAACAAAACACGGGTCAAGGGATGGAATCCCTTGCAGGTGAGTCTGAGAGGACAGCGTCCTCTCAGCTTAAAAAAGCCGCTTTCCAAGCGGCTTT
>JBJTQF010000269.1:0-9058 GCA_046075485.1 Myxococcota bacterium | reverse complement strand
CTCGATAGGGTCTGGCACTGCCTTTCTGTTTTGGCATGAGGGGTTCCAGGATATTCCACCACGGATCGGGCAACTCTTTTGCAATGAGTGACATTCTTAGCACCTCCAATCTCTGAGAATTGGAGAATCTTAGCATCATATGAATGATGTCGCCTGATATTTAAGCTCGTTTAGAGAAACAGAACCTACACCCTTCCAGCACCGCATAGGCGGAGGCGCTGAATCCAACTGCTCGAAACCGGGTCAGACGCGCCAACGAATCCCCATCCAACCACCGCTCCACCCCCTCCGTCAACGGCGGCCCCAACCTCGGCGAAGCCATCGGCACACGGTCCACGCCCCGTTCGACACACAGCAGCGTCGGTTGCTCCTGAAATGAAGGAGGCTCCTCCACCGTCCGCCGCACATCCTGGGGGAAAGCTCTGGGAGTGTCAGACGCTTGCCCGAGACGCCGCAACGATGGACGCTCCAGCCACCCCAGCTCCCGCCGAAGGACTGCCGTGAGCTCCAGATAAGGCAGGGTGCCACTATCACGGACCACACGGCGCAGCAGCCCCGCCAGCTCCCGCACGTGGGTGGTGTAAAGGTGCATGACCAAGGCGGACATGAGCTGCGGGGAGACCCGAGGCATTCCAAAGGGAGCCCCGTTCTCGCAATAACGCCGCGCGAGCTCAGGGTTTTGCTGCGCCTGACGCCGGAACAGCTCCCGAACAAGCAGCGGGATGTCCTCCCGTCGCTCATTTAAGCCCGGCACTTCAAGCGTCCAATCAAACCGAGCGGCAAAATCCTCCCGCAAGACGCTGGTAGGCTGATGTGTGGCCCCCAGAAAACGGACGCGTGCTCGGCGTGTGGTGGCTTCTCCTAAGCGCTGATACTCACCTGCATCCAGCACCCGCAGCAGATGGGTCTGAGCCGCTTTGGGGAGCTCTCCCAGCTCATCCAGGAAGAGCGTGCCACCATCCGCCTGACCCAGCAAACCGGGCCGCTCCTGCATCCCAACGTTGGGATAGTTCTTCAGGTTGCCAAACAGCTCTGCATCGATGAGCTCCGAGGGGAACGTCGCAGCATTCCGTGCCACCAGCTCTTTTTGACCCTGGGGAGAGAGCCTGTGAATGGCACCTGCCGCCAGCTCCTTGCCCGTACCACTGGCACCACAGATCAAGACGTGTCCGGGTTCCTGAGCCAGACGCGCCAGCTCCATGCGAAGCCGCCAGAGACAGGGACTCTCGCCCACAAGCTGCTGCGCATCGGGACGACCGAAACGTCCCAGCTTGAACTTCAACCCAGGGGGGGGGTGGCGGTAAAATCGGGGGACGCTCGACACACAGGAGCACAAGCTGGTTCAAGATCTCAATGATGTCCCCAGGGCCCACCAGAATATGGGGCGCTCCTGCACGCTCCTGCACGCCCGCATCGATGCCGGCAGGGACCTGCACTCCATTCAGCAAGAGGGGTGGCCGGCCAACATTGATGACCTCAAGCTTCTGCTCGCCCCGCACGCGGAGACGGAGCTGTTTGCGGGAAATACCACCCGAACTTAGCCAACCACAGTGTTCGTTTTTGTCAGGAGACTGGCGGGTAAGGTGGACGCGCACATATGGAGCATCCTCGTCGGGCTCTCCGCGCCCCATGAGCCAACCGGCCCGCCCGGGATGAGGTGGGAGCAGAAAGAGCTCCCCCAACCGCGAAGGCTCCTGAGCCGCCCAGACCACCACCAGGGCGAGAATGGAAGGGGCCTGCTGCTGTGCTTCACGCTCAGAAAAGAGGCTGCCCGGGAAGATCGTACTGGAAAGTGACATGCACGCCTCCAAAACCCTTGGCCATTCTGAGTGAAGACTTTAAAAAGATCGCACCAAGCGAACCCCCAAGGCACCAAAACTAAAGGCAGGGGCCAGCCCAATGCGATCCGTACAGCGGGCATACCGGCTGGAGCCGAATCAAACCCCGCCCCGGTTGACTCGGAGAGAAGCCGTCGAGTTGTCTTCCAGCGGCGCCATGAATTCAGGGAGGAACGACACATCACGCTCAGCGAGCTTGCGCGTCTCTTGGGCGTGAGCACCCCCCATATGCAGGCCCTAGAGAGTGGCCGCCACACGTTCTCTGCCAGTCATCTCTTTCGCTTGGCCCAGCGGCTGGAACGACAGGTGAGTGATTTTTTCCCGCCACTCAGGAGCAACACATCAAGCCAGGATTGGCTGGCCCTGTATGGCAATCTGCCCGCCCGAGATCGCAACGCGCTGATGGAGGTAGGCAAGCGCCTCGTCAACTGGTCTGACGAGCTGATTCTTCAGTTTTGGAAGCGAGCTGCCGCACGGAAAGGACGCCTCATCTCTTTGGAAGGAGTAGATGGTGTGATCCTCCAAATGCAGGGAGAACGGCTGGTCACCCGGCTCAACGCGCTCTCCCCTGGCAGGGCTGAGCTGTGTTGGTATCAGTACGATGGACGTCTTTGGCGCTTCATGATGGAACGGTTCCGCCATTCTCTGGAAGGTGCTGCCAGTCCGCTGGAACGTACCCTCCTTTTTGCGTGCGAGCGCCTTCATCGGCAGGAGACTCAATGTCGGCCCCTGCTGGCGGAGGATAAGATTGTCGTCACGCCGTTCTTCTGCTTGGCCCCACGCGCTTATCAGAGTATGGAGGGACTGACAGATCCATCCGTGGTACAAGCAGTCGCTCACTTTCTGATTGAGCCCGATCTGATTGTGTTATTAGACTCGGATCCGGAGCTGGCGTATCGCAGAGCGGTCACAGATCGGCCTGGAGAGGGTGAGTTCTACAGCCCTTATACGCGCCTCGAGGACTTTAAAAACGCACGAAACCATCACCTCTCTTTGAGAGAGGAATATTCAGCCCGTGGTATGTCCATTCACGTCATCGACGCTCATCGTCCGCCAGACATCGTGGAAGACGACATCAGCCGCCTACTCCAGGAGGCTGCGATCCTGCCCCCCTCTCCCGTCAAATAAACCTCGTTTCGATTCATATTCAATCATACCAGCTTGTGATATTTAAATTCTGTATGAGCTGTGCGTTTCTCATTCAAAAGCTCACGGATTTTCTCAATGCATGAAGCGGCAGCGCGCTCGGTCGTCCGCACGCCGGACCTGATTTTGACCTTTACCTGTCAGTGCTCCTTGCCATGTCAAGCCCTCCCTTCCTCATACCTTTAACCCTATAAACATCTATCATATATAAACTTTCAAACTTAGACGTCTCCACACTGCGCCACAGGCACGAAAATTCCCCATGTCCCAGCCGGGAAGGATGAGCCGCGTAGCCCTTGATACGTTCTACCTTTCCCCGGCTCAACGCTTGTGTTGAGCTACAACCCATCGTGTTTCACGTCTCACACAAGCCAGGACGTGCCGGAGGATCTTTATGCTGACTCAACGCCGTCGAACCAGCCGCATCATTCTGTCGCTCGAACGTATCCTGCTCCTCGCACTGCTTTTGACCGAGTCTGAAGCCAGGGCCAACTCCTGGGTTCCCATGCCTCCGAGCAAATCCCCTCCGGCGTCATTGGCACTCACATCAGGCCGCCATGCTCAGATGCTCGTGCCCAAAATGCCGCACACACTTCTCCTCGAGCTCAATCAGTGGCCCAACCTGATGAGACTCTGGCATACTGACGAAAACCCTCAGCTTCAACAGCTTTTCCCGTCGGTAGAGAGAGAGGAATGAGCCCATGACATCTCCATTTCTGGTGGATGCGCTGCTGTTGGGGCGCTATCGGCTACACTCTCCGTTGCGACAAGAAACGAGACGGGTGGTGTGGCGTGCGCACGATCAGGTCCTGGGGCGCGAGGTGGTCCTCAAAGGAGCGTATGGACTGGAACCGGAGCCGCTGACATCGCAGGTCGTGGATGAGTTCAGACGTCTCAAGCGCTTAGCTCATCCACAGCTTGTCCCGGCCTTTGACCTTCATCGCGTCAGACATGACTCGAGTGACCCTTTCACGGTGACTTTTTTCTCCCAGCCCTGGTTAGAGGGCCCGTCGGCCTTGACCCTTCGCGGAAAGCTCAGTGAAGAAGCACTCACCGAGCTGGCCATTACGCTCCTGGAGCTGGTGGCCTGGCTCCATCAGCAGGGGCTGCGTCAGCTTGATCTCAAGTCAGAGCATCTGCTTCGTGTGGGTGAGCGCTGGGTGCTCATTGATCTCGACCAAGCGCGGCTCGAGGATCCCATCGCGGCGGCGCAGCGCCACGGAACTCCGACGTACGCGGCTCCTGAGCTGAGAGATGGAAGCCCCGGCACCGTTCAATCCGACCTGTTTAGTGTGGGCGTCATTTTATATGAGGTGCTCCATGGTTGCCGACCCTGCGGGGAAGACTCAAATTCTCCCCCCCTGTCTGGTCGGACACCGCGTGACTCGGAGTCTAAGCCGCTGAGCAAGCTCATCCCCCTTCTCATGGAAGTCCGCGCGGAAGCCCGCCCTTCCTCTGCCGATGCGGCCCTCGTCGTGCTTGGACATGCCCGCCGACCCACGTTTGGGCCCTGGCCGACAACAGACTTGTTGGAGCGAGAATCGGTCCTGCTCGCCCTCCAAGCAATGCTGTCGGCCACACATGCCCCGTCTCAGACCGATCCACTTCCGTCTCGCGCCTCCTCTGTGGTGTTGATGGGCTCTCCGGGTTCTGGTCGCACTCGTCTCTTGCAGGAGCTCGGCCAGCTTCAGCAGGAAAAGGGAGGGCCGACCCTGCATCTGGACCGGACCCTATATGGCACAGCGCCCCTTTCTTCGGTAGAGACGCTGTGCCGCTGGCTGGTGTCGCTGGGGGGCCAAGAGCCCACCGCCGGCTCTCTCCACCCAGCAGATGCCTTTGCTTCGGAGCCGAGTCGAGCCCGTGAAGGGGCCATTCTTTCGGCACTCTCACGCCTCGCGCATATCGCGACGACGGCCCTGCCCCACCTTCAAGCACCTGCCCTGCTCCTTCTCGACGAACCAGAGCTACTTGATGAGCTGTCCAGAGAGGTCTTGAGGCGGCGGGTCTCAGCAACTTGGCCACGATTCGTCAGGAGCTCGGAGATGCCAGAGGGGCCTTGAGCCACCTTCGACGGGCAGCCGCCATCCAGAGCCAGCTTGGAAATAGGCCAGCCCAGCTCGGTGCCCTGCTCACGATGGCACAGCTACTGATTGAGCGGGGAAATCCACGCGCAGCCCGTCTCCAGCTTCTTCAGGCGGAGGCGCTGATGAATGCCCATACCCACCCGGAGGATTTTGTGCGGAGCTGGTTCGCTCGCCTTGACGCAAGCCTGAAACGTTTGGAGGGCAGCAGGGAAGGACTCGCACCGACCTTGGCAGCGGCCACTGCCTCACTGCTGGCGGCGGGCCAGCCCACCTTGGCGCTTGAGGCTCAGCTTGAGCTGATGGCGCTGGCATTTGAAGAATCACGACTGATGGATGCGTTGCAGCTCATCCAGGAAACGATGCCGACCGTACAACGGGTGGAAGAAGTCCAGCTTCGGTCACGTTTCTATCGATTATCTGCTCAGATCAATCGGGCCATGGAAGCCTGCCAGTTGGGCGCGCTGGCCCTCAGCCCGTCTGCTGAACAGTCCCAAGGTATGTCCACGCGCTCGGAAGAGGCCGAGTCGGCGATGACACATCGCAGCCAAGGGGAGCCATCACCCCATTTTGACTGGCTCCAAAACCTTGAGCGCGTGGTGCAGGCTGCCCATGACGAGTCGGCCCTCGCCGCCGCCCTGGCTCAACTTCTGGGCGACCGTTTTGGTGGACGTGGTATGGTGCTGCTCTTCGATCTCAAAGGTGTGCGGCGTTTGCAGAGTGCGGGTGTGGAGCCGCTTCAGGCCGATGAGCTCTCCGAATCCGTGCTTGAGCAGGTGAGAAATTCCCGGCAGACCCTGACATATCCGGACATTCTCCAACATGATCGCATGAGGAGCCTGCGCAGCCTAAGAGAAGGACAGGTCAGAAGTGTGGTCTGTGTACCATTGCCAGCGGCAGGCGCTCGAGGAGGCGTGATGTACGTGGATCATCAAGAGCCTGGATACCTGACACGCCCGGAAGTGGTACACGAGATCGAGCGGATAGCGGCCCTTACCGCCCACCTGCTGCGCGGAACATCTCAGCCAGCGGCTGCGGAGGACGACAGCGATGACCTCGGACTGATTGGGAGGAGTGAGCCCATGTGCGTGCTTCGCCGGGAGCTGCGTCGTCTGGCAGCTTCCAGCAATCCACGTCTCCGAGTCCTCATCACGGGGGAGGTGGGCACCGGCAAGTCCTGTGTGGCCCAGATACTTCACCGCATGGGCAGGCGTCAAGCTGGACCGTTTGAGTCCATCAACTGTGGAGCGATCCCTGCCTCACTGGTGGAAGCGGAGCTCTTTGGCGTAGAGCGTGGCGTGGCAACCGCTGTTGATGCCCGTGCGGGCTGCCTCGAGCGCAGTGCCGGGGGGGTTCTCCTCCTGGACGAGCTGGGAGACCTGCCGCTGGAGCAACAGCAGAAGTTCCTGCTGGTCTTAACGGAGCATTCCTTCAAGCGGCTTGGTGGTCTGCGTCCGAGACCTTTTGATGCGTGGCTCATCGGAGCCACCAGCAGAGATCTCCGCGACATGGTGGAGGAGAAGCGGTTCCGAGGCGATCTGCTCAGCCGCCTGTGGAGCAACCGTCTCGAGTTGCCCTCCCTGCGGACCCGTGGCGCTCAGGACATTACCCTATTGCTTCAGCACCACCTCAAGCGGTGTCGAGAGACTGCGCATGGTGCCACACCGCCCTCTCTTTTGCCCGCCAGTGCCTCCCTGTCAGCTTCTGAGCCACTCCTCTCGGAGTTTTTCACGCGCAGAGCCCTTCAGTTCTTGCTCCACGAGTATCATTGGCCCTGGAACGTGAGAGAGCTGGAGGCGCTCTTTGAGAATGAGGAAATGGTGAGCCTGATTCTCACGGGTGGGGCGCAGAAAGTAGACCGTCCAGCCCTTGAGCGTGTGCTCTGGGAGGCGGATTCCTTAACAATGGCTGGCCGTTTTCGACACGGGCGACATGGGTACGCGGCGCCCCCAACCGATGCCACCCTGAAAGAGCTCCAGCATTGGTTTGAAGAGCTCAAAGCCTGTCACTTCAAGCAGGTGCTTGAGGAGTGTCAGGGAAATGTCGCCAAGGCTGCCCGTCGGCTTGGCTGTGATCGCGGGACTCTCTACGCCTACCTGCGGCCGCACCCAGGAAGGAGGTAACTGCTGGCCCTGCTCACCCCATGATGTGCGATTACAAGCCCCCAGTAAGATCTTGGCAGTGGGTGTGGCATCAGCGCTCTCATCCGGCACGGCGTGTTTCGACTCAGCCTGCCACATGACACCTGCGATTGAGTCTGTTTTGTGTTCTCTACAGGGCCGAGCTTGCCATCGTCACGCATCTCGATGAAACAGGACAGGCACGGACACGCCGCGCCGGATCATGTATGCCCCTGCCCTCTCCCATTTTGCTGGCGATGAAACCCCGCATCGCGTATACACTCCCCCATACGGGCGCACCTGAGCCCACGAGAGAGGGAGTTATCAGATGGAACGATTCTTTAACACCGCGGGTCCTTGCCGAGAAGAGTGGCACTATATGTTGCCCGCCACCGCTCGCGTCGAGTCCTTCAAGGAGCTTATCGCGCAGAAGCTGTATTTTGTCATTCATGCTCCTCGCCAAGTGGGCAAGACCACCAGCATGATCGGACTGGCCAAGGAGCTCACGGAATCGGGGACTTATGCCTCTGTCCTGCTCACCTGTGAGCAAGGCGCGGTCTTTAAGGATGATGTGGAAAAAGCAGAGTTGGCCATTCTCGACCGTTGGGACAGTCAGGCAAGGGACAGCCTTCCCGAGCAGTTCTGTCCTCCTACGATGAGACCAGCCGCTGTCGGCAACCGCATTCAGGCGTACTTGAGGCACTGGGCGGAGACTTGCCCTCGTCCGCTGGTGCTCTTCATCGATGAAATAGACGCGCTCGAAAATGCCGCTCTGCTCACTGTCTTGCGGCAGCTTCGGTCAGGATATCCTTCTCGACCTGCTTCTTTTCCCTACTCTGTGGCACTCATCGGCATGCGGGATGTCAGAGATTATAAGGTCGCCTCCGGTGGCTCTGAGCGGCTCCATACCGCCAGCCCCTTTAATGTGAAGGCTCGCTCGCTGACCCTGCGCAACTTCTATCGGGAAGAGGTCCATACCCTCCTGCTCCAGCACACCACCGAGACTGGTCAACCTTTTGAACCCGAAGCACTCGACGCCGTCTGGAACCTCACCCGAGGCCAGCCCTGGCTCGTCAATGCCCTTGCCAACGTGATGGTCGGAGATCTCGTCCCAGCGCGCTCAAAACCCATCACCCTTCAAGACGTGGAGCAGGCCAAAGAAATCCTCATCCAACGCCGAGATACCCATCTCGACTCACTCGCCGAACGACTGCGTGAAGAGCGGGTCAAACGGATTCTTGTTCCCATGCTGGCTGGACACCACCTGCCAGAGCTGCCCTCCGACGACCGGCGTTATGTCATCGAGCTCGGCCTGTTGGAGCGCGGTGAGGGCGGGGGACTCCAGCTTGCCAATCCGATCTACGCGCAGATCATCCCCCGAGAGCTCACCGAGGGCATCGAGGCGTCGATGGGGTCCATCCGCCCCACTTGGCTCACCCCAGAGGGACAGTTGAGCCTCCAGAAGCTGCAAGATGCCTTCCTCAAGTTCTGGCGACAGCATGGAGCGCCACTCTTGAGAGCCGCCCCTTATGCTGAGATCGCCCCTCAGCTCGTGCTGATGGCCTTTTTGCATCGGGTCTCCAACGGCATGGGGAGAGTAGAGCGCGAATACGCCATCGGCTCCGGGCGGTTGGATCTGCTGCTCGAGTATAAAGGCATCCGTCTGGCGGTGGAGTGCAAAGTCCAACGGCCAGACGGCAATGATCCCTTGATCGAAGGGCTTGAGCAGCTTGATGAGTACCTCTCCGGCTTGAGCTGGCCGGGAGGTTTTCAAGGAGATACCTCCTTTCAAGCGTGGCTCTTTATCACTGAGCGGCGAGAACTTCCGCTCAAGGCCCCCATCATCCCCAAAGTAGAGACCCATCTCACCCCC
>JBJTQF010000268.1:0-19902 GCA_046075485.1 Myxococcota bacterium | reverse complement strand
CGAATGCGCGGCTGGGAAGGACTCTTCTGGGGTCAACAGTTTGAGCTGCTGGAGCGGATCGAGTCCCCCCTCGGTCGCGGTTTCCGCTTTAAAGCGGTCGAAACCCCACGCGGCTCTCGCCTGCGCCCGCCTGAGCTCGCCAAATCCTGATCTCGCCAAATCCTGAGCGCGCAAGTCCTGAGTTGCAGCGTGCTAAGCCCCCTCCCCTACTCAAGCTCGGCAGCCTCCAGAATTACCGGAAAATGTCGCCCCACCTCCAACAGCGCCGCCGCTGAGCCCTCCCGCACCGACAACTCCAGACGCCCCGTCGAGCCCTCCAGCGCCAAGAGTGCCCCCGGTGCCACATCCGCATAGGTCTGCACCACCGGCATCATGCGCTCGGCCACCCGCACCCGCCAGACCGGCGCCTGACGCAACAATGCCCCCGAGAGGTTGGTCAACAGGTTGCCATACACATCCACGCCGATGATTTCACCCTGGTATCCCCCCGGGATGGCATGGGCGCTAGGAGATTCGCGCCTCACCGGAGAATGAAGCAGCGGCCCAAAGGCTTCGCCCACGATCCCCAGCGCCCAATGCGCCGCCGCCGGTGCAAACAGGTCTCGCCCATGAAATGTTCGGCTCACCCGCTCCAATCGATAGGCCGGATGGCTCAGGATATAAGCACGCGCGTGCGGATCGGCCTGAAATGCCGCCTCCAAGAGTCCATTATCCGGTCCCACAAAGGCATGGCCCGCCGCTTCAATCAAGAGCGGATGGCGCAGAGAGCCCACGCCCGGATCAACCACCGCCAAATGCACCGTGCCCACCGGAAAATATCGCCAAGCACTCTCCAGGGCCAACGCGCCTTGCTGCACATCCTGCGCCACAATGCCGTGGGTTAAGTCGATCAGGCGAAGGGCAGGCGCGAGGTTCAACATCACGCCCTTCATGATGCCCACATAAGGATCTTGAAGGCCAAAGTCGGTGAGAAGGGTCACAATACCACTGCGCTGCATCAGCATGAGTACCTCAGCATGAGTACCTCGGGTAAACAGGACTCGGTGTTAGGTTCGAGCAGGCACCCACGCTCGAGCTTCGTCGGGCTCCAGGGTACGCAAGACCGAGCGCACAAAACGTCCTTTGGAGTCCTTGTCCGCCAAGTTGACAATCGAAGAAGGCACCGGCTGACCCGCCGAATTGGTCAACAGCCGCACCAATGGACGAAAGCGTAAGGCAGGCTCACTCTGGTTGTGGTACACCTCGGCAATCTCGCGGGTGTCCAGAAAAAGCAAGGTGCCCAAAGGAAAGATCTGAAGCAGGTTTACCAGGACTTTCACCAAGACCGGATCAAAGTGGGTGCCACTCTCCTCCATCATGATCTTGAGGGCCTCGGCAGGAAGGTATCCGTCACGATGAGGGCGGGTGGTGGTGAGGGCGTCATAGGCGTCGGCCACGGCCACAATCCGGCTAAACAAGTGGAGGGGCCGAGGCTGTATGCGCTGCGGATAGCCCCCCTCGCGATACCAGAGATGATGCTCAAAGGCCACCAGCAGACGCTTACGCACCGCTTCACTCAAGCTCTTGGCTTTGAGCACCTCCCGAGCCGAGCGTAACGGATGCCGTCGCACTTCGTCCCACTCCTCGGTGCTGAGCTCTCCGGCACGCTCCAGGCCCGCTCGATACATGCGGGCACGCCCGAGGTCGTAAAAAAGCGCCGATAAGCCCAGCTCCATCAGGAGCTTTTTGCTCAGGCCGATGTGTTTTCCAATCTGAACGGAGAGCATGGCCACATGCACGGGATGAAAAAAGCTATAGTCGCCCTCAAACTTCAGGCTGTTGAGGCCCTCAAAAAAGACCTCATCGTCAAAACACAGGTCGATCAGGGACTGCACATTCTTGTTGAGCTTGAGGCGATCAATGGGCTTGAGCTCCGCGCCGGTATTGGAGACCCGCTTCATGGTGACCAGGACTTTGGCGTAGGTCTTGAGGGCGACCGTGACCTTGTTTCGATTGACCAACTTTCGGACATCCGCGCCCGAGCCCAGCTCCAGGTAACGGTTGAAAACCAACGACTGTACGCCCACCGCCTCAAGCGCCCGGTTGAGCACCTCGTAACCCTCCTCGTCCGGCCCCGGCGTGTGCGGCTGCGCTAAGACCTCGAGGAGCTTGAGCACTTCGTCTCGAGCAATGTCCTGATGCACCGTCAACCCGCCACAGCCTCGGCTCTTGAGGGCCTCTACCAACATGCGGGTGTTGGAATAGACGACGGCGTCTCCACGCACACGAAAATCGTTGATGTAGAGCTGGTCTTGGTCGCCCTGAATCACCAGGGGAGAGGCCACTTTGAGCAGGTCGCTGGCAGCATTAATAAAGAAGTCAATCGAACGCTGGAGGGCCTCGTTGTGGACATCGTGAATGGACGAGGTGCGCAACAACAGGTTTAGGCGCACAATCAACTGCCGCCCCTTCAGGTTGATGAGGCGGGCTTCTTCACCCTGGGCCTTGTTCCGCGCGCGCTGAAGGGCCGCCGTCGCCGCCAACGCCTTCTGAGGGGTTGAGCCACTGCCGGAAGCACTGGACATACTCGGACCTCACTGCTTCAGTTGAGAAAGAAGGGTACGACACTCATCCGAGAGAGGTGGACTGGACTCCCGAATGACCTGCTCCAGATGGCGCCGCACGTCCGCGCCTCCCACCACCGCCAAACCATGCGCAGCCGCACGCTGAAGCTCCGGGGTCTTACGATGCTTGAGCAAACCAGAGAGCAGCAGCACCGCATCATTCCCCTGAATGTGTGCCAGGGCCATACACAACGCCCGCAGCTCGGTAAAACTCCGCCCCTTGAGCTGTTTGCTCTGCAAGAGCTCGGTAATATAACGTGCGGTCGCGCGGTCGTGGGCCACCGTTAAGGTCCGCAAAGCCGCCATCCGCACGGACTCCGCCCCGTCACTCAAGGCCAAGAAGATGGTCTCACGCGCTCGCGGACTCTCGAAGCTGCGTAAGGCGATCACCGCTTCCTCTCGCACACGCGGCTCGGCATGGGAAAAGGCGCTGAGCACCACCTCGAGGCTGCTCATGGAGGCCAGTCGGCCCATACTCTTGATGACATCCGCCACCAACATCGGGTTGGGCGAACGCGCTGCTTGAAGGAACGGCTGAAGCTCCTCACCCGCTGCCACAATCAGACCTTCAAGAGCGGCTTGACGATAGGCTTCGTCTTGGATGCGCTCGAGCCAGCTCATCAGTCCAGCGACCCGATCCGGCACCATCAAGGACATAAAACCAAAGAGGGCATTTTCACCCCCTCGGAGGCGGCGATCCTGCAAAACCAGGAGCAGAGGGTCCAGACGTGCAGGCTGACCCAGATGGCTGAACAATTCGAGCACCAAGCCATGATGCAAAAAAGCCCGGGCATAATCCGGCATAGAAAGAATTCGGAGGGGAAAGAGCAGGTGGTTGAGGGACTCCAAGTCCCCATCGGCGAGTAAGGTCTCCATGACACCCAGTGTCACCTGGATGAGCTGTGGGAATTCCTCGGGCAGCTCCTGCCGATAGAGCTCAAAGAGCACCTCCGCCACCGGATCCAGCGGGGTCTCTTCTTCGGCGAGGGCCTCCACCTCCGCCTTGAGGCGCTGCTCGAGACCCGGATCCAAGGTGAAGATCGTCCCGGTGACGTTTTCGGTGCCCCGCTCGACAAAGCTGGAGGAGCTCTGCGAGACCATGCGATATTGCCGCTTTTCTTCTTTGTCCAGCTTGAGGAGGTTGATTTCAGACGATTGTTGCAGCAGCTCAAAGAGGCTCTCGGCCTCGGCGTCGCTGACCATGCTGGCGGGCTTCTCGGCGGGTTCGTCTTCTTCTTCCTGGCCCTCCACCTGGGCCTCTTGCACGAAGCTGTCCACCGAGAGGGTGAAGATGTGCCGGAACTCACACTCCCAGAGCAGGCTGATGACATCTTTATCTTGGAAATCGCCTCGCTCAAAATCGGCGGTGATCACCTCCAGCAGTCGCTGAAGCTCCTCCACGGTGAGACCTCGGACAAAGTCCATCTGACGAAGGCCGTCTTTATAGAGACGATAGGCGAAGTTATCGTCCTGCTGCTGAGGCTGAAAGACCACTTCGTCACTCACCCGCACCTCATGGGTGCCAATCTGAAGGGAGAGCACTTGGTTGGCATCAAGATAGGCTATCATGCGCGTACAGAGCTCGCTCCAGAAGCGCTGATAGACCTCGTTGTTGCGCGCGTACAGGCGGGTAGCTCGAGCAGTCTTTGCAAAAATACGCACAAGCTCCCGCGCGGCTGGCAAGTCCACGGCTGAAGGCCCGGTGAGTGCTTCCACATCGTCGGCAAGGGCTGGAGAAGGAGGCTGAGCGGCCATGCGAGTTCCTAGGTCTATGCAGATGATCATCAGAATGCTAGCATTGTAGGGGCCAGGGTGGATTTTTCAACGACTTTCGGCTACAGTCGAGGGAAACCCTGGAAGGAGCAAGGCTTCATGGTCTCACGACAACTGCTGGGAGAGCTGCTGCTGGACGCAGGCTGGGTGACATCCACTCAGCTCGAGCAAGGGCTGGCACAGGCACACCATACCCACGAACGGCTGGGGAGAGCGCTGGTATCGCGCGGGGTGCTCAGCGAAGCTCGTTTGACGGATGCACTGGGGAGACAATCCGGCCTGCCGGTCGCGCCCGAGTCCAGATTGCGCCAGGTCTCAGTGCCTCCCGGGGTGCTCTCCATGCTCAAGGGGCATGAAGCCAGGCAATACCATATGCTGCCGATTTTTTTCTCGGCGCATGATAAGACGCTGGCGGTGGTGCTCACCGATCCGCTGCTCAAAGATCCCGTGGAGAAGCTCAAACAAGAACACCAGCTTGAGCGGATTCGGGTGCTGCTCGGCCCTCAAGATGTGGTGCGTGAGCTGATCGACCGCTATTATCCCGCGCAGGTGTCAGAAGCCGCCCTGGGATTGCCCGGTATTCCGATGACGCCGGTTTCGGGGAATACACGTCCTCACGCCGGAGGTGTTGGGCAGACCACCGGCGAACGTCCAGCACTGCGTACTCCCGCCCACGGCACGCCCGCCCACGGCACGCCGATCATGGGGACGCCGATCATGCCGCCACCGATCATGCCTCCGCCCGTCTCGGGTAGCCATGCGGTGCCGCTCCGCACACCCGCTCAGGGGACGCCGATCATGCCCCCGCCGGTGATGGGGACGCCGATCATGCCGCCGCCGGTCTCGGGAATCCATGCGGTGCCGCTCCGCACACCCGCTCAGGGGACGCCGATGACGGGACAGCCGGTGATGGGAACGCCGGTGATGGGAACGCCGGTGATGGGACAGCCGGTGATGGGAACGCCGGTGATGGGAACGCCGGTTAAAACAATACCGGTCGCCCCCGTCGCATCCGATGGAGCTGGAAGTCTGCCCTCCGCATCCGCGCGAGCGAGCACCTCTACACCCTCACGCGAGGAGCTGGAACCGCACGAGCAGGGTCTGCTGCGGTTCACCGACTTTTACCTACGCACGCTGGACATGTTTTACTCTCTGCTGGAGCAAGATCGAGAAGCCCCGTCTCAGCGGCAACTTCGGCAGGTTTCGCAGCTTGCCCGGCTGGTGGGGCAGCGATTGGGACTCTCGGCACGCCAGCTCGAGGCGCTCTCGGTAGCGGCGTATCTGTATCCACTGGGAGACTACTTGTTGCATCGAGGGATGGCAGGCCAAGCGGTGACGGCGGATAATCCGATCAAGCTGGTGGCGGAGCTGGTGGCAGGCTTTGGTCCTCCTTTGCCGGTGGTGCCCATTCTTCAGGCGCTGGCGGATGACGCTCCGGTGGAGGAAGAAATTAGCCCTGCGGCGGTGCTCAAGACGGTGGCGGCTTATGTCGAGTCGCGGGATGGCTCCAAACGTTACGTGCGCGCAGGCGACGAGAAGGCGCTCAAATACCTGCGGGATCATCGAGGGGTGCGCTTTCATGCGCGGGTGGTGGATACACTCTTCGGCTTTACGAACCAGGAACAACTGCTGGGACGGCTGGAGGCTGGAACGCCGGGCGCTAAAACCGTGCTGCTGGTGGATAAAGATAAACTCTCGTTGGAGATGCTCGAGCAGCGATTCACCCGCGAAGGGTTTGAGGTACGCTCGGCGCGCAGCGGGGATGAGGCACTCAAGCTGCTGGAGATGCAGCTCCCGGACCTGGTGATCACCGAGGTGGTATTGCCCCGGCTGGATGGGTTTGAGCTGTGTGCGCGGCTGAAGTCGGCGGATCGCACCCGAGATATTCCCTTCTTTTTTCTGTCGAGTCGCAGCGATGCGGGCACCGTCACCAAAGGGCTGGAGCTGGGGGCGGAGGACTTCCTCAACAAGCCCATCAACCTGGACATTCTGCTCTCGAAGGTGCGACGGCTGGAGCGGGCGATGGAAGAGCGGCGGCGTCGCCAGCCCAGCGGCATCGAAGGCGATCTGCGGGAGCTGAGCCTGCTGGATCTGCTCCAAGTGCTCCAGCTCGGTCAAAAGACGGTGAAGGTGAGCCTCGAGCAGGGGTCTCAACGCTGTGAGCTGTGTCTGGAGCAGGGAGAGCTCAAGTCGGCCATCCTGGGTCCGCTGAGCGGTCGAGAGGCGTTTTTTGCCCTGTGTTTGTGGGAAGAAGGTCACTTTTCGGTGGTGCCACTTCAGCAAGTCCCTGTCCGTAACATCTCAGAACACAATGACTTTTTGCTGATGGAGGGGATGCGACGGGCCGACGAACATAAGGCCGGCATCGCTCAAGACGGCAAAGGGAGCCCACGGCCATGACGTCACTGGAAACGTTGACCCAAGAGCTCGAGGTGATCGATAAGCTGCTCATCAAGCTGATCACGCGGCGCTTGTCGGTGCTCAAGCGGGTGCATGAGCATAAAGAAGCCCTGAACTATCCCCTGTTTCAAAAAGAAGAAGAAGCCAACCTCAAAGGCCGCATCGCGGAGCTTGCCCGTCGCTTTGAAGTAAAACCAGAGCTGATCGAGGTGGTGTTTCGCGCCATCACCGATGAGTCATTCCGGCAGCACATGAGCTATTCGCAGGCACTCGCCCCCACCGAAGCACGCCGAACGGTGGCCATCATCGGCGGAACCGGCGGGATGGGACGCTTTTTTGCACGCCTCTTCGCCGAACGCGGCCATACGGTGCTGGTAGCCTCCGAAGCCACGGAGCTCAGACCCGAACAAGCCGCTGCTCAAGCCGATCTGGTGATTCTCTCGGTGCCCATTGCTGTCACCATCGAGGTCATCAAGCAGGTGGCCCCTCACCTGAAACCGGGTGCATGCCTGATCGATGTGACCTCCCTCAAGAGTGGACCCCTCCGAGCCATGCTCGAGCATACCGCGCCCGATGTGGAGGTGATCGGCACCCATCCGATGTTTGGTCCCACGGTCAAAAGCCTGCTCCGCCAAGTGGTGGTGCTCTGTCCAGGCCGTGGAGATGTCTGGTTGCCCTGGCTCCGCCAGTTTCTCGAGAGCCAAGGGGCGATCATCAAGCTCACCACCCCCCTCCATCACGACAAGATGATGGCGATCATCCAGGTGCTGCGCCACTTTGTCACCATCGCGATGGGCAAGTGCCTCGAGACCCTCGATGTGGATCTGGATGAGTCGCTGGAGTTCACCAGCCCCATCTACCGGCTGGAGCTGGCCATGATCGGTCGGCTCTTTGCTCAGAATGCTGGGCTGTATGCCGACATCGAGATGCAAAATCCACTCACCCCGCGCGTGGTGGCGTCGTTTCTTCACGCGGCTTCGACGATGGCGGCGGTGGTGGTAGGGACGGATCGAGAAGCGTTCATCGATCACTTCGAGCAGACCGCCAGCTATTTTGGTGAGTTCCGCAAACAGGCGATGGAAGAAAGTGACTACCTCATCGCCAAGCTGGTCGAGCGTCTCAGCGGCTAAGGCATCCAGCAGACGCATTTGGCGATCCTGTGGACGTGCCTGAGCAGCACCTCGGCGAGGCATCTTCGATCCTGCCCAGATGGATTCTCCTGCTATGCAGGGAAATCAAGAATCCGCCAGCCAGACCGGAGGATGGATCGGAGCCCCGGTTGACAGCTTTACAATCGTCGTATTATAGTGGTGGCGACTGGTGAGTCTTTTCTGGCAAGAATGAGCCCCGAGCAGCCGCAGCATGAAGTAGGAGCAGCCCCCATGCAAGAGGTCGAGCAGTTTGAAGAGCCCCTGGAAGAACCCCTGGATCTCGGCGCACGTCATATCTGGGCCATCGGAGGCGGTAAAGGAGGGGTGGGCAAGAGCTTTGTCAGCGCCAACCTCGCAGTTGGATTGGCTCAACGTGGAAACCATGTGGTGGTGGTAGACGCCGATCTCGGCGGTGCCAATATGCATACGTGTCTGGGCATCGATCATCCGCCTCATACGCTGGCAGACTTCATCGATAACCGAGTGGGAACACTCGAGGAAATCATGCTGACGACCGAGGTGCCCCGCCTCAAGCTGATCAGCGGGGCGTCGGATATCCTCTCACTGGCCAATCCGCAGTATTCTCAGAAACAAAAGCTGCTGCGCCACCTCAAACGACTGCGGGCTGATTATATCTTGCTCGACTTGGGCGCAGGCACGACGTACAACGTGCTCGACTTTTTTAACCTCGCCCATACGCGGCTGGTGGTGGTCACACCCGAGCCCACGTCCATCCAAAACGGCTACGGGTTCATCAAGAGCGCCCTGTTTCGCGCGCTCCAGCGCCAGTTCAGCCAGGTGGCGCTGATCAACGATATGCTCAAGGGGAGTGGGAAGTTTGCCGACGAAAATGCTCCTCGCACTGTTCGGCAGATGTCAGACTATCTGCTCAAAGAGTCTCCCGAGCTCGGACGCCAGTTCCAGACGGTGGTGCAGGAATATAAGCTGAAGCTGATCCTCAACATGACCACGGCAGACCAAACCGAGACGACTTGGCGAACGGTGCGCACCGTGTCTCGCGGCTTCCTGAGTGTGGATCTCGAGCTGGTGGGTGCAGTGGAACGAGATGAGAAGGTGCAACGGTCGGTGGAAATCTCCCGCCCGGTCCTGCTCAGCGCCCCCGAGAGTGAGAGCGCCCGGCGCATCCGAGGAATTTTGGATAAGCTCACCCGCCCTTAAGTCGTTGCAGCGTCTGCAAACCTCCCCGATGATGGCAGGGCGAAAGCCTCCTTCACCCCCCTCAGCCGCTGGGAGGAGGCCATGTGGCACCCAGTCTCACCCAAAATCATAGCTGAAGCCGAGATAAAATTCCGTCCAGCGGGAGGCTTCGATCCAAAATTCTGGGACGCTGAAGGGGCGGCCCGAGACCCAGCCGGTGTTGTTCACGTTGGCCATGATCGGCCAGACCAAGTGCAGCTTGCTGCCCACCTCGAGGGCCGCAAACTCTCCCAGCCGCAGCTTCAGTCCCGCCGCCGGTAACACATCGGCAAAGAGCTGAATATTGGTCAGGTAGGTCTCTCCGGTCCCGTTCACCGAGCCGTTGCTGGTCAAGGCGGAAGATCCATAGGTAAAAGCAGGGCCCAAGCCAAAGGATACAAACAACGCCACCGGAGAACGCTTCGAGATCGAGGCTCCCAAGTCGATGTCGTACCGGAATGAGAGGGTCGGCGCAATCAAGGCTACATACCCACTCACCAAGCTGCCCGCCATGATCGGGGTGCGGAAATACAACCACTGGGCACTGGCCCCACTGATGGGATTGATGCCCAAGTTCAGGTCAAGCTGGAGCGCGTTGCCGTCTCCAAATGCCCCTCGAAAATACGGTGTGACCACCCCTCCGTAGGGAAAAGCGTTGAGGGTCGGGCCATTGGCCAAACCTCCCGCCATGTTCAGCCCGAACGACAGATGACGCTCGCTGAAGTCATACCGATACGTAGGCTGATCGGTAAACATGTCGTCGTCTTCCGCCAGAGGACGAAGGGCCTGCTCTCGCGCAGCACGGGCTTCGGCCAGGAGAAGCTGAAGGCCGGGGGCCACCCGCTCCTGCTCGACCGGCTGCTGAAGAGGCTTCTCGACCGGCTGCTCGACCGGCTGCTGAAGAGGCTCAACCTCCGGCACCGTTGAGAGTACGGCGATGCGACCTCGCGAAGACGGCTCTCCCACAGGCTCAGCGGCCTCCAGGCGAGAAAAATCAAGGCTCAAGAAGAGCATTACGGCAATAAGGGGCTTGGGAAAGGACACACGAACCTCCAAGGCTGATCGTTCCTCTCTTCACATATCAGGCATGGTCAGAAAATTCAAGCAGTCTTCACCGAACTTCAAGCCGAATGGGAAGCTCGCTGCTGCGGTCGCTGAGCTGACGGAAACCATCGCGGAGGGCTTTGCCCCACGGTCCCCGCTCAATGAAGGTGATCAGACGTCCCCCTTCGACGGGCTGGCGCGCTTCTCCGAGGGCCAGGATGTGCCGATAGATGATGCCAGCCGCTTCTTCGGGGGCCACCCTGCCCCGGGTTAAGTCCCAAGCAGAGAGGGCAAAGGTGCTGGCCTGCACCTTGTTCATGGTGGAGATGATCTCCCCGGCCACCCGATTAAAACGGCTGACGCTGAACTCCGGGAGGGCGCCCAACCCAAAGAGAAAGACTTTCTCCATCGGGAGGTAACCCTGAGAGGGTGTCAAGCAGCTCTCGAGCAGCGAGCCATTAAAATACCGGCTGCTCAAGAGTCGAGAGATCCCCCCTTGCAGACGCCAATCGACAAAACCCGTCACTCCCTTCAGTGGGCGCTCGTCCAGAAAGACACCCAGGGCAATGGCGTCGTAGTGCTGGAGGCGCTCCATCGTGCCGTCATAACAGAATGAGATGGAGACGACTTCTTCAGCCATGTGAGAGACCCCTTATTCTTCTTCGTCATCCAGGAATACACCACTGTCGAGCAAGTTGCTGCTGGCCTCTTTCTGTTTTAACACAGCCGGAGGCAGGTTGTGCGCAATCCGATCCAGAATCCCGTTGATGAAGGCCCCCGATTCGGTGGTCGAATAACGCTTTCCGAGCTCGATGCACTCGTTGAGGGTCACACTCACCGGAACGTCGGGGATGTGGAACAGCTCAAAAGCCCCCATCCGCAGCACGTTTCGGTCGATGGGCGGCATACGCTCGATGCGCCATTTGTGAGAGAAACGCTCGATGGTCAGGTCAAGGGTGCGCACTTCGCGGGTGCTGCCCAAAAAGAGCTGCTCGGAGTAAGCCTTTTCTTCGTTGGCGAAGGTCACATCCACCCAGAAGTTGCTCAGGACTTCGGCAGGGCGACAGCCCCGCAGGTCCCATTGGTACAACATCTGAAGGCAAAATTCTCGCGCGCGGCGACGACTGCTCATGAAAAAACCCTCTTTTGCTCCCGCTCAGGAGGCTTTGATGCCCCGCAAGAGGCTGATCATCTCTAAGGCGGCTTGGGCGGCTTCAAAGCCCTTGTTGCCCATCTTGGTCCCTGCCCGCTCCACGGCTTGTTCGATGGAGTCGGTGGTCAAGACACCAAAGGTCACGGGCAGGCCCTTCTCCAGGGAGATATGGGCGACCCCCTTTGCGACTTCGTTGGCCACGTAGTCAAAGTGTGGGGTCGAGCCTCGAATCACGGCCCCCAGACAGATCAAGGCGTCATAACCACCCCGCTCCGCCATCGTGCGGGCAATCAGGGGGATCTCCCAGGCGCCTGGGGTACGCGCGACGGTGATATCTTCAGGACGAATACCGGATCGCACCAGGGCATCCAGGGCCCCTTCAAGAAGACGCTCGGTAATAAAGCTGTTAAATCGACTCACCACAATACCAATTCGCGCCTCGGAGACGGTCAGTTGGCCTTCCACGTTCTGCACGCGGTCTTTTAAGCTCATGTTCAGGTTCCTTTTGGTCAGTCACCTCGTCGGAGGTGCCACAGAGGGATCAATATGGCATCAGCTCAAGGGCAAATAGTCCACCACGCGGAGACCATAACCCTCCAGTCCTCTCATCCGGGTCGGACTGTTGCTGATCAAGACAATGTCTTTCAGGCCCAAGGAGGCCAGGATCTGCGCACCCAAGCCAAAATCTCGCGGATCGCGGCGCACGTTGACCCGCTTGAGGGCCTCTTTCAGGTCTCCATTCAGACTGTGACGCAGCTCAAAGAGCTTCAGATGCTCTTGCAGCTCGTCTCCGCCACGGCCATCGGCATACAAATAGAGCAGCACACCACGCCCGCGCTCAAAGAGGGTGTCGAGCACCCGCTGAATGCCCACGGTGTTCTCGGCAGGGCTGGCCGAAAAAACATCTTCGAGGGTGGAGCAGACATGCACTCTCACTGGCACCGGCTCCGGTCCCGAAATGTCTCCCATCACCAGGGCCAAGTGCATGGCCGGATTCACTTCGGAGCCAAACAACACGGCACGGGCTGTTCCTCGCGCGGTCGGCAAGGGGGTCTCGCGCAAAGGCTTCACCAGCCGCTCATGCTGGAGCCGGAAGCGAATCAGATCGGCCACCGTCAGGATACGAATGCCGTGCTGCTGACCAAACTGCTTCAGATCGGGGAGCCGGGCCATCGTGCCGTCGTCGTTCATGACTTCACAAATAACACCCGCCGGATACAAGCCCGCCATGCGCGCCAAGTCCACCGAACCTTCGGTCTGGCCGGTGCGCACCAACACACCCCCATTTCGCGCACGCAACGGAAAAACATGCCCCGGACGCGCCAAGTCTTCGGGGCTCGTCAGCGGATCGATGGCCACTTGCACCGTTCGCGCACGATCTGCCGCCGAGATGCCGGTGGTAACACCCGAGCGGGCTTCAATCGAGACTGTAAAAGCGGTCTCGTAGCGGGAGGTGTTATCCGGCACCATCGGATTGAGACGGAGATCTTGCACCCGCGCTTCCGTCAAGGTCAAACAAATCAGTCCTCGGGCGTAGCGGGCCATAAAGTTGATGGCTTCGGGGGTCACTTTTTCAGCGGCGAGCACCAAGTCGCCTTCGTTTTCCCGATCTTCGTCGTCGGTGAGGATCACCATCCGGCCTAGTCGGATGTCTTCGACGGCCAAGCGGACACGGGCTTCGGGATCTTCTACCAGGGGCTCAAACTCAGGATTTCGGTCGTACATAAGGACTCCACAGCTCCAACACTTAGAGATATCCGTGTCGGGCGAGATGTTCGAGGGTCAATCCCCCACCCGCCGCGCGTGCGCTCTGCCCACCCAGCAGCCGCTCGACATATTTTCCAATCAGGTCTGCTTCGAGGTTGACCCGGTCTCCCGGCTGAAGCCGGTCCAGGAAGGTGGCGTTACGAGTATAGGGCACCAGGGTCAGGCTGAAAGCGTCACTCAGCAGCGCGTTGACCGTGAGGCTCACGCCGTGAACCGCAATCGAACCTTTCTCTACCACATATTTAAGCACGTTGGGAGGGGCGCTGACCTCCAGATAGAGAGAATCTCCCCGCTCTTCTCGCGTCTTGAGGATGCCGGTGCCATCGACATGTCCCAAGACCAAATGACCATCCAGGCGATCCGAGAGCCGCATGGCCCGCTCAAGATGCAAGGGGGCTCCGGGCTTAAGCTCCACAAAAGCGGTACGGGCGAGGGTCTCGCGTGAGATCTCCGCTTCAAAGAGCCGTTGTTCTTTACGGGTCACCGTCAAACAGGCACCACACACGGCGATGCTGTCTCCCAAGCGCACTTCATGCAAGGGCAAGCGGGTGGAGATCAACAGGCGCGCGCCTTCACCCTGCTGCTGAATGCGGGTAAGCTGCCCAATGTCTTCAATCAAGCCGGTAAACATGGGCTATTCCTTCCGTTCTGGCCGGGGGCGAGGGGTCACTTCCACCAGCAGGTCGTCTCCCACCTTTCGATAGGACTCCCAGTGGAGCGAAATGCTCTCGTCCACGCGGGGGAAGCCCATGCCTCCCATTAAGGTGGGGCTCGTCTGGCCTCCAATCAAGCGCGGTGCCAAAAAATAATAGGCACGATCCACCAATCCGGAGCGCCAGAGGGCATCGGCAAGGGTGGCTCCGGGCTCCACAAAAGCGTAAACCACCCCACGCTGGTAAAGGGCCACAAACGCATGAGGCAGGCTCAAACGTCCTTGTGCGAGCGGAAGCGGCTGGAGCTCAATGCCTTTGTCGCGATAGGTCTGAAGGCGCTGAGGTTCTATGTGGTCTCCCACCAAGAGCAAGCTGGGGGCTTCGGAGTTCAGCACGGTGGCGTCCAGAGGCGTCCGCAAGTGCGTATCCAGCACCACTCGGAGCGGCGGTCGGCGTGTGCGCTGCTTGGCCAGTCTCACGGTGAGCTGAGGATTGTCTTGCAGCACCGTCTCGACCCCCACGACCACGGCGTCGCTGAGGTCTCGCCAGTGGTGAACCAGGCTCCGAGACTCGGCGGAGGAGATCCAGCGGGCATCACGGGTATGGGTGGCAATCTTGCCATCCAGGGACGCGGCTTGTTTGAGGGTCACAAAGGGCAGGCCGGTGGTGATGGCTTTACAGAACCCTTCATTGAGCTTCAAACAGTCGCCTTCGAGCACACCCTGTACGACTTCGATGCCCGCATCACGCAGACGCTGAAAGCCTCGCCCCTGCACCAGCGGGTTGGGGTCGGTCATGCCCGCCACCACCCTCCGAATCCCCGCACGCAGGATCGCCTCCACACACGGCGGGGTACGGCCATGATGGGCACATGGCTCCAGGTTGACATACAAGGTGGCACCGGGCGCACTGAAGTTGAGGCGTCGGAGGGCCTCCACTTCGGCATGGGGCATGCCCACGCGCTGATGATATCCTGTGGCCAACACTTGCCCGTCTTGGGAGGTGATCACGCAGCCCACACGCGGGTTGGGGCTGGTATCCCCACGCGCCGCCAGACGAAGGGCTTGACGCATGAAGCGGGTGTCACTCATGGGTTTGCATCCGACATGGCAGGAGCTGAGGAGGGGGGCTCGATGGGCTCAGGGGGCCTCGTCCGCGCTTGGAGCAGCTCGTTGAGCTCCCGCATAAACTGACCGATGTCCTGAAACTCACGATATACGGAGGCAAATCGCACATAAGCGACATCGTCCAGCTCCAGCAGGGCATGGAGGAGCTGCTCGCCGATCACCGAGGAGGGCACTTCTTTTTCGGCGCGCTCTTGTAGGGTCAGCTCCAGACGGTCCACCAGACTCTGGATGGTCTCGGCGCTGATGGGACGTTTTTCGCAGGCTCGACGGAGCCCGGCCAATACTTTGGTGCGGTCGTAGGGCTCTCGTCGTTTGTCCTTTTTGATGATCAGGGGCAGGCTCTCTTCTACGCGCTCGTAGGTGGTGAAGCGTCGATGGCAGCTCTCACACTCCCGGCGACGGCGGATGCTCTCACCTTCTTTGGTCATCCGGCTGTCGCTGACTTTGGTTTCCAGCGATCCGCAGAAAGGACACTTCATGAAAAGACCGACCTTTCAGAGCTGAGCTTTAAGGGGGAGACACAGGGCAAGGACGCTCGAATCTCCTGTGGGGCTGAGTGTGTGAGGGCTGACCCTCGAGGAGGCCCCCAGCCTACCGATCACGCCGGAATGCCCGGCACCGGAAAACGAGCGCAGAGCGCCTTCACTTCTTCGGAGACCTGAGCGTAGATCTCGGGACGCTCCGGATTGCTCAGGACTCGCAGGATCAGCGCGCCGACGGTGCGCATCTCGGCTTCACCCATGCCACGGGTGGTAATGGCGGGGGTTCCCACTCGAATGCCGCTGGTGACGAAGGGGCTCCGGGTCTCGTTGGGCACGGTGTTTTTATTGACGGTGATGTGGGCGGCGCCGAGGGCGGCTTCTGCTGCTTTGCCGGTCCAGCCGGTGCGGGTGAGGTCGATCAACATCAGGTGGTTGTCGGTTCCGCCTGAGACCAAATCGAGACCTCCGGCCATGAGGGTCTCGGCCAGCACTTTGGCGTTGGTGATGACCTGGGCGGCATACTGCTTAAACGAAGGCTGGAGTGCTTCATGAAAGGCGACGGCTTTGGCGGCGATCACATGCATCAGGGGCCCGCCTTGAATGCCTGGAAATACGCGGCTGTTGATGTCTTTCATGAGCTCAGCGCGGGCCATGACCATACCCCCTCGGGGGCCCCGGAGGGTCTTGTGGGTGGTGGTGGTCACGTAGTCACAGTAGGGCACGGGGTCGGGATGAAGTCCAGCGGCCACCAGTCCAGCAGGATGGGCGATGTCTGCCCATAGACGCGCTCCCACTTCGTCGGCGATGGTGCGAAACTGATCAAACGGTATGGCGCGAGAGTAGGCGCTGGCGCCACACACGATCAGCTTGGGGCGATGTTTGAGGGCGAGGTCTCGCACTTGGTCAAAGTCGATGCGGTGGGTCTCGGGGTGGAGCCCATACTGAACCACCTGATACAAGGTTCCGGAGAAGTTAACGGGGCTGCCGTGGGTCAGATGTCCACCCTGGGACAGGTTCATGCCCATGAAGGTATCGCCGGGCTTGAGGGTGGCAAAATAGACGGCCATATTTGCCTGAGCGCCGGAATGGGGCTGAACGTTAACACCCTCGGCACCGAAGAGCTGGCGAGCGCGCTCAATGGCGAGGTTTTCGGCCACATCAACTTCTTCGCAGCCGCCGTAATATCGTTTTCCGGGGAGACCTTCTGCATACTTGTTGGTCAAGATAGAGCCTTGAGCTTCGAGCACGGCTTGGCTGACGTAGTTCTCGGAGGCGATGAGCTCCAAGCCATCAAGTTGACGGTGGGCTTCACGCTGGAGCACGGCGGCAAGCTGGGGGTCTACGGAATGCAGGGTTGACATCGGTTCCTCACTCGCATTCAAAGGGTTCAGCGGGGGCATTCCACACGGGTGTGGGATTCGAGGGCTGCAATTTTGTCGAGACGGCGCTGGTGACGGCCTCCCGCGAAGTGCGCGTTGAGCCAGACGTGACAGAGCTCGAGGGCCAGACCTTCGCCGATGACACGAGCGCCTAAACACAAGACGTTGAGGTTATTGTGCTCAACGCAGGCTTTGGCGGAGAAGGTATCGTGAACGACGGCGGCGCGGACTCCGGCGACTTTGTTGGCGGCGATGGACATGCCGATGCCGGTGCCACAGATGAGGATGCCTCGCTCGACTTCGCCGGACTGGACTTTGAGGGCCAGGGTGTGAGCAAAGTCTGGATAATCCACGGACGTGGTGTCGTGAGGGCCCAGGTCATCCAGGGCGTGGAGGGGGGTGAGGTGCTGAACCAGAGCGGCTTTGAGGGCAACTCCAGCATGGTCACTGGCGATGGCGAGCTTCATGGCATCACAGCTCCGTGAGAAACGCTCAGCCATGAGGCGCTGTAACGCTGAGAAGGAACAGCTTCAGCGCCATTGGCAGGACGCCTGCCCGGGTGAGGGGCAGAGAGTACCGAGCGAAGAAGGAGCGGTGGCTCAGGATTTGCCGTGATGTTCCTGGGAGGACAGGAATCCAGCGATATGATTGATCGCGTCCTGCACGGTCAGGATTTTTTCGGCTTCCTGGTCGGGGATTTCGAGCCCGAACTTCTCTTCCATGCCCATCACCAGCTCGACGATGTCGAGGGAGTCGGCACCCAAGTCATCGATGAAGGATGAGCTGGGCTGGATGTCTTCAGCTTTGATGCCAAGCTGAGCAGCGATCACTTCGATGACCTGCTGCTCAAGGGGAGTACGACCGGATGCAGGCACGCGGTCAGACGGTCCTTCGGGGCCAATCTTATCCTGAGGTTTGCTCATGGGAGGTGCTCCTCAATGCCAGAGAAAATGGGAGTGAACCGGGGAGAGAGGGCTGGCCCAATGCAGGGTACACATCACCTCTTCACGCGCCCGAGAGCGCGCGTCGGGGAAGCGACCTGTTCAGACAGCGTCACCCTCTCAGGCGGCGTTCAGGTTCAGGACGTTACGACCACGGAAATAGCCACACTTCATGCACACACGATGGCGCAGCTTGGGCTCACCGCAGTTGGTGCAAGACTCGATGGCGTTGTTGACCCGCAGAGCCAGATGAGAACGGCGCATATCACGGCGAGACTTGGAAGTTTTCTGCTTCGGAACAGCCACGGGACTCTCCTTCAATGACAGTACGTCTGACAACGACTGTACAGCTAAAAAGCCTGACTTTAGACAGGATCGCTGCCACCTGAACGGGAAGCGATCTTCAAACCTTTTAAAACGGCAAAGCGCGGATCAACGGCTGTGGGTTTACAGCTACAGGGTTCCCGGTTCAACTCCGCTCCACATCCCTGACAGATGCCCCGGCAGTCGGGACGACAAAGCGGCTTGTCTGGAAGGTCCAGCGCCACTTGCTCCCGAATCAGGACATCGACGTCAATCGTGTCTCCTTCCATGAAGCTGACATCGAGTGCATTCGAGGTCAGTTCAACGTCTCCGTTGGCACTCTCTTTATCAGAGAGAGGCGTATGAAGGTAGAAGCGGAATGGCCGATCCAGCTCAGTCTTCACCGGGTCCAGACAGCGCGCACAGGACATTTCAATTGGTCCAGACATATGACCGTTGACAATCACCACATCCCCGGCTCTCTGAAGATGAAACGAAAGCGCCACACGGTCAGCGTCTTTCACATCGTCAAGCTGCGCCAGCGCCTGCTGGAGCATGGGGGCGAGTGACTGAGATTCGAGGTCCAAGCCCTCGTCAGGAATGTCGTCGAGATGAATGATCAAGGTATTGCGCCTATGGTAGCCCGGATTCAGAATGCGTAGTATAATGTAAGAGCAGTGGCTGTCAATAAGAAATCTACGAGACCTCTTCGTTGACACAGGAGGGGAACCGCTGCTATGCTCTGCCTTCGGCTGCTGCGGCGTCCCCGCCCTGTTGTGACGGCGTGCGTTCAGATGGCTCGGAGCGCGCAGACTCAGCGCGGCGTCGCTTCTACGTATTAATACTGTATCTCAGAAGGAGTCTTCCCGATGCGAGGAGACACCCGCTTTTCCGCATTTCTGTGCCTGCCTGCTTGGATTTCGGGCCTGCTCGTGCTCACGCTCGTGCTGGGCGCGCCCGCGTGTAAGTCTACGCCTCAAGTGGATCCGCTGACGGAGGCGCTCACGGCCTATAAGACGGCGGTGGAGCCCGCGCTGGCCAAGAATGAGGAGCTGTCCAAGATTTTTGTCCAGCTCGTCAACGAGGGTCAAGGCAAAATCGACAGCGACGCCGCTGCCAAACGGCTCGAATCGGAGCTGCTGCCCAAAGCCAAAGAGTTTTCCGACTTGGTGAACACCATTCAGGTCACGGATCCGCAGGTGCAGGCGCTGCACGAGGTGCTGGTGAAGGTGGCCAAGCTGCGTCTCGAAGGCTATCAGCAGGTGGTCACGGCCTATAACTCCAAAATGATGGATCAGTTTACCGAAGGACGCACCAAGCTCAAAGAGTCCAAGATCATGGAGGAAGATGAGTTTGCAGCCAAGCTCATCCCACTGATGGCTTCTCATGGGCTGGAGCTGACGTTGTTTGCCACCCCTGCCCTCTGAACCGGTCACGGTGCCGGTCACGGTGCCTCTCAGACTCGGGATACAGGGTCAAAAAAATTCGGTCTGTCCGATTTTTCTATTGACGCTCGAGGGGGCTTGGTCTAATATAGGGGCACAAATTGCGACGGTGGCGCGGGAAATTCAGAGTCTCCCTCTCAAGCGTCTCTGTTATGCTGAGGAATGGTGTAATTGGCAACACGTCTGGCTCTGAACCAGAAGTCTCCAGGTTCGAGTCCTGGTTCCTCAACTTCGGTCCCATAGTCTAGCGGTCAGGACGTCGCCCTCTCACGGCGAAGTCGGGGGTTCGATTCCCCCTGGGACCACTATCTGAAGGTCAGCGTTTTACGCTGGCCTTTTTTATTTCTAAGATAGAGAGGCTGACCTGCTTCTATCAAGCACGGGCTCCCTCTTCCGCACACTCTCTGCTTCGGTCCCATAGTCTAGCGGTCAGGACGTCGCCCTCTCACGGCGAAGTCGGGGGTTCGATTCCCCCTGGGACCAC
>JBJTQF010000267.1:0-1594 GCA_046075485.1 Myxococcota bacterium | reverse complement strand
TTTGGGCTTGGACCGACGGCATCCTCAAGCACGCTGGGGTTGGGTCTTGGAGTTTAAGTATTTAAAAGCCTCGGCGAGTAAAGCGCAGATCCAAGCGGCACAAAAGCAGGCGCGAGCGCAGCTCGAGCGTTATCTGGAGGATGGACCACGTTTGAAACAGCGTCTGGGGCGAGCCTCCTACAAAGCGGCGAGCATCGTCTGCTTGGGTCTGAAGAAGTGTGTCGTTGAGGTGGTCAAAGTGGTTGAAGCATGACCAGAAGTGAGAGGAGTCCCCGTGAAGATCCCTTATGGACAGTGTAACTTTGAAGATATCCGCGAGAGAGGTCAGTTTTACGCGGACAAGACGATGTATCTGCCGTTGATGGAGAATGCCGACCGTTACGGGAAATTCCAGCTCTTCTTGCGTCCTCGGCGGTTTGGGAAGTCTACCCTGATCCACATGCTGCGATATTACTACGACATCAACCTGAAGGACCGGTTTGAGCGGCTGTTTAAGGGTTTGTATATCTACGACCATCCGACACCGAAGCAGGGGCGGTACTTGGTGTTGTATTTTGACTTCTCCTCGGTGGCCACCGACGAGGGCAAGGATGAGATGCGACGTTCCTTTGATGGCTTGGTGCGAGATGAGTGTCGGCGGTTTGTGAATGACTACCGCCACCTGATTCCGAGGCTGGAGACGTTGGAGCCGGACCTTCGCACCTGTCTCCCGGCAGCGACGCAGATCGCGAGTCTTTTTCGGGTGGTCCAGAGCTCTCCCTATAAAGTGTTCATTCTGATCGACGAGTACGACAACTTTGCCCATGCGCTGCTGACGAAAGAAGCGGGGAAGCTGCGGGAGCAGCTCCGTCGAGAGTACGAAGCGGAGCATCGTAGCAGTGGCACCTTGTACTCGGAAGCCTTCTTTGGCACGGGCTTTGTGAAGAACTTCTACAAGGCGATGAAGACCTTCTCGGGGGTGTGTCTGGAGCGAGCCTTTATCACCGGCGTGACGCCGATTGTCTTGGATGACATGGCGAGTGGGTTTAACGTAGTGACCCATCTGACCTCGATGCCAGAGTTTCACGCGCTCGCGGGCCTGACCCATGCGGACGTGGCGTTGGCGGCGGAGCAGTTTTCAGCGGCCTTCCCGGAGTGTGGGACACAAGGGGAGCTGCTCCAGGAGCTGCTGGACAACTACGACCACTACCGGTTTAGCCTGAGAGTGGACGAGACCCTCTTTAACCCGGACATGGTGTTTTATTACCTCCAGCAGCTTGCGAGTGAAAAGCGGCCTCCCCTGGACTTATTGGACAACAACTGCTGGACGGACTACGACAAGCTGCGGCTGATAGCTCAGCCCCCGGAGCAGACGGACGACTCATATCTGGAGTCTCTCACGGAGATGCTGAGGACCGAGCGAGCCACTGGGCGGCTACTGACGAGCTTCAGTGCCTATCACATGCACAGTGCGTTGACCTTACCGTCGCTGTTGTTCTACATGGGCCTCTTGACCATTGAGGGAGAAGTGTTGGGTGGGATCCGATTTAGGATTCCGAACCGGGTGATCAAGCAGCTCCACTGGCAGGAGTTTTATGAGCTGCTGATCCGGCGG
>JBJTQF010000266.1:0-132428 GCA_046075485.1 Myxococcota bacterium | reverse complement strand
AGGGGGTGGGAAAACTCGGGGGGGCTGGCCACCCCCACCGACATGGCCTCCTGAAGAGGGGTGTCTCCCGAGAAGGTGGTAAACTGATGAGGGGTCTGAGCCGCTGCCACCAGCTCGGACGGTCCCACGGCATACCCCACCTTCCATCCGGTCAGGCTGAAGGTTTTTGCGGTCGATGACAAGGTTAAGGTGCGCTCAAACATGCCCGGTATGGTGGCCAGTGGGATGTGCTCCGCGCCCTCGTAGGTCAGATGTTCGTACACTTCGTCGGTCACCGCCAGCAGGTTGTGGCGGATGCAGAGCTCGGCGATGCCCTCCAGCTCGGCCCGGGTAAAGACTTTTCCGGTCGGGTTGTGCGGGGAGTTCAACAGGATCAGCCGCGTTCGAGGGGTCACCGCCGCTTCTAAGGCTGCCAGATCCAAGCTCAGATCGGGAAAACGCAGGCGGCAATACACGGGAGTAGCCCCCGCCATCACCACATCCGCCGGATAACAGTCAAAAAACGGCTCAAAAAGAATGGCTTCGTCTCCCGGCTCCAGCAAGCCCATCAGGGCACAAAACAGCGCCTCGGAACACCCCGAGAAGACCGCCACTTGGGTCATGGGATCCACTTCGAGGCCATAAAATCGCTTCACTTTGTCTGCGATGGCATGGGTTAAGGCGAGCTGACCCATACTTCGTGCATATTGATTCTTGCCTTGCCGGATAGCAAGACACGCAGCTTCTTTGATCACGTCCGGGCCGTCAAAGTCTGGAAAACCCTGAGAAAGATTCACCGCGCCGTGAAGCTGCGCCAAGCGGGTCATCTCTCCAAAAATACTCACACCGAATTGTTTGAGGCTGCGCCGAAGGGCGGGTCGAGCGGTCTGCATACAGGCTCCTGGTTGATCAGGCCAATGTCGTCGGGAGGATAACAAGGGGCGACACACAATACAAGGAAGAGTTCCGGGGCGAGGGTGGGTCGATCAAGGTGGGTCGAGCAAGGTGGGTCCATCAAAGCGGTTCGATGAGGGTGGGTCGAGCAAGGTGGGTCCATCAAAGCGGTTCGATGAGGGTGGATCGAGCAAGGTGGGTCGATGAAGGTGGGTCGAGCAAGGTGGGAGAAGTTCAGCGGCGATAGTAGGGGTCGGGGGCAAATCCACTCGAACGCTCACGGCGCACCATCGGGTCGGGACGATACACCGGCGGAGGCAGAATGCCCAGCTCCACCAGCTTCGGACGATACTCATAACGCACCGTCACCACCGCAGAAGGATTCCGACCATGCTTGAAGTGAACCGAGTAGACGGCGTTATGCTGCTCACGCCCAATGCCGGTCGCCGCCAGCTCATCCTTCTCTGCCGGAGCGGCCATGCGGCCCGCCGAACCCGACGGAGCGGACTTGGCCATGCCTCGGCTCTCCGCCTGAGGTGCTGCGGCAGCCGGTGCCTCCCGACGGGTGGCCTCCCCCGTAGCGCCGTCCAACATGCTCAGCTCCTCGTTGCCGTACTCCCGATAGGTCGGAGGCGGCTGATAGATGGCCCGAGGACGGCTCACTTCCTCCTGGAAAAAGGCCGCCGAGATGTTGCCCAGGTTGCGGGTGTCTCCCATCCATGCGCCGTAAGATCCGCCCTCGCTGGTAAAGTAGAAGGCCCGCGAGGTGCTGCCGGAGGTCTGCCATCCCCGCACTTCCATGCTCTCGTAAGGCCCCAGGATCCACTTACGAGCGTCATAGGCGCTTGTGTGTTTTGCGTCAATGCTGTTGAGACCATCCACCGCGAGGGCCACGGCTACTCGACTTCCGGTGTGGTTGGTCAGACGCAGGGTGTATTCACGGGCCTGCTTCGCCTCAATGTAGGTGGTGCCTCGCGCATAATATTCACGGGCCGGGACTCCGTTGATCAGCACGTCCATGCTGTAAGGACCACTGGAAGCAGCCTCCGCCGGAGCCGCCGCGCACAAGGTGCCAAGGGTCAGCAAAACCATCAGGGACTTGATCAGGGTAGCGTTCATGGTGTTCTCCTTTTTATACCGTTACTATCCGGCAATGCCGGGATTGTTTTAAGCGCTGGTGCTCACGAGAGCGTCGTCTTCAGCGTGGGCCGCTTTCTCAGTGGCTCATGTTCAGGCAGACAGCAGGTCTCCGCGAAGGTTCCCAGAATTTTGAGAAAAAATATGAGCAGGTCAAAAAAAGAAGGAAACCGTCAAAAACACTGGGGAAATCGTCTCTGGGGAAATCGTCACAGCGCAAGGCACACGCACACGCACACGCACGAGCAGGCAGGCAGGCAAGTCAAAATCGGTGTCAGGCTGGCATGGAGGTCTGACGAGGCAGGAAAGTCTAAGGTACCACCGGCACGATCTCCACCCATACCCGCTGAGTGGTCGGTTTACCCGGCGGAGGGGTCGCGCCAAAATCTGAGTGGCGATCTAGCTGCTGAATCAAGAGCGGATACTGATCCGGCTTGAGCTGGAGGATCACCCGCCGACGGTTGTTCTCCAGACGCTGTAACGGGGAACGTTGAGCCTTCAGCAGCCGCGTGATCCGGGTGAGCTGCTCGTCCAAGCCCGCCTGATCTTGCACCACCACCACCGCATCCGGTGGCAATTGATCCTGCCAAAACGGAGGAGAGGCCGCATCATCCTTATCCTTCGCCTTCTCATCGTCGCCACCGTCCGCAGGCGAAGAGGCTTGCGCTTCGATGGCTTCCGCCAGCGTCTGGCTCTTTTTGGAGCGGCCTCCCACCAGCACATCCCTCACCGACGTTGAAGCAGGCGCTCGTGAGGCGGCCACCACCTGGGCAGGCTCTGCCGCAGGCGCGCGTGACACTTTTGAGGGAGAGGTCTTATCAACTCCAGTTTCAGCGGATGCAGCGCCCCTCGATGCCACCTCAGAAGCCGCACCCGTGGTCGTATCCGCTGCGGGACTCGACGAGGTAGTGGCAGGCTGATCCGCACGTTTCCGCTCAGGCGCAGCTCCCAAACCGGCACCACTGCCATAACCCACACCGCCATAACCCGCGTTGCCAATCATGCCCTTGCCCAAGAGCCCTCCGGCAGACTCGAGCTGGGGGGTCGTTCGTGCCACCGCTTCTTCTCGCGCCAGCTTCGGGGCATCGCTCTGAGTGCGCAGGTCACGGGCCATTTCCAGCTTCGACGATTCGGTGGACACTTCCGCAGGCAACGCAGCAGGCTTCTCCGCCCGTCGAGACTGCACATTTTGGGCGAGGCCCTCCTCCTCTAAGCTCGCCGCATCACCGGCTGGGGCCATTTTGCCCAAAACCGGCGCGGCTGCCGATGGAGCAGGAAATGCACGGGGCGGAGCCGGTGCATAGGCCATCGAACCTCCAGCCAGGGCAGGCGCAAATGCATCTGATTTTTCCCGCGCTGCTTGCTCAAGAGGCGGAAGCTCCGCCGGAACAGGCCCCGAAGCAGGTCTCGCCGCCAGTGTCTCGCTTGCACGCTCGGCAGGTGCGGAGGGCTCCGGTGCTTCGTTATATCCCCTCGGCGCTCGGTCGCTCGCTTCGGCGGGAACGCCTCCCCCCTGAGCCACTCCGCCGCTGGCACCCGGAACAGGTGCAGCAGGTGAGTCGGCCCTGGCCTTTAAATCCTGTATGGCCGACGCTGAGGGTGCCGGGGCTGCGGCTTCTCCGGCGGGAACGGCATCGGCTTCCTGAAGCGAACCTGAACCTGCCTGCTCCCAACGCTGGATCGACTCGACTTCAAGCGATTCTTGCTCAGGCTGACGGATCATAAACAACGCCAAAGCTGCCACCGTCACCGGCACCAACAAGGTGGGCAGCTTGAGCTTGGCCAGCCAATAACGGAAGGTCCGCCGCTCGGCCTGCTCCACCTGCTCCATCACACGCTGGGTAAAACCAGCCGGTGCCTCAAGGGTGGGAAGCTGCTGCACCGCGTTGAGGAATTCACGCAAGCCCTCGACCTCCGCCTGACAATGGGCACAGCCCGCCACATGCGCTTGGAGCGACGCATGCGTGGCTGGCTCAAGATCTCCTTCGAGCCAGGCAGAGAGCTGTTCAATGTCAGGGTGTCTAGTCTGCACGGAATTAGACCTCCACATGAGGGCATTTTCCCTCACATCGTAATGATGCGCCCACTGCAAGCCCCTCTGAGGACGTCGGAGCATGCCGCTTAGAAAACATAACCTGCCTTGCCGGAAAACTAGATGCCGTCGCGGGCCGGTCGCGCCAGACCCATCAGTCGATCCACCCGCTCTTTGAGCTCCGCACGCGCACGATGCAAGCGAGACTTCACCGTACCCGCATTGAGCTGGAGGGCCTCTCCAATCTCTTCGTAGGCCATGCCCTGCCCTTCTCGCAGCAGCAGAATCATACGCGCTTCTTCTCCCACGCCTTCGAGGGCCTTCTCAAGAATGGCTTGACGCTGCCGCTCCTCCAGGGCCTCCTCAGGTGAGAGCTTCAGATCGCTCAGCTCGCGTGTGCGGGGCTTGTCGTCGTCCGGCTGCTCCGGGGTGTCGATGGAGTCATGGGCCTTTTCTCGACGCCGCACGCCCGCTTTGTGACGGTTGTGGCAGTGGTTGGTCAAGACCTTATAAAACCAGCTCTTAAAGCTAGACTCTCCTCGAAACTCATGGAGCTTCCGAAACAAGCTGATAAAAACCTCCTGAGCGGTTTCCTCAGCGGCTTCGGGATTGCGCAGATAACGCTTACACACGGTAAAGGCCACGTTCTGATAACGGCGGACCAGGACTTCAAAAGCCAGGCGATGGCCTTCTTGAAAATGGGTCACAAGCTGCTCGTCGGTCCAGCCTGCCAAAGCACCCGGATCAAGCGGGCCGCTACGGCTCCAGCTCAGTCCTGCATGTGGCACCCACGGAAGGCAGACAGCAGTCCAGGCAATAAGTTCCCGCAATTGCAAGGCGCAGGCAACAAATGTCCAGGGGAGGGAGAGGCTCAAGGCAGGGCCCTCAGATGCGCACAGGGGTGTTGAGCTTTTGAGTGACCAGCTTCTCGAGCACGCCGATCAGCTCGTCGCCGCTGCGCTCATCCACCCACCGCTCGGGCTCGGGATGGTAGCTGAAGTGCCAGGCTTTAAGCTCCGCCGCCAGCCAGATCTGCCGAGCGGCTCGGTGACTGTTGACGATATAACGGCCCTTGTCGGCAAATTCGAGGGTCATCACGCCCATCGAGAGATTTACATCACAAACATCGGGGTCGAGATCCCCCAGACTCTTCTCAAGCCGGTGCAGCATCACATCCGCCACCCGATCAAAGGCGTGTTCATCCATTGACATCTTGATCTCCTCATGGCAATCGATTCTAAGAGGTGCGGATAGGATGAGCGCAACCCGTTGCGGCGTCAAGGGCAACGGCGCACTTGGCCTGTCCATTTAAGCCAAGATGTACGTCACACGCAAGCAGGAAGGAGCCGCTCATGTCTGTGCGCGTCGAAAAAAATGGCCCGGTCACCACGGTGATCTTAGACCGTCCCGAAGTACGAAACGCCATCCATCGGGAGACAGCGGAAGCCCTCGCAACCGCCTTCCGCCAGTTTGAAGCGGATCCCGAAGCTCGAGTAGGCGTGCTCTACGGCGCAGGCGGCACCTTCAGCGCCGGAGCAGATCTCAAAGCCATCGCACAAGGTCAACCGAACCGCTTAGAGCCGGATGGAGATGGCCCGCTGGGGGTCTCCCGCCTGTTTCTGGAAAAACCGGTGATCGCCGCCATCGAAGGGCACGCGGTGGCCGGAGGGCTGGAGCTGGCTCTTTGGTGCGATCTCCGCGTGGCAGAAGAAGGAGCCACGCTCGGGGTCTACTGTCGCCGCTTCGGAGTGCCTCTCATCGATGGGGGGACGGTGCGCCTGCCTCGGCTGATCGGCTTGTCTCGGGCGCTGGACCTGATCCTCACCGGACGAGGGGTCTCCAGTGAAGAAGCCCTCCAGATGGGCCTGATCAACCGTGTGGTGCCTGCTGGACAGACGCGACAGGTGGCAGAACAACTGGCTCAAGAGCTGGCTGCGTTCCCTCAGTGGTGCCTGCGCACGGATCGCCGCTCGGCCTACGAACAATGGGATATGGGCATGGAAGAAGCACTCCGGCACGAATTCCGGCTCGGTCGGATGGCGCTGGAGCGCGAGACCCACTCCGGAGCTCAACAGTTCGCCGCAGGTAAAGGCAGGCATGGCCGGTTTGAGCTCTGAGGCACGTTTGAGCTCTGAGGCACGGCAGGAGAGGCTAAGACGTTTGGTGTGGCGCTCGGCACCTGGGCTCGCGCATGCTGTCCGATGAGCCCTCAGTCGTCGTCTCGATCAAAAAAGAGCCCCAACACCCAACCGATCACTGAGATCACAATGGCTCCGATGATGCCGGTCAGCAGGCCCTGCACTTGCAACCCCTCCACGTAGTGAGCGGTGAGGGTCAACATCAGGCCGTTGATGACCAGGGTAAACAAGCCCAGTGTGATGAGGTTGATCGGTAAGGCCAAGAGCTTCAAGAGCGGTCGCAAGAAGGTGTTAAAGAGGCCAAACACCACCGCTGCCACCAACGCCGTTTTGAAGTCTCGCACTTCGAGCCCGTCCAGCAGGGCCGCCGCCAGAAAAATCGAGGCCGCGTTGATCAGCAGTCTCACAAGCATGCGCATCATATCGTACACTCCAAAAGAGAGTTGATTGAGGTATAACACAAGGAAACGTTCTGAGAAGACATCTATTGCGTGCGAGGCATTTTTCCTAACTCTGACAGGAAACGGAGAGCGCACAAGGAGACCGCATGCTGCCCATCCATGATGAAGATCTGCGCCAGTCGGAGCTGCTGCTGCCCGCCCGCACGGCCCTCTCAACGCTGTTGGCAGGACGTACCGCACTCTCGAGTATCCCGGGGCTCAATATGTTGATCTTCCGGGGTTTTGTGATCCTCTACGGACTGGCCACGGTGCTGGGGGTTGCCGCCATCTTCGGCCTTCACGCCTGGATCATCCAGCCGCTGGCGGAGTCTCTCACCTACTGGAGCGCAGGCGAAGGCTGGTTTATCTCGCTGGTGGCCAGTCTGGTCAAGGCGCTGCTATGGCTGGGCCAGTTCATTCTGATGCTCGGCTCGGTGATGCTGGCGCTGCGGATCTCGCTGGCGCTGATGGGGATGTGGTTTGAAGTGCTGTCCGAGAAGGTGCTGCTGTTTTGGCGGGTAAAGCGGGGAGAGCTGACCGAAGATGCGGCTCAACGGACGTGGCAGCTCCAGCTCAGCACGCTGAGCCGAGGGCTTAAGAGCTCAGCGGTGTCGCTGCTGCTCTCGCTGGTGGCGCTGCTGCTGGGTTTTGTGCCCTTCGTGGGACCGCTGCTGACCCTCTCGATCACCGCGTACCTGCTCGGGCGAGACGTGCGGGAGCCCTATCTGTTGGTGCGGGCATCCTACGGTGAGGACTATGCCACGCTCAAAGCCGGTCGGCGAGGCTGGACCTTTCGGCTGGGGCTGCTTCCGGTGATGCTCAGCTTTGTGCCGGTGCTGGGCTGGCTGCTGCTTCCGGCGGTGATGATTTATCTGGTGGTGGGGGTGGCGTGGCTGGGAGAAGAAGAACGGGCAGGCATGCGTACCGCGCGCTCGTGAGGAGGGGTGGGCGCTTAGAGCTCAGCCCTCGAGAATTTGGCCCTCGAGAATTTAGCCCTCGAGAATTTAGCCCTCGAGAATTTAGCCCTCGAGAGTTTAGCACCTGAGAATTTAGCCGTTGAGGATCTCGGCAAGCTGGCTCAGCAGGTATTCGTTCTCTTCGGGAAGCCCAATGGTGATGCGGAAGTATTCGTCATACTTCTCATCCTTGAGGGCTTCAAAGATCTTCACCTTGATCTTGCGGCGGAGCAGCTCTTCGTAGACCTGTTTTCCGGTACGTCCGGGCGAGAGACGGCACAGGATGAAGTTGGTCAAGGAGTCGTAGGCTTCTACCCCCTGGAATTTACGCAGGCCCTTCATCAAGACCTCACGCTGGCTCGCCGTCTGATTGCGCACGTACTCCAGATGACTGCTGTCTTTGAGTGCGGCAATGGCCATCTCGCTGGTCAAGGTGTTAACCTGATGTGGGGTGAGTTTGGCTTCAAACTCGGAGATCATGCCTTTATTGCCCAGCGCATAACCCAGACGTGCCGCGCCCAGTCCCCAAGCAAACGAGAAGCTCCGCAACACCAGCAGGTTGGGGTGGTCCTTCACCATGCTTCCAAAATAGGCATGATCCTGTCGTGAGATGTACTCCACGTAGGCTTCGTCGATCACAAAGATCGAGTTCATAAACCGATTGAGGAGCGGCTTGAGCTGGTCTCGTGTGACCAAGACATTGCCGGTTGGGTTGTTGGGATTGGCGATGTAGACCAGGCCCTCACGCTTTTCAAGACGACGGGCAAGGTCGTCCATCGAGAGGGTGAAGTTATTTTCCGGCCCAAGCGGAAGCATCTCATAGGTGAGCTTGATCTTTGCAGCGGCTGCCGGTACTTTGGAGTAGGTCAGGCGTGGGGTATAGATCGGAAAACCCGAGCGAAACACGAGGTGGCGCAAGATCCGAGGCACTTCACTCTTAATCTGGCGTTCAATCAGATACGGCAGACAGAGCTTGAGCAGGGGGCCGGAACCATTGGCGACGAGCACGTTTTCGGCTTGGAGGCCATCTTGAGCCGCCAATGCTGCCCGCAGCTCACCATTGTCGGCTGCTGGGAAATGACGCAGCGAGGTGTTGGTTTTAAAGTGTTGAAGCACGGCCAAGCTGGCATCGGAGCAGTAGGTGCCATGATTCAGTGCCATGTCGATGGGGGTGGAGGTGGCAAAGGTTGGCGCACCACTGTGGGAACTGCGATCAGAATTGGAGCTGAGCACTTGAGTTGCCTCCCGAAGAGGTAAAAGAAGAGGAATGGCCAGCTTGTCTGGCGAGGGCATCCGGTCAAGTGGAACCACGCGCACTCTCTTGTCATTAATTGGTTGCAATGTCAAGCCGCTCACGTTATGGCAGTCGTCACATTGATGGCATACTTCCGTTTCAGCCCGCTCGAGGATAAGATATCGGGCCAGCCGAGCCTCATCTATCTGCGCAGAGAACCATCAGGAGGAGAAGTTCGCGTGGTCGTCACTCCCTTTATGCGTAAGCTCTTTTATTCGTTTGCACGTCCACTTTGGGGCATGGTGCTCAACCCCCTGCTGCCGGTGACCGCGAAGGGCATCGAAAAAGTGCCCCGCACAGGTGGTTTTTTGCTGCTCGCCAATCATGTGACGTGGCTGGATCCGATCTGGATGGTCTATTACTGCAATCGGCCAGTACGTTTTATGGCCAGCGACCACTTTTTTAAGCTGCCGGTGCTTGGGACGCTGCTCCAGCTCGTGGGTGCCTTTCCCAAAGCCAAGTTCACCAAAGACAAAGGGGCGATCCAAACGCTGGTCAACCTCTACCAACAAGGGGAAGGGGTGGCGCTCTTTCCCGAAGGAGAACGAAGCTGGGACGGTCACACGGTGCCCGCCATCGGGGGCATCGGCAAGCTCATCAAGGGGATGGGCTGTCCAGTGGTCTTCGTGCGCCTGCGCGGAGGCCATCACCTCTGGCCACGCTGGGGCCACTTCATGCGCTATGCGCCGGTGACGCTGGAGTACTACGAGCCCTACAGCTTCCCCGTGGACTGGACCGCCGAACAAATCACCGACGAAGTCAGCCGCCGCATCCAAGTGGATCCCGATGAACATCCCGCACCGAAACGCGCTTGGGGTCGAAAGCTCGCACACGGCTTGCCCAACTACCTCTTTGCCTGCCCCTCTTGTTTCACGTTGGAAGGGCTCAAGCTCTCGCCGGAGGGCAATCAGGTCCACTGCGCCCACTGCGGAAACGGCTGGCAGGTGGAGATCTCCACCGAGCTGCGTCCCCTCACCGCACAAACGCCGCCGCTGACGGTTCGACAAGCCAATCTGCGCCTGATGGAGAAGTTCAGCGGTCTACCCGTTCAGGATCCCGAGCGTTTCCAGCAGGAAGGGCTGGTGCTGGCAGGAGGCCCGGCAGAAATCCACACGCCACGCTCCAAAGAGCCGGTAGCCAAAGGGCTGCCTCGGCTCTATACAGACCGGCTGGAGCTGGTGGACGAAGAAGGCCGTCAGTGCTGGGGGCTGCCCTTCTCAGAGCTGCTCACCTCGTCGGTGGATGGAGGCACAACGCATAACCTGCGCTGCAAACAAGGCGTCTATCGGCTGGTGGTGGAGGATGAGAGTGCGGTGAAATGGAACCACTTTCTGCGTGCTCAGTTTCGTGCTTGGCAGGAAAAACACGGGCTGCCGCCTCGACAGAGTCAAACCTGAACAGGCACACCTGAACAGGCACACCTGAACAGGCAAACCTCAGCGCATCGCCCGCTCGAGGGCTTCCGCTGCATCCATCTCCGCTTCGTAGACCCCTTCCAGCTCTTCGGCCAGCTTGTTGAGCAGACGCACACCGGCTTTGTCGCTGAGGGGAAACTCGTCCAAAATGCGGGTGTCGATGTCGGTCAGCTCGTTGAGGATCTCCTGAAGCCGCGCGTTGGCCGAGAAGCCTTCGTTTTCGAGCAAAGAACGGCGCTGGTTGAGCAGCTCTTTGGTCCGAGCAAACTCCGGGATTTCGTTGTCCAGGAAAACTTCGGCCACTTCTTTCCAGCGCACACCCAGGCGCCGATAGAGCTCCGCGCAGGCGTGCAGGGACTTTTTGTCGGTCAGCTCAGCGGCTTCATCCAAAAACTGAGCGTAGAGCGGACGGAAGAGCCCCCCGCCAGTGCCTCCGGTCTCAACGGAATCATACACATCGCGTAAGGCGGGATAGAAGTTGCCGTCGGAGTATACGACCTGCCAGCCCTTCTTGTTGCGGGTGCTGTTGATGATGCGGGACCACTCCAGCAGGCCGGGCAGGTTGTAGGTCTTGATCTTGGGCACCATCAGGTCACGCACACACTCTTGCACACCGGCGATCACCGCTGAGCGTAAGAGCTCGACGCTCAAATAGCTGGGGGTGCCGATGTAGAGCAGCCGGTTCTTGTGAGAACAGACTTTTTTTCGGGCGGCTGCCAGGGTCTCCAGGTCCACTTCCCATGCATTGGGTGCGCGATCACTCACCAGGGCCACTTCGCGATCCGAGTCCACCCCGTACACAATGCAGCTATACATGCCCGACGTACACGGATGGGCGTTGTAGGAGAGCAGCATGGGGGCGCTCCACACCACCGCCGGATGCCCACTCTGAAGGGTCTCCAGCAGGTTGCGATGGGCGGTACGCTCGCTGGTGGTCTCCAGGATGTGGGTGGAAATCTTAAGCTTCGAGAAAAACCCCTGATAATAGTCGGGACCGGTGGCATACGCCTTATAACGCCCTACGACGGAAACACCACTACCGGCATTGTCTTCCGGCACGGACGGGCAAAAGGAATAACCTGCGGCAATGCCTCCGGCAATGCCCAAACACATGGCCTCGGAGAGGGGTGCCCCGGTAAGGGGTGAGACCACTCCAGCATGGGCCAGCAGGTTCTTCATTGCAGCCGTTTCCGCATGTGCGCCTCCGAACGAAGAAAACTTATCAACCAGCATATCCGCTCCTCACCACAAACTGCCTTTGCTGACATCTTCGGACACCTTTAAATCGCAGAGAGACCCGCTTGTCAAGTCAGAATTCCAGCAGTGCGCAACATTGCAGTGAGACTTGAAAGAGAAACCAGCAGACAATAAAATCTGCTAAGTCGGTTTGTGTCACACTTCCAAGTGCTGAGCCGTCGTTGGCACCCTTCTTCCAAAGGTCTGGTCCCAGAGAGGTTCAGGTAGGTGTCGGACCCGCCTTTCAGAAGGGGTCACGTCCACCCACACGCCCTCAGCGCCCACGTTAAGAGCAGCGGACCTAAACGCACACGTAAACCAGAGACGCTAATGATGGGTGGTGCAGAGGATGTGGATCTCGTCGTGAGGGGCAAGTGCATGTTGAAGGCAGCGCACGGGCTCTGAGTTGACCAAGAGACGAATATGCTCCCGCAAGGTGGCGCCTTCGTCCACCAAACAGGAGAGCAGGCCCGGATGCAGCAGCTCTAAATACTCGAGGGCTTCCGCGAGGGTGTCTCCTTGACCCTCGATCAAGGGCTGTCGGCGGGTCAGCTCACGTAAGGGCGTAGGGATATAGATGGTCATAGGACGCCCTCCTGAGCTGGATCAAGCTCGCGCATCGGACGGAGTTTGGACTTTCGCACGGCGTTGCTGGGATACTGATAGGGATGCCACCGGAATACGCTCCCAGCAACCTCTTCATCAGTCTAACCAGCAGGCATAAAAATGAGAAGCACAATTTAACGGGCTGTGAGGTGAGGGGTTGAGGTTTATGGAAGGACTGTGCAGCGGACAGGGTAGGCAGAAAACGGTAAGTGCTTTTCTGATAAGAGTTTATGCAACCCGCACATCGTCACCCGCCAGCTTGGGACCGCTGGCAAACTCACCTTGTGGGTCAAACCCAAAACGATCAAAGACCTCATTTGTCTCGCGGTAGACCCGCTCTTTGGTCAGCCCAAAGGCTTCGAGGGAGTAGCTGTGCTCACTCTTGTAGCCCTTGTTTTTTTCGGTCACCCGCTTGAGCTCTTCGATATAACGGGGAGTCAGCGGAAGGTTAAAGCGGCTGTAGATCTGCTCCACCACGGCATACGGGGTATGCACCAAGTCTTCGTACTTGACGATGATCGAGCGGTCTTGAGGTTTGGCGTCCAAACACTGGAGCGCATACTTATAGGCGTAAATACACATCTGGGTGAGCCCTTCGCGGGGCTGTGCGCTCTTGTCAAGCTGGAGCTGCACATTCCAGATCCGATCCACCATGTTGTGCAAGGAAGCGACGGTCTCATAGGGGGTGCGGGCCATGTAGATGATCCGCGCATCGGGGAAGGTCTCGAAGATGCTGTTCAGCTTGCTCGAGAAGAGCGGGTTTTTGCTGAGGAGCTGAATGTGATCGCCCCCGTTGCAGTAAAGCTGACGCTGCACACAACCCTTGTAGTGGGCCATGAGCTTGCGGCGCTTGGCGTCGGGCATTTCGTCAAACCGCTCAAACTGGACCATATGAGGCAAGGGATACACCAAGCTGCAAAAGGCACTGGCCCAGCAGTGAATCAGCACCCCTTCGTCTTCTTCGGGATGGCTCAGGCGCAGCTTGTGGACCTTGTCGGCTTCTTTGAGCAACATGGCCTGAAAGTTGTCCAGCCACTTCTGGAGCGTGCCGTTCAGATGCCGCTTGTCAACGCCGCCAAGCCACTGAAAAAACTTCTTGGCACCCACGGAGATCAAGACCAAGTCCGAGAGCTTAAAGGAGTTAAAATGTTCGCTGTCCAAGGCCAAGAGGCGATGCATGTAGGTGGTGCCGCTGCGCGCATTTCCCACAATAAAGACCGGATTTTTGACCTGCACCTGCTTAAAGCCCGGAAAAAAGAGATGGTCCATCAGCAGGGTCAGGGCGTTAAACAGCATGGCAGAAGGATATACCCAGAGGAAAAACAGATATGTGATGATGCGGGAGCCCGTCCACGGGGCAGGCAAAAAGAGGGCTCCGTACATGCTCTTAAAATAGGCCACAAACTGGAACGGCATGGGCTGCACTCCTGTTTCATCGCAGACGCGGAGGCATGTGCGATGATATCCGGCTCAGTCGGTTGTCTGGAGGGGCGGTATTGCCCTGTTGGGGTCAAGATACGCGATCAAGTGAGCAGGTGTCAACACCTTCTCTTTCCCCAACGAAGATGATGAGATCCGATAAGTGTTGATTTTTTAGAGACTTCGCACACGTCAGAACTGGCTTCGCTGCCGCACGTCCACCGCTGCTCCGCCACCCACCCCACCATTGATCTATAGTTTTATCGGCATTTTGATCTGGCGTTTCAAGCATCGCTTCCACTCACAGGCCAAGCGCTGCACCACTGCTTTCTCCTCGTCAGGTTGCAGGATCTGTGCCAGACTCAGGGGCTGAGGGAACTTCTGGGGCTATTTTTTGGGAGGTCATATGGATTCAGCGCGTGAGGTCTCGTTCTATACATCGGTCTATATGATGGTGCAAGAAATCCCCCCCGGAAAGGTGGCCACGTATGGACAGGTCGCCGCCATGCTCGGCTCGCCACGAGCGGCTCGAGCGGTGGGTTATGCACTGGCTGCTCTCTCGGAGGCCCGGGCTCAGCAGGTGCCGTGGCAGCGGGTGATCAATGCCCAGGGTTATATCAGCGCCCGAGGGGATGTGATCCGCGCAGAGCTGCAACAACGTCTGCTGGAGGCAGAAGGGATCCGATTCTCAACGGAAGGTCAGGTGGCACTCTCGGAGTTTTTGTGGGAAGGACCACAGCTCGGCGGCTTTAAACCTCCGGCGTAAGGCAAAAACGGAAGGGGTGCTCAGCGTCGAGGATCGCTGGTCGCTGCACCATTGGCAGGCAAATAGCCGTGGCTCGCGTAGTCCATCACCATACGGTCGGTGTTGAAGCGCCATCCCAGGGTTTTGATCGTGCGTTTCATACGCGCCACCCAGTGGTGAGGAATGCCATCTCTGCCCCGATCATAATAAAGCGGCGCGATTTGCTCACTCAGCAGCGAGAAGAGCGCGTCACGGTCTCGTTTGTCCTGGATGTCGTGGTTGGAGTGATTCCACCCTTCGCCAATGGCCCAGCCGTTCAGACCGTCATATGCTTCCGGCCACCAGCCATCCAAGATGGAGGCGTTGAGGATGCCGTTGAGCAACACTTTCTGTCCAGAAGTTCCGCTGGCTTCCAAAGGACGGCGTGGGTTGTTCAACCATACGTCCACGCCTTGCACTAGGTGTCGCGCCACGTTCATGTCGTAGTCTTCTAAGAAGACAATCCGGCTGGCAAAACGCTCCTGGGTGGCAAGCTGCACAATACGCTGGATGAGCGCCTTTCCACCTTCGTCATTGGGGTGGGCTTTGCCTGCAAAGACAAACTGAATCGGACGCTCTTTGTTGTTGACCAGGGCGTCCAGGCGATCCAGATCACCGAAGAGCAGATCGGCACGTTTGTAGGTGGCAAAGCGGCGCGCAAAACCAATGGTCAGGATCTCCGGCTCGAGCAGGCCATAGGAGCGGGCCACTAGCTCCGAGCTGGCACCTCGTCGGGTCCGCTGACGGGCCAGCCAATCCCGCACAAACGAGACCAGCTTGACCTTCAGCAGACGATGGGTCTCCCAGAGCTCGGCATCTTCCACCGAGTCGATCTTGGCCCACACATGGGGATCACACTGACGACGGGGCCACTCCGGGGTAAAGTGCCGGTCGTAGAGCTGATGCATCTCGGGGGCCAGCCAGGTCAGCACATGCACACCGTTGGTAATATGACCAATCGGCACTTGGTGCTCCTGCACCGACGGATAGAGCCGATGCCACATCTTACGGGTCACCCGCCCATGCAACGCCGAGACACCATTGGCAAAACGCGAGAGCTTCAGGGCCAGCACGGTCATGGTGAAGGGCTCGTGGTTGTCCTGCGGATTGACACGCCCCAACGCCATCAGCTCGTACTCACTCAGCCCCAGGCTCTCCCGCAGCGGGCCGAGGGTGGTCTCAAGCTGCTGAGCCGAAAAACGGTCGTGTCCCGCCTCCACCGGGGTATGGGTGGTAAAGACGGTGCGATAGGCCACTTCGCGCATGGCTTCTTCAAAGCGCACGCCATCCATTTCCATACGCACGCGGGTGGCTTCCAGTCCGGCAAAAGCGGAATGGCCCTCGTTGAGATGGAAAACACCCGGGTGAATGCCCATCAGATGCAGCGCACGCACGCCTCCAACACCCAGGAGCAGCTCCTGTCGAATGCGGGTACGAGCATCACCTCCATACAGACGGGCTGTTAAAGTCCGATCTTCGGGGGAGTTCTCCGGGGTGTCGCTGTCGAGAAGCACCAGGGTACAGCGTCCCACCGCCACCTTCCACACCCGCCCATGCAGGATACCTTCACGGGTCCGCAGGCCCACCACCAGCGGTTTCCCTTCGGCGTCCAAGACGGGATCCACCGCGAGTTTGACCGGATCGTTGACCTGATAGATGGCCTGCTGCCAGCCCGAAGGATCGAGCCGCTGACGGAAATAACCTTCGCGATAAAATAGCCCCACCGCTACAATAGGCACACCCAAGTCGGAGGCACTCTTCAGATGGTCTCCGGCCAGCACACCCAGACCTCCCGAATAGATCGGCAGAGACTCGTGCAGTCCAAACTCCGCCGAAAAATAGGCCACCGGTCGCGTGCGCAAGGGGCCAGCATGCACCGCAGACCAGGTATCGGTGCCTTGCAGATACCGCTCGAGCTGCCGAAGGGCACTGTCTACGCGAGCATGAAAGGTGGTATCCACTGTGCGCGCTTCAATGACATCCGGGGAAAGGCTGGCCAACAACGCCACGGGGTTGTTGTCTACCTGCTGAAAGAGGGTCGGGTTCAGATCTCGAAAGATGCTCAGCACTTCTGGGGTCCATGCCCACCACAGGTTACGCGAGAGCGCCACCAGCTTTTCATGGATTGTCCGATTTGGCATGCACAGGTCTCCGTTGAAAGAGTTCAAACCGTCCCGTTAAAGGGCTTTCAATTTACTCGCTTTACACCATCAGGTAAAGTTCAAAGCTATGCAACACTCATTCCGATTTTTTGTCTCAACCGCACGCGGACTTGAACCGGCGGTCACTCAGGAGCTGCGTCAGCTCGGGCTCTCGTCGATCAAAAGTGGTGCCGGGGGTGCCTCGTTTGAGGGCTCCTTTGAGGACGCTCAGCGGGCCTGCCTCTGGCTGCGCACGGCCTCGCGGGTCGGGCTGGTGGTGGCGGAAGGCCCCTGCCCTTCGTATGATGCCCTCTATGAGCTGGCCTGCTCGGTGCCCTGGACGGAACATCTACGCCCACAACAAACGCTGGCGGTAGACGCTACCGTGTTACGCTCAACCCTCACCCACTCCCATATGGCCGCTCTGAAGGTCAAAGACGCGGTGGTGGACATCGTGCGCGAGCGACGCGGGCAACGCCCCGATGTGGATACTCGCACCCCAGATCTGCGGGTGCTCGTTTGGGTACTGCAAGATCGGGCACTGCTGGCGGTCGATCTGTGCGGGGAGCCGCTCCACATTCGACACTATCGGGTGCAGCAAACCGAAGCACCGCTGAAAGAAACCCTCGCGGCGGGCCTGCTGGCGCTCAGTGGCTGGCAACCGAGAACGCCCCTGCTCGACCCATTTTGTGGCTCTGGAACGCTGCTGATCGAAGCCGCGCGGATCGCTCAACGCCATGCGCCGGGCCGAGATCGCAGCTTCGCTTTTCAGCAGCATCCCTATTTTGATGCCTCGGCAAGCACACGCTGGCAATTGCTCCTGGAACACGCCATTGCTCAAGCGGTGAAAAAACCGGAGGTCCAGCTCTTCGCGTCAGACTGGGAGCCAGAAGCACTGGCGGCCACCGAAGCCAATGCCAGCGCCGCCGGGGTCCGCGAGCTGATCCAAGTCTCGCAGGCGGACGCCCGCTCGCTCGAGGTGCAAGCGCCTCACGCTTGGCTGATCAGCAACCCGCCGTATGGAGAACGTCTGGGAGGCTCCAGCCCCGCCGTGGAGATGCTGTACCGAACGCTGGGTCAGCGCCTCAAGCAGGTTGTACCACCCCACACTCGAGGGGCCGAAGGTTGGCTGGATCAGGCATGGTTCTTTTGTGCCAATCCTCGCTTTGAGTCGTGTCTGGGGCTGAGTGCCCGCTCCCGTCACCGGCTGGCCAATGGTCCCATCGAGACGTGGTTTTACGGCTTCTCGTTTCAAAACACACGTTCAGGCAAACACGCTAAGGGAAAAAAGTAGCGGCAGGTTTTGCGCTGTGGAGATTGGATGGAACGCCCACTTCCCCCGTATGCGTTTGTGCCCACATTTTGGCCTCACCCGGTGCGTGATCCACAAGGTCACAGCCATAAGAACCCGCTGGACTATGGGTTGCCACCGTCCGAGCAGGATTTTAGGCAACACGAAGGCTGGCAGTATGTTCAACGTCTGCTGCTCAACGGATTTTATTGGGAAGCCCATGAAGGGCTCGAGCATTGGTGGAAACAGCTCCCCGAGTCGGATGCACGCCGTCCCTATTTTCAAGGGCTCCTGCATCTGGCGGCGGCAGGGGTTAAAGCACGACAAGGCCAACCCGGTGGGGTTCACTCGCACGCCAGTAAAGCCGAAAAACGTTTGGAGGAAGCGGATCTTCGCCTGAATGCCGAGCATCAGATGCGCACGTCAGACCCCGTATTCTTAGGCATCTCGCTCAACATGCTGCGGAAGGAGGCCAGTCGGATCGCCCTTCAGTCCAGCCGATTTCACACGGAGAGCGGAGCGCATCTGGTACTGCCGGTTTTGGCGCTACACTGGAAGGTAGAGGGCTAAGCTCAGGGTGGCAGGAACGTTGCTCAGGGTGGCAGGAACGTTGCTCAGGGGTTGACGCAGAGGCTGCGATTGCGCCGCTTGGTCACTTGAGAGGTGGTGTCGTCGGTGAGCGGGGCGCAGCGGAGGGTGTTGCCGATCAGCTTGATGCCGTCGCCATATCCATCAAAATAGACACCTTCAGAGGCATGGTCAAAGGTGTTGCTGGTCACTTGGAGGGTGCTGGTGCTCACCCCATCCAGCACGACCAAGCTCCACTGCGGGGTCAGGCGGGTTTCGTTGAGGATTTCGTTGCCATCGACCACACCCGAGGCCACATCGCTCAAGTAGACACCGACTTGATTGCTGTCCAAGTCACACCCTTCGACGGTGAGCTTGCCCACTTGAATGGCCACGACCCCCGTGGCGGCTGCATCCAGTCCTTCGTAATAGTTGCCAGAGATCGGACTGTTGAACACCTCCGCCTCAGCGGTCTGGTTGAGGGCCACACCATTTTTGCCCACGCTGGGGTTCGCCCCCCCTCCATCGATCAGCACGTTATCGACAAAGACCCGCGAGCGCGTGCCCAATGCCAAAATGCCCGTCTTTTGATAGTCGGTGATGACGGAGCCTCGGATGTCGAGGGTGGCGTTCACACCACTGGCGCGGGTGTCCACGACGATGCCGTGTCCGGTCTGGCAAGCAGGACAGTCGGTGGGCTTAAACTGCTCAATGACCAGATAGCTGGCCACCAGGTTTCCACCGGTCAAGAGCAGGCCCATAAACTGCTGCGTGGCACCATGATGGCCGCCGAAGAGCCGAAACCCATTCAGCTCGACGGAACCAGTGCCCGAAATCTCCACCAGCGCCCCCTGAAGGCCCACGGGTGCCTGGAGGGTGGCATAGTCGGTCCCGGTCAGTAGCAGCGATTTATTAACGATCTTCACCGTGCCTTCGTAGGTGCCGGCTGCCACCCGGATCTCATCGCCTGAGCTGGCCGCGTCTACCGCCGCTTGGACGGTGGGATATTGAGCGGGCACTTCGCGCACTTCCGCACGCACGAGGCTGGCCAATAAGAGCCCGCACGTCACAACCCCTTTTATGATATAGCGCATCATGGTGAACTCCTTTGCAGCAAAATCTATTCGAGAGCTTTGTGCGACCCTCTCTGACGCTCTGCGAGAGTCGCCCTCATCACGTCAAAACGTCCCGTGCATTAGTGTCAGGGTCTCCACCAGATCTTACGACAGAGGTGCAAAAAGTGTTCAAGTAATCGTCACAAGTGACGGTCAACGAACGAAGGCAGGCAAAAAAAAGGCAGCCGAGCATGTGCCGGGCTGCCATTGACACCTCACGAGGCTCACTTCAGTAAAGCACTCAGTAGGCGCGGGCGAAGATCACCTTGCGGGTGGTGGGGACGCCGGAGTAAAAGCAGGTGCCAGGAGCCCCCTCCCCTTCCGACTGAAACGGAATACAACGGGGGGTGCAGCCGGTTTCTTCTTTGATCCGACCTTCGGCTTCGGGATTTTCAGCAAAATAGGTCACATAAAAGCCGGGTTGAGCGTCAATCTGAGCCTTCAGCTCCTCGTACTGCGCAATGGAGTAGGTGCGAGACTCGCGGCTCTTGAGTGCTTTGTCGAAGAGGTTCTTCTGGATGGCCTCCAACAAGGCAGGAATCTGAGTCTCCATGTCTTCAAAGCGGATGGAGACCCGCTGACCCTCTTCGCCGCGCACTTTGTCACGCCGAACGGCCATACCTTCACCTTTGGCAAGGTCTCGCGGCCCCACTTCAATGCGGAGGGGAACGCCCTGGAGCTCCCAGTCGGCGTATTTATAGCCGGGGCTATACCCCACGCGGGTGTCCAGGTGCCACGAGAACTTACCTTTCCAGCCGACACTGACCTCGTCGATGCGGGCTCGAATATTGGCCAGCTCCTCGTCCTTCTTAAAGATGGGCACCAGCACCACCTGAAGCGGCGCCAGCCGAGGCGGAATCACCAGCCCTTGATCGTCGGAGTGGGTCATGATCAACGCGCCGATCAGCCGGGTGCTCACCCCCCAGGAGGTGGCATGCACCAGCTCACGGGTGCCTTTTTCGGTCTGGAAGGTGACGTCAAAGGCCCGTGCAAAGTTCTGACCCAGGTGATGAGAGGTGCCCGCTTGGAGCGCCTTGCCATCTTGCATCATCGCTTCGATGGTATAGGTGTGTTTGGCACCGGCAAACTTCTCACTTTCGGTCTTGGTGCCGGGGATGACGGGCATGGCCATCCACTCTTCGGCGAAGGTCCGATAGACGTTGAGCATGCGCATGGCTTCTGCTTCGGCATCTTCGTCGGTGGCGTGTGCCGTATGGCCTTCTTGCCACAGAAACTCAGTGGTGCGCAAGAAGAGACGGGTACGCATCTCCCATCGCACCACGTTGGCCCACTGGTTGATGAGGAGCGGCAGATCTCGATAGCTCTGAATCCATTTTTTATAGGTGGACCAGATGATGGTCTCAGAGGTCGGACGCACGATCAGCTCTTCTTCAAGCTTCGCTTCTGGATCGACCACCACCCCTTTACCACCCGGATCGTTCTTGAGGCGATAATGGGTCACCACCGCACACTCTTTGGCAAAACCATCGACATGCTGTGCCTCTTTGGAGAGGAAACTCTTGGGGATAAACAGCGGGAAATAAGCGTTTTTGTGACCGGTGGCTTTGAACATATCGTCCAGTGCCCGCTGCATTTTTTCCCAGAGCGCAAAACCATTCGGCTTGATCACCATGCAGCCCTTAATGGCTGAATAGTCCGCCAGCTCGGCGCGTGTGCAGATGTCGATGTACCACTGCGAATAATCAGTGGCCCGAGATGTGATGCCTTCGGTGGCCATGACTCCTCCAATATCCAATTAAGAGACAAACCGCGCGGTGATTCTAACGATTCACAGTGGAGATGCAAGGGGAATTGTCAGCAAGCAGGAAGCTCAGCGGCTCTGACAGCAGCGGAAACCGGTAGCCTTGTTGGCATATCCCGGTCCAAAAGTATCGTTCTTCTGAAAGCATGAGGCTTTCTCTTTGGCATAATACTGACCGCCGATCAGCATGGCTTCTGCTTCAGTGGCTCCCACCCACTCATGCACGTTTCCATTCATGTCAAAGATGCCGGTCGGCGTTGCGCAGCGGGAGAAAGAACCCGTGAAGGCCAGCTTTCCAGTTTTGTCGTCTTGTGTATCGTTGCAGACACCCTGCTCGTAGAAGTCGCTGTAGGAAAACTCGTTGCCTTCAATCAGATCGTCGCCAAACTGCCCATTTTTGTCGTCGTCCACCGCAGGTTTTCCCTGACATGCACTGACCCACTCTTCGACGGTGCAGAGCCGCTTGCCTGCCGACTCACAGGCTTTTTTGGCCGCATACCAAGAGACTTTATGATATGGCGCTTTGTCGAAAGCGGAGACAGCCTCGTCTTGAGGGCCTCGACTGGCCTCAAATGCGTCGATCAAAAATTTCCGGTCTTGAAGGGAGATGAGCACCTGCGCCGGAGCACTCGCCGGGCTGATGACAGGGACTTCTGCTTTTGCCGCCACCGCTGCCGGTGCTGCCGGAGAACCGAGCTGCTGGCTCAGCTCCGCCTCCAAGATCTCTTGCGGAACCAGTCCCTTAAACTGCTTGCCGTTGATGAAGATGCGCGGCGTGCCCGTAATCTGGTACGCTTTGCTCTGCTCCACATCGTTGGCCACCGCTTGCAACATCGCTGGATCGGACAAACAGGCCGTGAAGGACGCCTCGTCCAGCCCCACCTCACGCGCATACGCGAGCAGATCTTCACGCTCGAGGTTACGCTGATTCTTGAAGGTGATGTCGTGGAATTCCCAGAACTTACCCTGCTTGTTGGCACACTGCCCCGCCACCGCCGCCAGACACGCAAAAGGATGACGGTCGTTTTTGACCGCGTTGTTGCAGGAAGGGCTCATCGGAAAGTGCTTGAACACAAAACGCACGCGGTCACCATACTGTTCCTTGAGGGCTTTGATGGTGTATGACATGCGCTTGCAGTAACCACACTGAAAATCGGCAAACTCCACCACGGTGACGGCAGCATCAGAAGGTCCATAACTGGCGTCGTCGGCATCCACCAGGGCCGCAGGGTTGCCACTGGGAGCAGCTCCGGCGTCTGCACCTGCTTGCCCGGAAACATTGGCCGCTGCACCTCGAATTGCGACATCCGCTTCTTTGAGCATGCTGGCTTTGAGGCCCCGCTCCGCCGCAAAACTCACCGCAAACGAGACGAGAAAGACCAGGGCTGCTCGGCCTACCACTCCGGTATGACTCGATAACGAGGAGAGAGAAGCTGAGATATTGGCCCCAAAACTTCGTCGAGTGGCTGCCCACACTAAGCCTAGGGTTCCCAGGTTCACCACATAGAGCGAGATGCAGAACAAACACACCGCTTTGATCAAAAACGTAGAGACACTCCCCAAAAAGATCGATACCAGCCCGGTGAGCAAGGAGATGCCAAAGGCCATCGAGAGCGGCGCTTGTTCGTCGTCCGGCATTCGCTTCCGGCTCTGCTGAATCAGAAAGATCAGCACCAGATAAGTCGGGATGGCGTACAGCGCGACAGGGAGGCCAAAAAGCTCAGAGTATTCGCTGGTATTGACTTTGTCACAATCAAAGACTGCGTTGATATTACACAGAGAATCGACCACATCTTTGCTGTAGACTAAGCGCATGTGGGAGTAGGTCAGATATCCAGCGACACCCAAACCTGCGGTCAGCAGGAGCTGTGCCGCCGTCTTAAGGCCCGCTCGCTCGGAGGGCAATGCTCGCGTTTGGACATCAAAGGTCGGGGCCGACATATCCCGGGTGGTATTGTCAAACGCTGCCTCGGGATGGATTTGGGGAGGCAAATTTCCCTCTTTGCCATCTTTCTGCTTGGCCATGAAGTTGCTCCTGAAATTTACGCCTCAGAGGTACACATGCACAGAGATGCTCAAAAACAAGGGGCTTTCGGGATTTCTCTACGATCCAAGCTCACTTGGCTTTGAGCAGGGCCTCGATCTGAGTGGTGGTCTTGGCACCGATCTCTTCCGAGAAGCCCACAATGCGCTCCTTGACCAGCCCATCCCGCCCAATCAATACGGCGGTGGGCATCTGCATCACTTGGTAGGCGCCCAGCACCCGCGCGTTTGGATCTAAGGCCGTCGCATAACTTATCTTGGTGGTCGCACTCAGCTTTCCCAAAAAAGCACGGGCTTTTTCCGGCTCTTTGTCCACGTTGATGCCCACCACCACCAGCCCCTTGTCCTTATACTTTTGCCACGTTTCTTCAAGATGCGGCATACTTTTGCGGCACGGTCCACACCAAGAAGCCCAAAAATCCACCAAGACCACCTTCCCTTTGAGCTTCGAGAGGGTCACTTTTTCGCCCCCCAGGGTCTGAAGGGTAAAATCAGGCGCCTTTTTACCTACCAAATCGGCGTTACTCTCCTCGTCTTCAACAAAACGAGGGGCCGTTTGAGCGGTAAGCGTCCCAGCAGAGCACAAAACCAAGCTGGTCAGCAGCACCAGCGCGGCTCGCCGCCCCTTCAAAAAATGCCACATCGATTGAACCGTTTTCGGAAGCGTTGATGCGCTCACAAGAGCCTCCCTTGAGGATTCAGAATTCATTGAATGCTGAGGATATACTAGGAACATCGAGACGGATGTAAACCCTCTCCTCAAAGATTCATGACGCGCTGAGCGATAAATGCTTCAAGCTGAGCCAGCAAGTCGTGTGGATATTCGATGAGCATATAATGACTCCCACGCGGATGTTGAACAAGCTCCGCCTTCGGAAGTCGCCGCGCCAGCTTTCGACCGGCCACGGGTGGAGTAAACATATCGCTCGCCCCCACCAACACCAAGGCAGGCACCTGAATGTGCTCCAAATGGGTGGGCCGATGCAGCCCCAGCGACGAGAGGATCAGGAAATAGACCCCAAAATCAACGGATGCATACTCCTCCAAGAGCTGCTCCAGCATGGGCATGTCTACGTCGGAGGTCACAGCACGGGTCGAACGCATGAGCAGGGTCAGCTCTTTCCGAAACACCCGCGAGAACACCCCTCGCAGACGCTCCGGATGCCGCCGGGAGAGATACCGGCTCAGTGGTGGTACCCACAGCCGCAGGCCCGGCAGATAAAAGGCTGTGTCAAGGGTCTCACCCGGTGTCCCGTTCATCAGCACAAAGCCCACCTGACGATGACTGGCAAACCGCCACGATTCCACACTGACCTGAACGCCCATACTCCAGCCCACCATGATCACCCGCTGGAGAGATTCTTGCTCGAGAATGCCTGCAATGTCACGCGCATGATCTTCGAGGGTCAGATGGCGCAGATCCGCGGGGATCTCTGAGCGATAGAAGCAGCGATAGTCCCAAAAAACCAGGGTAAATCGTGACCGAAGAGCCTGCACAAAATCACGCCAGACCGCACGCGCGATGCCAATGCCATTGGCCAACACAACCGTATATCCGGTGTCGGTCTCAGGGGGTGGTCGGCTGATCCAATAGGCCAAAGAAGTCCCATCATGGGCAAGATAGCGACGTTCAGGCAGTCCGAAGGCATACATGAGGGTGTGTCTCCGAGGGTGAGTGGTGTCGTGTCCGATGGGAAAGGTTAGCATCGCCGCTTCAGACTGGCAACGCTGTCGCGGGGGCCGGAGTGAGAGTCAGACTTCAGCTTACTGGCACGCTCGCATACACCCACGCGCTCGCACACACACGCGCTCGCACCCACACGCGCTCGATCCGCAGCCGGAGCAGTCTGCTCCGTTGAAGGGATTTCAAGCATCAGGCACAAAAAACCCGGAGGGGTTGAGTCCTCCGGGTCGGTGTGCTGTGTGGGAGGTGATTGCTCACCGATTGCGGAACATCAATGAACCAAACTGGCTATCAGAGCCGTTGCAGTCCTGATCCACACCGTCCCCCGGGATGTCGTAGGCTCCCGGATGGACATTGGCGTCGGCATCGTCACAGTCTCCTTGAGCTTCAGAGAAACCATCGCCGTCTGCATCCACCATCTCACCGGTGGAGATCAGATAGGTAATGCCGCTGGCAGCACCATTGATATCACTGCCATACGCACTGATGGCAATGTCACGGAAGCCATCATTGTCGATGTCTCCCACCCCTGCCATACCCCAGCCCGCTTGATCCAGTGCCAGCTCACCCACAAAGATGGTGGCAGCAGCGCCCGAAGAGAGCGTGCCCGACATCCGGGTGGCTCCACCCCGAATCAAATAAGCAGCCCCTGCGTCCTGACTGCCCAGATCGCTGTAGTGAGCAGAGACCAAGAAGTCCCCATAACGATCTCGATCAATATCACCCAAGGCGGCCACACGCGCTCCCAAGTTATCACCCGTACGCTGTCCAATGATGCGGGCATTCACTTGGCTCATGTCATACCCCGAGAAGGTGCCGGTGCGTCCATAGACAACACCCACCATCCCGGAGGCATCACCGGCATCATCGCGTCCCGGTGCTCCAATGAGGAAGTCAGAGCGCCCATCGGAGTCAAGGTCACCTGCACCTGCCACCGAATAGCCCACATAATCTTTTGCGGTCTGACCGAGATAATACGAAGAGACCTGAGAGAGAAGGGCATCCGCAGTCCAGCTTCCGCTACGACCCAGCATGACATAGACCTTGCCAGCCCGACTGGCCTTCTGGCTATTTCCATAAGCACCAATCAGGAAATCAGCATATCCATCCTTGTTGATGTCTCCCGCTTCGGCGATGGAGAACCCCGCAAAGTTGTTGGAGGCTTCTCCCTTAAACGAAGGACGCCCCTTGAGCTCCATGTTGCGGCTGAAGGTGGAGCTGGCCGCTCCCAAGATCACGTAGACCTTTCCCGCTGAGCTGTTCATGCCGTGGGCTCCAATGCCCAGATCGGGATATCCATCTTTGTTGATGTCTCCCAAGCTGGCCATCGAAAAGCCCGCCAGTCCCATCGACGCTTCTCCCAAAAAGGAGACGTCTGCGTTGGCCAGCGGCATCTGACTGGTCCAGCCGCTTCGCCGACCATAGACGATGTAGACTTTGCCCGTACCATAACCCTTGCTGGCGTTATAAGGTGCCGAGATCGCAATATCGCCCAAGCCATCGCGGTTAAAATCGCCTGCGGAGGCAATCCCAAATCCAGCTTGGTCACTGCTTTTTTCTCCGGTGAACGTCACATCAGCATTGGCGAGGCTGGTCAAGGGCTGTAAACCCGCGCTGCGGCCAAAGATCAGATAGACCTTGCCCGCTTGACTGTTGGCACCGGGAGCAGCCACCAGCACGTCTTCAAAACCGTCGCCATTGACATCCCCCACACCGGTGACATTAATGCCGGATTGATCCAGCTCCGCCTCTCCGTAAAAGGAGGCCGTGGCATCCCCCAGGTCAAAGACGCTGGGCAGTCCCGACTGAGCCGTGCCGCTGATCAGCAGGGCACCTGCCAGGGCCGTGTAGCCGAAGATCATGGATTTCTTAATGCGCTTTTTGGTATTCATAGCCAATCCTCCACCCGTGAAGGGTGATATCGTATTTTAATCATGGGTGCGCCATTACCCCAGGGCCACCGCATGAACCATTCGGGGGACGCCTTGTAAACGGCATAAGAGAGCGATATACTTAGAGGTATTTTCCAGGTAGACCGATCTGATTAAAAATTGGATACTACAGGAATTGTCTTCTGAAACCGATTATGGCCTGGATGGATTTTCCAGCAGGCCGTTCTCAAAGGCTTTTTGGTCCCAGGGTCGGATTAACATAAGCTGACGGCAGGCGCGCGGAGCGAGCAACGCGGAAACGGTACGCCCTTGACGTGGCGGAGGAAAGCGGTGAAACCAAACGTATTGTATATATCTTTTGGGGTGGGTCTTCTGAGCCTTCCCCTCCCTTCGGCAAACGCAGGAACGCTGCGGGTGCCTCAAGATTACCCCAGCATTCGAGCCGCACTCGACGCCTCACACTATGGAGACAAAATCCTCATTGCACCGGGTACTTACGCAGAATCCTTGAGCATGCGCTCGGGTGTGTCTCTGGCTGGAGATACCCGCTCCGGGGAGCCGGTCATTGTCGAGAATCCGGGAGAAACACCTCTTTTTAGCTTCGATGGCGTCTACGATCTGACCCTGGAGAGCCTCCAGCTCAAAGGCGGCTCCAGCGCTGCCCCTCTCTTGCTGCTGGATGGCTCCTCTCCAACCTTACGCAACCTGCTGCTTGAAGCGGGCAGCTCCATTGCCGTCGATGCTACCGCAGGCTCCGATCCACTGATTGAAAGCTGCTCATTTCGGAGCGGATGGATTGGGATCCGTTTGCGTGACAGCTCCGATGCCGTGGTGCATATCACCACCTTTGAGGACTTCACCAATGCCGCTTTAGAGGTAGGTTCTGGCTGTTTTCCGACGGTCAGTGATTCAACCTTCAGTGGCGGAGATGTGGGCATCCTCTGTCAGCCCGGTGCCGCTCCCACCCTCACCACCAGCACCTTTGATGGGCAACAGAGTTATGGCATCTTGCTTGAAGGTGCGCCTGCATTTGTCACCTATAACAGCATTCTCAATGCGAGTACTGCGGGCATCTATGCCTATGCAGGCGCGCAACCCAATGTGCAACACAACCTCTTCAGTGGTAATTTTGCGGGGCTGGTGGTCTCCAATGGTTCCCCGCTGGTGGCCTTCAATCAGTTTCACCTCCAGACCGGAGCCGCGCTGGAGCTCAACGACCGGGCTTATCCTTCGATCTTGCACAACATCTTCCAAGACAATGGCGAAGGTATCCGTCTGAAGGGAGGCTCCAGTGGGGATGTCTCACCCCATATCTTCAACAATACTATCGTGACCAGCAGCGCCGCTGGCATTCATTGTGTTGATCGTTCATATGCTGCCATCGACAATAACATCGTCGCCTTTAATGATGGGTATGGGATCCACTGTGAAGGCTCGAGTCAGCCAACAGTGGCGTACAATCTCTTGTATGGCAATCAAGGCTTCACGGATGGCACCGGCGACTATGGAGGTCGATGTGAAGCGGCTTCGACCGACATCTCAGGAGACCCTCTCTTTGTCGAGCTGAGCGACGATGGAGATCCCACCAACGACGATCTTCACCTTCAAGCAGAAAGTCCTGCCATCGACGCAGGCAATCCTCAGCCGGAGTACAACGATCAAGATCAGACCCGCAATGACATGGGGGCTTACGGTGGCCCAGACTATCCCAGCTTTGTGGACATGGATGGAGACGGTTACACCTCCACCGATGGTGACTGTAATGACGCCGATCCCCTGGTGCATCCCGGTGCAGAAGAGCTCGAAGATGGTCTGGACAACGACTGCGATGGCCTGATCGATGGCGCGACGCCTGAGCCCTCCCCCGGTGGAGATGGCTCGGATGGCTCCGACGGCTCCGACGGCTCCGACGGCTCCGATGGTTCCGATGGCTCTGACGGCTCGGATGGTTCCGATGGCTCCGATGGCTCTGATGGAGGTGAGGGCACACCCGCCGACGGCCTCAGCTATGGGGAGGGCTGTAACTGCACGCAACCCCAATCGGCGGTGAGACCTTCTCTGGGTGCGCTGACGTGTGCGTTGATGGGCATCTCGCTCATGCTTCGCCGCCGGTTTACGAGTGTTTTACGGCGGAAATCCCCCACAGCGCCCTGAGCGACAAGCGCCGCGCAGTCGGTGTGCTTGACAGGGCACCTATCGCTTCGTACCATGCCTAGAGCGTCTTTTAAGACCAGACTTAACGTGTCTGCGTCCTGCCAAAACGCCCACGCACTCCGTTTAACCTTCCTCTTTGATCGGTGGTGTCAAGCAGATGTCAGAGCAAATTACGCATGCAGTTTCGGGGCTAGAAACTCCATTTTATCGTGCTGTGGCGGATGAATGTCAGCTCTTTCAGCAAGCATGGCAGGCTCAAATGCCGGTGCTGCTCAAGGGTCCGACAGGTTGCGGCAAAACCCGGTTCGTGGAGCACATGGCTCATCGACTGGGCCGCCCTTTGATCACGGTGGCCTGCCACGAGGATCTCACCGCCAGCGACTTGGTGGGACGATATCTCTTTCGCGACGATCAGACGGTGTGGGTGGATGGGCCGCTGACCTCCGCCGTCAGACAAGGTGCCATCTGTTACCTGGATGAGGTGGTGGAAGCGCGTAAAGATACGGTGGTGGTGATCCATCCTCTCACCGACGACCGCCGGATCCTGCCCATCGAAAAACTCGGTGTGGTGCTCAAAGCCGCGCCTGAGTTCATGCTGGTGATCAGCTACAATCCGGGATACCAAAGTGTGATCAAGGAGCTCAAGCAGAGTACCCGACAACGTTTTCTGGCGCTGGAGTTCAACTACCCCGTCGAAGCGGTCGAAAAAGAGATCGTAATCAAAGAGTCAGGCATCGACGAAGAGAGTGCAGGCACCCTCGTGCGTATGGGCACGCGCATCCGCAACCTCACCGCACATGGGCTCGAGGAAGGGGTCAGCACTCGCCTCTTGGTGTACGCCGCGCGGCTGATGCGAGGGGGTTTAGCGCCTCAAGTAGCCTGCATGTCGGCCTTGGCGCGCCCGCTGACCGACGATCCCGACCTCCTGCGCAGCATCTCGGAAATCGTTCGAGACTTTTACGTCAGTCCCTAAGCGACGATACATCAAGCATTTATAGTTTCCCCGCCTCATTTTCGTTGCTGCACCCCGTGCGGCCCTCGGAGCACCCCATGACGGATTCAAAGAATTCCCGTTTGTTTGGCCTGCGTGCGCGTCTCTCGCAAGCCCTCGAGCAGCAGGTCAATCCTCGGCTGGAGCGGGTCAAACGTTGGTCTCAGGAGCTCCGGGAGAAGCTCAGCACCGAGGCGGCCACCCAAGAAGGTCTGCCACAGCGCCTGGTGGAGCTGGCCCGTGATTTTCGAGGCTCCAACCTGAGCGAAGCCGCAGGTATGATGACCGAGCTGCTCTCGCGGAGCTTGCCCACCACCCAGACGGTGGCAACCCTGCTTCCCTCGCTGTTACGCCATCGCGATCCTCAAGTGCTGCTCTATTTTCAAGCTGCATTGGCGGCTGTGTTGGCTCAGGAGCCCGACATCGGACCCATGTTTGCCCGCACCCTGAGCGATCAGCTCGAGAAGGTCAGCGCGGAGCAGCATCGGCGTTACTTGGTGCGGGTGCTGCGGGGCGCGTATATCGATCCCCACCTCTCCCTGGTGCTGGCGGAGCATCTTCCAGCCCTGTTGGAAGGGCTCAAGGACGATGCCCTCGACGCTTTTATGCAGGCCGGCTTTGTGATGTGGCGTGAGCGTCCCGACAAAGCCACCTCGTTTTTCAGGCTTGAGTCCCGTCACGCGAATGCCGAAGTAGAGGCGCTGAGACAGAGTTTGGCCCTGAGCAGTGTGCGCCGAACCCTGCAACTGTATGCGCAGGCCCACGGAGGCCCCGACGTGCGGGTGCGAGGGCTGGATGAGCTGCCCGACAAAAGCCGTGCGGAATCCTTCAGCCCATCACGCGGGGGACAGCAGCTCAGCGCGTTCACCGATGGCAGGACCATCTATTTGCCGACCTCCGCCACCAGCTTTGGCAATCAGGAGGACAACTTCCGGCTCTACAAGGCCATGACCGCCATTGAAGCCGGTCGTATCGAGTTTGGCACCTTCCGCCTCCCCACCGGCTCCGAGGCCCCTCCCTCGGCCTCACCGGAGCAAAAAGGGATGGAAGGTCTGCAAGGTGCGCGTCGCTTGCGAGAACGTCTGGAGCGACTTCCGGCACCCGAGCTCTCCCGTGCGCTCTTCAGCCTTCTGGAGACCCACCGCGTAGAGCAGCGGGTCCGGCTGGAGTATCCGGGTCTGAGAAGTGATCTGGAGCGTCTGACACGCGATGGGCTGAGCACCCGGCCATCTCCGGCGGAGCTGGAAAAGTTTCCGGCTTTGCTTGAGGCGCTCTCGTGGAGACTGTGGGGCAGGCCCCTGTCAGACAACTTATTACCGCCGTCGTTGAGAGAGCCTTTAAACGCGCTGCTACCGCTGGCGGAATCGCTGGCGCGACGAGAGGCGACGGTAGAGGACAGTCTGGCGCAGACGGAGCAGGCGCTTAAGGCGCTCCAGCAGCTTGCATGGGTGCCCCCGGATCCTCCCAAGCCGCCCGAGGACGGCCACGAGCAACCGCAGCCTCCTGACATGCCGGATGAAAAGACGGATCAGGAGCAACCCGATGCGGAGGATATGCCGGGAGGTCAAGCCTCCTCACCCGGTGGCCCCGCGCGCACACCCGATGCAGGCGAGCGACAAGGCCGACCGGGCGCAAGCAGCCAAGATGCGCCTCTGTATGAGCCGCTCCCCCATCACGGGCAGCTCTGGCTGGAGCTGGCGGAAGAACTTCAGGAGGAGGCAGCACGGGCCCTGGAGGAGGCTTCGGGAACACTCCAGCGAGACCTGAATAGCACACCACCTTCTGAGGGTGAGACATCACCGGCGCTGGTTGAGGAGCTGGGCCTCGAATCGAATCCTGTACCACAAGAGGGTCGCTCGCTTGAAGGGCCACGGGCCACGGCACTGAAGCAGGTGTCCACCGAGCAGGGCCAGCTCTTTTATCCGGAGTGGGACTGTCATATTGACGACTATAAGGATCGGTGGTGTCAGGTGATCGAGGAGCGGCTGCCGGAACATTCGGCAGCGTTTGCCCAAGAGACTTTGGCAACACATGGAGCTGTAATCAAGCAGCTTCGTCGGCAGTTTCAGCGTATTCGGCGCGAGGAGTTTGTCAAGTTACGTCGGCGACTCGAGGGAGACGAAGTGGACATCGAAGCGGCGGTCGAGGCCATCATCGAACGGAAGGGGCACCGTCCTCCCGACGAGCGCCTATACATTCAGCGACAGAAGCAGGCGCGGGATGTGGCGGTTGCCTTTCTGGTGGACATGTCGAGCTCCACTCAGCAGGTGATCCATGCCAACGGACGTTCGATCCTCGACACCGAAAAGGAGAGCTTGCTGCTGATGGCCGAAGCACTGGAGTCACTGGGCGATGCCTATGCCATTTATGGCTTTTCAGGCTACGGTCGAGGGCGGGTCTCGTTTTATGTGGCCAAGGATTTTCAGGAGCCTTATGGCGAGCTGGTGCAGCGTCGTATCTCAGGCATGTCCGGACGGCTGGAGAATCGAGATGGCGCCGCCATTCGTCACGCGGTGAGCAAGCTGGTGGCGTGGCCTGCGCGTGTTCGCCTGCTGATCCTGCTCTCCGATGGACGTCCGCTGGACTGTGGATGTCGTCAGTACTTTGAGCGTTATGCGCAGGAGGATACACGGATGGCATTGCGTGAAGCGCAACGGTTACAAGTTCATCCTTTCTGTATTACGGTGGATCGACAAGCGCAACGCTATTTGAGTCATATGTATTCGCAGGTGCAGTTCACCATCATTGATCAGGTCTCCGCCTTGCCGTTTCGGCTCCCGGGGATCTATCGGCGGCTGACCACCTGAACACCCCGTTTTGGGCGGAATTTTAATCACAATGGAATACATTCTGCATACAGCGGACGAATATTCCAGCGTTCAGAGCGTTGAACATCATGAGGGTCGCGCAGCGTGCGCCCGTGGCTTTAGCTTCACGCTTGAGGGAATGTATGTTAGGCTGGCACTCAGGTGAGAAGAGGGATTAGCGCGGCTCGATCCTGTGAGCAAATAATCACGCCATGACTTCACATAAGGATTCCGACTATGTCTGATCTCAACGACAGACCTCAGGCACCGTCCCCGCACGAGCCGGAGTATCTGGCACTCATCCGCCCGGAGCTGAGTACGCGCATAGTGCGAAGTATTGCGGTCTATTTTGAAGAGCAGTACGGCGCAGCCTCGCTTGAAAGTCTGCTTCAAGAAACGGGTTTACCGCGTGAGTATCTCAAAGACGATGCCAACTATGTCTCACTGGCGTATCTCGAGCGGCTCCTCAAATGTGCCGTCACCCGTTCTGGCGATCCCCGCTTTGCGTTTAATGCCGGGGCATATACCATCGATCCCAAGATCATCGGAGTCGCCTATAGTTTGCTCGCCGAGATGTACAGTGTGCCCTCCCTCTACAAAAAACTCGTGGAGCTGGGACCACATTATAACTTGGTGGGTAACTTTAAGGTCATCGAACAGGACAGTACTTCTCTGACCCTGCTCTACGAGCCCAAAGCGCCTGAGTTTAACGATTCTGAGCTGGTCAGCGACCTCCGCGCCGGTCAATATGCCTCTGTTCCTCGGCTGGTAGGCTTGCCAGAAGCGACCACCAAAACGGAAGTGATCGAACGTAATGGCATTCGGTCTTATCACTATGTCTTTACTTGGAACGTCTACAATCCATCCATGAAGATGCCCGCCCTGCTCTTCGTGGTAGGCATGGTGGCCGTCCTCTTTCCTGCCCTGTTTGTGCCAGAGCTGCGCCATTGGGTGGTGCTGGTCGAAGCCCTCGTGGTGGGTACCCTGACCGCTGCCCTGAGCCACTTTGTCCGAAGTTACCGAATCGTAAACCTAAGCTCCCGCGAAAAAGAAGACGGATGGCGCAAGGCCAACCTCGACGTGCAGGGCAACCTTGAGAAGCTGCACAACGCCAACCAGCAGCTCTTCCGTCGGGTGGCAGAGCTTGAGACCGCCAACCAAGTCAACCATGATCTCAACTCACAGCTTCAGGCCAACCTCGAAGCCCTCGGACAAGAAAAGGCAGAACGGGAGCGCCTCTACGAAGAGGTTCAGATCAAAAATAAGAAGTTGGAAAAGCATAATACCTACCTTGAGACCGAGCTTAAGCTCAAGGAAGAGAATGCCAACATGAAGCGCCAGCTCCAAGAGCAAAAGGAGCTCGAACGGGTGAAGCTGCGCTTTTTCTCCAACATCAACCATGAGCTACGCAATCCCCTGACTTTTTTGATACCCTCCATCGAGCACCTGCTGAACGAACCCGGCGACATGCCGTTGCGGGATTACCGCTCGTGGATCCGCGACATGAAGGCCAATGCGCTGCGCATGCTCAAACTGGTCAATGATCTGCTGGATCTCAGCAAGATCGACGAAGGCAGGGTCTTCATTCCCTATGAGTCTCGGGATATCAACGTCTTGGTGCGGCGCACCACCTCGATGGTGGAGGCTGGAGCCTCTGGCCAAAAGCTCAAGCTGGTGATGAAGCTGGCCGAAGTCTTGCCACCGTGTACTGTCAACGAAGAAAAGATCGAAGGAGCGCTGCTCAACCTGCTCTCCAACGCCTTTAAATTTACCCCCTCGGGTGGAACCATCACGGTCTCCACCGGCTACGAAGGGGGCCAAGTTTGGATCAAAGTGGAAGATACAGGACCAGGTATTCCTTCGGATCGGCTCTCGCAGCTCTTCGAGCGCTTCTCAACCGTGGGCACTCAGGTCTCACGCGGGTACGGCAGTGCAGGCTTAGGTCTCTCTATCGTGAAGGCGTACATCGAGACACTCCACCACGGCACCGTGAAGGTCGAGAGTAAAGAAGGTCAAGGCACCGCCTTCATCATCTCCCTGATGGAAGGGGATGGGGCCAAAAATGAGCAGTATGCCAACCGGCGAAAGAGCATCCCTGTGCCTCAGTCCACCGAGCACATGGCCTTCGAGCGGCGGCGTGATGCCACCACAGGCCAACGTCCGCTGGGTGAGATGCTGTCCAATGCCTCGAGCATCAATGTGGCAGCACTCAAAGAGTTCACCATCTTGGAGGAGAGCTCGGGCGTTCCGGTTGTGGCGGGCAACCCCACCATTCTGATCGTAGACGATGAGCCGATGATGCTCAAGCTGCTGAAGGGTCTGCTCTATAAGGATTACAACATCTTAGCCGCAGAAAACCGGTTTGACGGCGAAGCACTGGCGCTCACACACCTCCCAGACATCATTATGACCGACCGAGAGATGGGTGGTGCAAAATCCGCAGGCTTTGACCTCTGCCGCGCGCTGAAAAGCAATCCTCGCACACGAGAGATCCCCATCATCATGGTGACGGCCAACGAGCGGTCGTTTACAGATGGGCTGGATTCGCAGCTCAACGAGCTGGCACCTAACGACTATCTGTATAAACCCTTCAACTCGGAGCAGCTCAAGTCGCGCATCCGAGTGCATGTCGAAAAAGAGCTCTCGAAGAAGAAGCTCGAGCATGCATATGCGGAGCTGAAGGTGGTGGCCAATCAGCTTGAGCTGATGTCACGCACCGACGGTCTCACCGGTGTGGCCAACCGGCGCTTCTTGGAAGAAACGGCCAAAGCCGCTTTTGGTGTGGCCCAAGAGCAGAACCGAGCACTGGCCTGTATCATGCTCGACATCGACCACTTCAAGAAGTTTAACTCCGACTTCGGCCATGCCGGAGGTGATCAGGTGCTGCGCTCGGTCGCCCAGTGTCTACAGCATTGGTTCAAAGATCTGGGGCACGTCGCCCGCTACGGTGGCGAAGAGTTTACAGTGCTGCTGCCTGACTACGATCAAGAAGCGGCACTGGCCCAAGCTCAGGCATTTCGAGCGGAGATCGAAGGCACGGCCTTTGGCGAACAAGGTCAGTTCCACATCACGGTCAGCTTGGGTGTGGCTTCATTCCCAGAACAGCCCTGTAGCTCTCACGAAGAGCTCTTCCACATCGCCGACGATGCGCTCTATCTGGCCAAAAAGACCCGCAATAACGCGGTGGCCGCTGCGATTAGGTCACATTCAGAGTCCGTGTTGATCCTCGAAAAGTCCGTGGGGTAACCACGGGGCTTGAACACGTAACCCCCTCCAAGAGTCCAGCCACCTTTCCCCTCGTCCAGGCACCTGTTCCATTTTTTTCTTGTCCTGCCAAGCCCGCGAGACTCATTTGACTCATTTTAAGACCCGAGCTCCAGTGCCTGCGACATCAACGCCAAACCGAGCGCCGCCACATAGCCGTCTAAAAGTTTGGGAGTGGCATTCCATACAGCCCCTTCCAGCGTAGCGCCTCCCCTTCAAAGCCCAGCGCACAGAAGTAAAGTTGAGGCCGCCCTTCATGTAGTCCAACCTCGGGATCTTGAGGCTGCTGAGCGCCGAGCTCCAGCTCGATCACCTGCCCTTTTGCCCGACTCACCCACACCATCGGATCCCGTTGTGCTGGAAGATTACGCACCACCACCAGCCCTTGACTGTCGGGTGTCCAAGCAGGCCCTCTCCGCTCGGGGAGTAACACATTTTGGAGCAGCATGCGTGGCGCTGCCCCCTGGTCTTTTAGAGGCAAGAGCATCAGATCAAACTGGTCCGCCTGGCGCGCATTTGAGAAGTAGGCCAACCATTGCCCATCGGGAGAAAAGGCCGGGCGGGTGGCGGTGGCCGCGGAGGGCACAAGGATCCGCTCCCGTTGCGTCGGAAGACCAACTTGCTCCAGTAACATCAGCCGTGTGCCCTGCGCACCACTGCGCACAAAGGCGAGCTGCTGGCCCTGAGGGGCAAAGGTAGGAAAGAGCTCAGACTCGTGCGCCGTCTGTGTAAGCCGACGTGGAAGTCGAGGCACCTTCCCGAGCTCCAGCAGGTACAGATCTCCTTCTCCGGTGATGCTGGAGACGTACACCAGCCGACTTCCATCGGGAGACCATGTGGGATGTCCTTCGGTGGCATCGTCCTGGGTGAGTCGTCCGGACTGGCCGAGATACAGCACCGTCTGTCGCTCCTCTCGCGAGCCGGCCACCACATAGGGCACGCTGGACTGGAAGTTTACTCGGGGATTCCACACAAAATCCCGCATCACCGACAGCATGTTTTGGTTGAAGCGGGACAGTAAGGCGGAGCTACCCTCAAAGAGCGGCAGTGGCTGCTCCATCCCTGTGGCCACGGTGTAGAGGTAGATACGACGGCTGCGGTTGTTCTCCTCACGACGCTCATAGGCCACCTGTTGACCATCTGGACTAAGCCGGGGGAGACTACAGTGGCCACGCTCCACCCCACTCAGGCGCTTGGCTCGACTCTCTCCCGCTTGCAACGATGAAGGCAAGAGGCTAACACTCAGCAACAACACGGATAAGAACTTCCATGCAGTGAGGTGCCAACCAACGCTGCTTGCATGTCTGAACTTGAACATTTTGCGCCTCGTCATGGTGCGCTTCTCCCAATCGACTCACAGAAGCGGGGTCAGAGGATTGTCATGGGGTTTAGCAGCACATCATGGGGTTTAGAAAGAACGCCCCAGCCCCACCCCAAAGCCCACAGCGGGCTGCATCGGCACCAGCTCCACCAAGTTGTAAGACGCACCTCCCGGCTCTTGCTCTATGAAGGGCTGGAGATATCCCACGCCCGTCAGACCCTGAAGCTGAAGCCGCCAGGCTTGATGCGTCAGCACGAGCTGCAATCCCAGGCGAGCAGTCAGTATACCCATGCTGAAATAACACACGCCTTCAACCCGCTCTGAGTTCTGGACCGCCTCACAGTGCTGCACTTGCCCCGGAAGCCAATAACCCCCCAGCTCCACGACAGGGTGGAGTGAGAGGGCTTGCTCGCGAAATTGCCAACGCAAACGTTTCAGCTCCGGCTGAAGGCGAAGCTGGAGACCGGGCCCTGGCTGAACCACGCCTCCCCCGATCACTTCCGCATACGCTTGTGAGACTGGCGTCAGTACCAGCCCCAGCCGCAGCTCCGCACTCCAGCTTGGACGGGACTGACGTAAGACAAAACCAGGGGCCACCAGCGGTACCCAGCCCGGCTCTAAGCCCGACACCTCCCCTTGAAGCACCGGCGTCTTCCAACCAGACAAGAACTCAGTACGCAGATCAAACATCCAGCCACGTTGCACCGAATGAGGTTCGTCCTCCTGCACCGTGCTGAAGCGTACCGTCTCCCCTGCCTGGACCTGAAGGGGCCGCTCCTGAAGGCGATAGTCCCCCGGTGGCAGATATATTTCCAGCAGTGCAGGTTCAGTGGCCCCTGGTTTCCACGTCGAAGGCATGGGCTCTTCGGTAGAAGACGCCAGCCACCTCATCGATGGAGGCAAAGTCGGGCTCTTCGGGAGCTGCTCCAGGGTGGCACGGGTCTGCTCCAGCAGTCGCTGCTGGGCTCGCTCCAGAGGCTGAGTCTCCACGCGGAGCCGAAGACGAGACGCATCTTCCACCTGAATCAGCACCCTTCCCACCTGCTCACGCACGAAGGCACGAATGGACTGTAAGCGAGTGAGCTCCTCGGCGGACGCCAGGGACATCCCTCGGGAGAGGGCGTCTTCGGTGCAGCGAATGTCCAGAAGCTGATAACAGGTCTCCGCTCGCATGAGCATCCACATCAGCGTCGGGGTCTGTGTCTGTTCCAACAGGTTGAGTCGCTCCATTGCCTCCTTCCACCAGCCCCGCTCCATCAGACGTTGGACCTCGTGAAGGGACAGCTCCCCCGGCGAGCCCTTATCGCCTGCACCCGTTCCCTCCGCCAACGCAGGATGAGTGACAAGCAAGCACCATAGCAGCCCACTCAGGCACCATTTCAGCACATATTTCATGGGGAAAGTGCCTCCCACGCCGCCAAGAGCTGCCGCGTGATATGGGTCTGAGGTTGAAGCACCTGACCGGGTCGCACCACCAGCGACTCTGCCCAGTCTCCCTCATGCAAGATATCCAGCCGGGAGCAGGTGGCCATCAGAAGCTCAAAGTCGTGGGAAATCAGCACCATACAGCTCTCCGAAGGCAACCAGTCGTCGATCAAGTTGAGCAGTCGCCGCTGATGACCGGGGTCCAGTCCATTGGTGGGTTCGTCGAGTAACAAAAGGTCGGGCTGAGCCAGCAGCGCCCGGATGAGTCCGAGCCGTCTCAGCTCCCCACCGGAGAGCTCATGGGCCAGCGCGTGGGCGCGCGCACGTAGGTGCGTCTGTCCCAGCGCCACCTCGAGACGCTCCTGTTGCTCTTCCCACCGAAGCTGCGGCTGGTGAGTGCGTAAGGTTTCCTGCAAGGCTTGTTGCACCGTCAGGCGAGGATGGAGGGCCGCTCCCGGCTCTTGCAAGACCACCTGACAGCGCAGAGGAGAGGAGGTCAGTCTCGTCATCCGCCCCTGTTGCAGGGGCAGTAGTCCCGCCACTAAGCGGAGCAAGGTGGACTTACCACACCCACTCAACCCCGCCACGCCCACCCGCTCACGTCGATGGAGCTGCCAGTTGAGCTGCTTCAGGATCGGTTCTTGTCGTCCAGGCATGAAGTGGGTGAGCCCTTGTACCCGCAGCACCGGTAAGCTGGGCATTCGGGACGTCGAGCCTCCTGGCAAGGTGGGCTCTGGAGATACAAGCTCGCGCTGCCAGGGAGGAGGGCCCTCGGTCGCTCTGTGCAGAACATTTGCGCCAAAAATGGCCGATGCTTCGGTCGCAAACGGCACAAGTACCGGCGAAGGAAGGGGCAATGGCGGTGGGGGTGGCGTGTTCCGCAGCAGTTCTGCTGCCTCCCCTCGCCGTCTCAGCCGACGCACTTGAGAAATGCCCGGCACGAGCCTACCCTGCTCGAGGGTAAAAACAGCCTCCGTGAGTCCTCTGGCCAGACGCGCTTCGTGGGTGACCACCACCAACGCTAAGCCCTGCTGCCCCATCAAGCGCAGCAGCTCGAGCATCTCCCTCAAGCGAATCGGATCGGCACCATTGGAGGGCTCATCCGCCAGCATGAGCGAAGCGCCCCCCGCGAGCGCCCACGCCAGAGCTGCCCGCCGCGCCATACCACCACTCAGCTCGTGGGCATAGGACCGGAGCACCGAGCTGGGAAGTCCAACCCGATCAAGCCACTCCTGACAAGCCTGCTGAGAAACACCACGGGGGCTCCCGAGCCCCTCAGAAGCCGCCCCCAATGCCTCCGCCAAGTGTTCTCCCACGGTGCGAAGGGGATCAAAACTCAGCGCGGCATGTTGTGCCACCCAGCCCAGACGCACGCGGGATTGTGTTTCCTCTGACCGGGCGGGGCTCAAAAATCCCGCGCCAAGAGCCGAGGCATGGCGCCGTTGGGGACGAAATCCCACCTGAAGCGGCTGCAGTTGACCTGACAGTCGGATTTGACCCTGCACAGGCTGCACGCCCCCCGGCAGGATCCCGGCCACCGCTCGCAGCAAGAGCGACTTTCCCGCACCACTCTCACCCAAGATGGCCACCGCCTGCCCGTGCTCCACCCGTAGATTGAGGTCTCGGAGGAGAAGCCGAGGCCCCGCAGCCAAAGTCAGGCGCTCCACCTCCACCGAAGGCGGCTTCGTCTGTGGGCTTGTCGCGGGCAGTTCAGGAGGTGAAAACACGCGAGCCTCCTGTGATGGACACCGTTCCCACCTGAGAAGTCCCGGACGAAGACTGCCGTGTTTCAGTGCGCCTCGCCCGCGAACCTCCCGGAAGCTGTTCGGCGACTCCTTCTCCCAGCCCATAGAGGATCAGCAGGGATACCATCAGGGCTCCCAAAGGCACGAAGGCAACCCATAACGCGGCCCCAGGCTCCGCTCGAAACAGCAGCGGCGACAGGTCTTTCAGCATGCGTCCCCAGCTCGCAGACTGCTCAGGCGCTCCCAGCTCCCCTAAATACGAGAGGGCTGTCTCCAACAACAACACTTGGGCCACCAGCTCTGGAATAGCCCGTGCCAGCTCAGGCAGGCCCTCCAAGCGCATCCGATATTCCCGCTGCACATACGCAGGTGAGAGAAAATGCCCCTGAGCACCCGCAATGACCTCTCGCTGGCGAAGCTGGCGGAATCGTTGACGCAGTCGCTGCGCGATGCCCGGTGCCTCCATCACGCCCACGCCCACCCCAAAGATCCATACGTTTTGCTGAGTGGCCACGGCCAGCAGCATCAGCCAAGCCAGTGGCGGGAGGGTCTGGAGCGCCATCACCACGGTGGCTTCTCCGGGAAGCCCGCGTAAATCCTCCGGTTCAGCCCACGCCAGTATCAAACCCACCCCACCTGCCAGCAACGCGGCCAACAAACCCGGCCCAAGCCAAGCCAGCACCCCTTGACCGAGCATCCGCGCCAAGTCGCGACCAAATGCATCACGCCCCAACAAGGTAAAGCTGCCATCTGGACCCCAACCCGGCGACCAGAAACGCCTTAGCAGCTCTGTGTCGCGCCCTGGATCATAGGGCATCAGCAGACCCAAGCCTGCCACCAGCAGGAGCAGCAAGCCTCCGACACAACAGCTCCAGAATCGGAGTCGAAAGAGTGTCCCGGTGCTCATGCCCACACCTCCTCTTGGGGCTCAAGACGCTGAAGCAGGACTTGGAGCAGGAGCAGCAGTCCAAACAAGCCCCCCAACAAGCCCAGCAAAACCGGTAGATCCCGTGCTTCCAGCCGCTGCACCAGCAGCAGCCCGGCCCCCGGCTCGACAAAAAGCACTTCCAAGACCAACACACTGCCCACCAGTCGGGGAAAACTGGCAAGTGCTAATAAAGTCAGGGGCCGACGCAGATGTTGACGCAGCACCCCCCAACCGGAGCCTCCGTTGAGCTCCACCGCCAACACGAAGGGCTGGAGAGAAAGACGCTCCACTTGGAGCCGGAGACGGGAGACCACCATGCCCAAAGTGCCATCCGCCAGGACCAAGAGCATCACCTCCAGGGCCCAGCGGATCAAGCTGGGGCCTCCATTGCCAAGCGGCAGAGCAAAAAAGGCTGGGTAGTCCCAGGCTTCTGGCCATAGCAGCACGGTCAGTCGGTTTATCCCCACGATCAAGATATAACCCAGCAAAAAGAGGGGCAGGCGCGAGCTCCACAACACCAGCGAGCGCACCCGCTCCCCAAGCGGCGAAGTGGTCAGCGCCAAGCACCAGCCCATCCACAGCAGCAACAGCAAGGCCGGAAAGAGCCGAGAAGCCGAGTGCCAAAGGGCTGGCCAGAGCAGCTCTTCCACAGGCCGTCCCTCTTGCGCACTCAATATCAGACTCTCGACGGGAGGCAGCAGCTCAGGACGACTGACCAGCAGCAACAACAGCAATCCGGCAAGCGCTAACGCGCCCGCACTCAGGGCGGAAGTGGCCCCCGCGAGGTGTTTCATCGCCGACCTCTTTCTGCGCGGGCCCCCAGGCGCCATCGATGGACTTGACTGTAGAAGGTGAACGGATCGATGCTGACGTCTTCAACTTCGCTGGAAAAGGCGGCGTACTGGGTGAGGGTCCACAAAAAAACGGCTGGAAGCTGCTCGGCCAGCAAACGATGCACCTCCTGATTGGCTTGACGTCTACCGTTGGGATCCACCTCCACGCGGGCGCGCTCGAGCAACGCATCCACCTGCGCGTGCGCAAATCCACCATAATTGAGCCGCCCTCGGCTGTGATACTGCTCGTAGATGTCTTCGTTGCGATCAAAGGACCACTGGCTGAGGGCTAAGTCGAAGCTCTTTTCCTGCACAACCTGACTCTGCCAGCCCGCAGGATCAAGCCAGCGTACTTCCACCCCGAGACCTGCGCGCTTGAGCTGTCCTTCCACACTGACCGCCACTTCTCGGGCAAGCGGTTGTTCCTTCTCCACCGCCAAACGTAAGGTCAGAGGTTGCCCATCTTTTTCCCATTGCCCTTGTGAGGAGCGTACATACCCGAGTGCTGCCAACTTGCGCACGGCCTCCGCCGGATTGTGACGCTGAAGGGAGACCTGGGGCGCATGGTTATAGTAGGGACTGGACGGCACAAAGGGCCCGGAGATACGCTCTCCTCCCCCGATGGGTTCCAGGAGCTTGTCTACATCCAGCAACATGGCAATGGCTTGGCGCATCGCCAGAGATTTCCAGCTCCCTCGGTTGAGGTTGAAGCCCAAATACCACCAGGCATTGGTCTGGTAGGGCCGTAAGGTCAAGCGTCGCTGGTGTGCAAGATCGGGTAGGTCTCGAGGCAACACCCGTACCACCACTTCTAAGTTGCCAAAACGAAGGGACTCAAGCTGTATCTGCTTGTCGCGGATCTCAAGAAGCTGGATCGCAGGCAGCTCTGGAATCCCCAGTGAATAGGGGACATGCCGAGAAAGGCTCAGGTTTCCCCGTGTATCCACCGTGTCGAGGGCAAAGGGCCCGGCTCCCACGGGGCGCATTCGATAGGGATGGGTCGGACTCATCGGGGCAGCTTTTAGTGCGCCCGCTGGCAAGATGGGAAAGGTGAGCAGCCGCCCCGGTTCTCGCACGGGTCTGACAAACGTGAGCCGAAGGGAGAGCGGGCCAAGCGGCTCGACCTGTTGAATGAGCTGTGCGGCTTCTCCAAGCGGGGAGCTGGCCCCCAAACGCTGGAGGGTCTTGATGCTCAAGAAGACATCTTCTGACGTCACAAGCTGCTGAGAATGCCAACGTTGACGGGGCTTTAGGGTCAAACGCCAAGCGTTGGGCACTTCTGGATCCGGCACTAACGACTCCGCCAGTACCGGGGTCAGGTTTTGAAAACGATCTTCGGCATAGAGCCCTGCCGAGAGCAGGCTGGTCAGTCGCAGCTCCACCAATGTCTCGGCAAAGAGGGGATTAAAGGATCGCGGCAACCGATCCTCTGCCACGCGCAGCACTTTTCCCACCTGCGCCTGCGCGGGGAGTGCTGAGAACACCTCGACAGCGCCGAGCAAGAGGCTTACGAGCAGCCAGAGCAGGCTCGTGGCAGCCGACCGTCTCTGCGCACTGCGTTTTTGTTGCATGTGACCGTGCCAGCTCATGGGCTCCTCTTCTTCAGGATTTCCAGCCGGGCCAGCTCCTGCTCTGCCCGGGCCGCAAGGGTCGCATCGTGGGGCGCACTCAGGCGCTGAAGCTCTCGCCAGCGCAACATGGCACGCTCTAAGAGAGCAATATCACTGGAAACTTCGTACTGCTTCCGCAAAATCCGTGCTTGAAGCTCCAGCACACGCGCTTCGTTACGCCAGGGAAGACCGCTGCTGATACGGCTGAGATACCGCTCCGCCTGCTCCGCATGGGCGAGGGCTTGGGTGAGCTGCTGGCTCATGTACTCCGCCTCCGCCAGATCACTCAACAAGAGGGCGTCGTAGCGCGCTTGAGGGTGTTTTTGGAGCGCCTCCGCCAAGATCTGCACTGCCCGAGCGCTTTCCTTTTTCAGCAGATGGTGGCGGGCAAGACAGCGCCGCGCCTCCAGGTATCCTGCCGCATCAGGGCTCAGACTGCTGAGACGGAGCTGCTCCCCTTCCGAAAGGGGTGTTCCCTGCTGAACCGAACAGGTCAAGCCCTGCGTCGAAGGGCGCGGAGCTGTCTCGGGAGGCAAGCTGGCGACGACAGCTGCCCCTGCACTCCCGGCTCGCTCCATCGTGGTCGTTTTGGAGCCTTCTGCCTCACGGGTACGCGAAGGCTCTGTTGGAGTCGTGTTCCCCTTAGAAGGCGTGGAAGGTTGAGCCACCTCCGGCGTCGCACGAGAACTGCTCAACGTGCCACTTGAGACGTTGGCAGGGGGCGCAGAAGCAGCTACAGCCCCCGAAGGTGGAGCTGGCGTGAGCACTCTTGTCGGCTCAGTTACGACCGATCGGCTGCTTTCGACCGCACGGGCTCGAATTTCCGGCGATGATAGAACGACAGCCGGCGCTGCAACTGCCGACTCTGAAACAACCGGATGGTGCTGACTCGCCTCTCGAGGGCTCTTCGCAACCAAACCTTGCCCCATTTCCGCCTGGGGGACGGCGGAAGACCTCTCAGCGGCAGGGCTGGACGTGGCCACCTCCGATGAGGCTCCGTCGGGGTTGTCAAGCGGCTCCAAAAACGTCGCAAGAACCTGGACTTGTGCCGCCGTGAGAGGTTGCACCTCCAGCATCGCGTCTGCACCCTGCTGCACCCAAAATGAGCAGGCCGTCAGGCACAAAAAGCAGAGGCTCCAGCCCAAATGGACCATGACACCCTGCTTGCGTCGCAGGGATATGCCGCAACGTGCCTGCCCGTCTCGTCCGTTGAGCTCATGACGCCTCATGACTACTCTCCTCGTCCTGTGCGACCGGTCGGAAGGGGCTCCGCGACGGGTGGAGCCCCCGAGTTCAGCTCCGGCTGGGTAAAAAGCTCTTCAAGCTCTGGCTCCAGTCGAAGCGGCTCTAAGATCAGACGGCCTCCCGGATAGATCACCTCCAGCTCACGAGGCTCAAAACCCAGCTTCCACGCGGAGATGCGTAGGGTTGCTCGAGGCGGCAGCGGCTGCCGTTGCTGCTGACCGTCCAGCAGGTAACTCAGCTCAAAGTGGCCCTGCGGATTGGTCACCACCACATGTTTGAGCGCGTGGCGTGTGGCCTCCACCTGCACCTCGAGCCCAGCCAGTCCTTGTCCGAGCTGGTCCACCACTTGCCCTTGGATCACTCGGCTCTCAGCGGGAGGTGTCAGCAGGCGACAGCTTGCCAGAAGGAGCCCCAACACCAGGAACAAGGGCAGGTATCGGTGTTTCAAGTGCGCATCGTTTTTTATCAACCGGAGCCTGAGAGCGCGTGTCATGGTGAAGCCTCCAGCTTTTTCAGCAGCTCGGCGCTCAAAGGCAGTAGACGCACTCCGTCGGGCTGAATCGTAAGCAGCCCCCCTTCCTGCGGAACAGAAGGCAGGGGCTTCCGGTTGCCAGACGCCTCGAGGGTCAGCTCAAGCGGGATACTTGCCTGCTTCAGCATCACCCGGAAAGGCGGAGCCCCGAGCTTCTTTTCTCCTTGCCAAAGTGTCACATCCGAAGGTCCCATAACATAAAGCCACGATGCCGGCCTCTCGGTTACATTCCTACGTTCCTGAAGAAACAGCAACATCATGAGTGCCACGGCACAGACGCCCACGGGCAGGATCAGCGCACGCACACGCTTCGGAGCCTCCCTCTTGGGCTGTTCGGAGGTCGTCAGCGGCTCTGAAGGAGGTCTTATCACCGGAGCAGAGGGGGCAGCTGCCGGGGCAATTGCCGGGGCACCTGACAAGGGGGTCTCCGCAGTCACCGGAACCACCACCGACGCAGGGCTCACAGACGGTGGCAGCGGGCGCTCAACAGCGTCACTTACCGGCAACGGAGCAGCCAATACCGAAGGTGGATCCGCGCTCATCGCCAAGACAACACTCGGCTCTGTGGTTGCTTTAGCTGTAGTGGCTTCAACTGTGGCGGTTCCAAGTTGTGCGCTGGGAAGATCCTGGACTTTTTCAACAGCCGCGACGGACGGCAATGCTGGCAGCACCGCCTCCGGCAACCCTCCTGGCACCAGCGCCTGCGAGCGCGTACCCGCACGCAAGGGCTCCGGCGCTCGAGCTCCCAAGACCTCCGCCAAGTCCGCGCCTTGCAGTGCTTGAGTCGGGGTCAATGAGCGGTTCAAGACGGCATCCAGATGCAGCCGGGCTTGAGCATCACTGCCTTCGGGAAGCTCCGGCACAACCGGGAGCCGCACCGCCTCCAGCCATTCCTGGGCCCACTTGCGCTGTTCTTCCGGCATAGCAGGGAGATTGGGCAGTCCGTCGAGGGTGTCACGCAGCTCCATCGCCGATGGAATCCGCTCCTTCACCTCAACTGCCAAGAGCTTTCGGACCACGTTCACCAACGGCTGCTGCTCCGCTGGCAGCGCCAGAAGGGGTTTCAGGGTATCCGCAGTGGGTCCACGGGCCACCAGTGCCAACAGCAGCCCCACACCGTCGGCGGGATAGAGCCGCTGACGGGTCATCAGCTCAAACAAAACAGCGCCGACCGAAAAGAGATCGGTTGCGGGTCCAAGCTGGCGCTCCGCCCGGGCCTGCTCTGGCGACATGTAGGCCAAGCTGCCTTTGACGGTATCGGGATGAGTATGGGACAAGTTGTTGCTTGCTCGTGCGATGCCAAAATCCACCAACCGCAGCACCCCATCAAAACCCAGCAGCAGGTTTGAGGGCTTAATGTCTCGATGGATCAGCTCCAAAGGACGGCCTCGGGGATCGCAGGCGGTATGCGCAAATGCCAATCCCCGCGCGAGCTGGCGTGCCAAATCCAGCACAAAGGCGTAAGGCAAGGGTTCACGTCGAAGCTGAGCCCGGTAAATCACCATGCCCAAGTGCCCCCCTTCGACATAATCCATCTCGAGGCAAGGCTGGCCATCGACAAGCTGGAGATCTCGCGTGGTGACGATGTTGGGATGGCGGAGCTGCGCACCCACCCGAGCTTCATCAATGAAGCTGCGAATAAAGGCCGCTTCACTTCCGAGGTGGCGATGGATGCGCTTGAGGGCAACACGGCGGCGAAAGCCCAGCGGTCCTACCATATCCGCGAGAAAGACCTCGGCCATCCCACCCGCCGCGATGGGAGCCAACAGCACATAACGGCCAAAAACTTGAGGAAATTCAGAGGCTTTCTCAGCAGTCACCGCAGGCACGGGGGCTTCAGTCCCTGCGGCATACGCCGGAGAGGTCCGCATAGAAGCAGCAGTACGTGAGGAGGGGGTAGAGTCCATATACGTGTGCCCGTGGTACGACGAACAAAAGCTTGCGATGTGCCCTATGCACACGTCAACAAGCAGTATTTGCCACCACTTGGGTGGCCCACGGGTCACAACCTTGGACAGAGATTTCAGCGGGGGGAGGTATGAGCGGCTCTGTCACGACGCTCTGTAAATTTAATCTTTAGGCATGCTGCACAGTTTGTCAAGGGGAGTGGACAGAAGATTCATGCTCCACCAGAAGGTATGGGCGGTCTGAGGCATCGGCGTCCTGAATTTACCGGCGTTACCGGCCCAAAAAGGGAAACACGTCCGCCTTTTGCCGTGCCAAGCAGGAATCTGGGGCTACAACATAAACGACACGAGCGCCGCTCCCGACAGGTGAGCCGAGCCCGCCTCCGAAAACGTTGGCCTGCACCGCGCTCCCAGCATGGTCCTTTGAAGATTCTGTGCAGCGCGCGCGAACAGGGGCTCCGCCTCCTGAGCAGGCTGGTTTGCCCTCCCATGCGACAGTCGCCGCTTGCGATCCCCCAGAGCATCGGTTAAAGAAAGAGACGTTGTTCTTTCACGTCGTTGGAGACTTTATGAAATCGCTTCGTCTTGCCTTGCTCCCGCTGTGTGCGAGCATCATGCTCCTATCCTGTACCGGAACTGAACCAAATCCCGAAGCAGCGGGGACAGGTTCTGGGTCGAGCGGAAGTTCAGTTCCGGCCACAACCAACGCAGCGCCCGTGGCAGGGCCAATGGGAAAGGGTTCGACGGGCGTTCCTGGCGGGAATGTCACGCAGCCTTCCGGCGAGGGGGGAGAAGGTGGGGCAGCCGAAGCCCCCAAGATCAAACGCTGGACCGGTATCAGCATGGCCAATCTCAAGGAGCCCATCCCCGGAGTGGATGCCGACCAGCGCTGTCAAGTCACCCACGTCTATCGAGGCTCTCCCGGTGACCGCTCGGGCGTCAAAGAGGACGATGTGATCATTGCCGCCAACGATGTACCGGTTAAGAAGTTTCAGGACATCAGCACCGTCACGCGGGGCCAGCCTCCCGGTTTTACTTTTAATATGAAGGTGTTACGCAAGGGTCAGGAGCTAACATTTCCGGTAACCATCGAGGCCAAACCCGATGATATGCGCGCACGCCTGAAAGAAGCGTGGGAAGGAACACCAATGCTGCCCTTTACGGTGCAGGGCCTGAATCAAGGGAAAGTAGGGAAGGTGCTGAGCTCCGACCAATACAAAGGAAAAGTTTTGGTCTTAGACTTCTGGGCAACGTGGTGCGGGCCTTGTCGTACTGCCATGCCTGTGCTCGAGCGGCTGCAAAAAGAGCTGGGTCCAAAAGGTCTGGTGGTGCTGGGGGTCAGCAGCGAAGAAACGAAGGTCATCCAGGATTTTATGACTAATAACCCGCTGGGATATCAGGTTGCCCATGATCCCGTTGGGGAGATGAAACAAGACTACGAGATCGACAAGCTCCCCACCCTCTACGTCATTGATCAGAAGGGCATCGTGCAAGAAGTGGGCATCGGCTCTGGGCACCTGAGCGCCCTGGAAGCCACACTCCGACGACTGCTGGGCTGAGGATTTCCCACCATGACACGCCTTCTCATCGCCGAGAAACCCTCGGTCGCGCGTGATATTGCCCGCGTCTTGGGCGTCCAACGTAAACACAACGGCTTCTTAGAGGGCTCCGGCTGGCTCATCACTTGGTGCATCGGGCATCTGGTGGAGCTGATGGAGCCCCACGAGTACTTTCCAGAGTGGAAACGCTGGTCGCTTCAGAGCCTGCCGATGTTGCCAGACCAGTTTAAGCTTCGGCCCGTCAAGCAGACAGAAGATCAGTTTCGGACGGTAGAGCGGCTGCTCATGCGCGCCGACGTGGACACCGTGGTGAATGCCTGTGACGCCGGGCGTGAAGGAGAGCTGATCTTCCGCTACGTGTATACCTTGGCTGGCTGTCGTAAGCCCATTCAGCGTCTGTGGATTTCCTCGATGACCGATCAAGCCATCGAAGAAGGGATCCGCCAGCTACGGGATGCTCGGGAGTATGACCGGCTGTTTGCTGCGGCACGTTGTCGCTCCGAAGCGGACTGGCTGGTGGGGCTGAATGCGACGAGAGCGATTACGGTACGCTCTCGCTCATCAGGACCGGGTGGACGAGAATCGACACTCTTTTCGGTGGGTCGTGTCCAGACGCCGACGCTTGCCATGTTGGTGGATCGAGAGAAGGAAATCCGCAATTTTGTGCCAAAGCACTACTGGCAGCTTGTGGCAACCTTTCAGAATGAGAAGGGCACCTGGACGGGGCGCTGGTTTAAGCTCCACAAAGAAGGTCACGAGACCATCACCCTTGACCGCTTTGATGCGGAGGCCGAGGCGCAAGCAGTGCGTGCCAAAGTGCTGGGCCGCACCGGTCGGATCACCGAGCTGGAACAGAAGCGCACCAAAGAGCCCCCGCCAATGCTCTTTGATCTCACCCGGTTGCAGCGCACAGCCAATAAACGTTATGGCTTCTCCGCTGCGCGCACCCTGGAGCTGGCACAGGCACTCTACGAACGACATAAGCTGTTGACCTATCCACGAACGGACTCCACCCACCTGAGTACGGACATGGTGAAGGGTCTTCCGGGTGTTGTCGGCGCGTTGAAGGTCGGTCCTTATCTGCCTTTTGCAGAACATCTTTTGGCACTGGAAAAACTTCCCATCTCAAAACGCTTCGTGGATGACAAGAAGGTGAGTGATCACCATGCCATCATTCCAACCCCGCATCGCCCTCGTCTGGAGGCGCTGTTAGACGATGAGCGAAAGCTCTATGATCTGGTGGTCCGCCGATTTCTGGGGATCTTTTTCCCAGATGCCATTTTTGATCGCACGCGCGTGGTCACCACAGTCGAAGCGGAGACCTTTGTCACCCGTGGCAAGGTACAGGTAGACCCTGGCTGGCGTGAAGTGGCTGGTTTTAAAGAGGATGAATCCAAGAAAAGAGCCAAACAAAGGGAGAAGGACGACGAAGACAACCCTGATGATGACGATGATGATCAAGGTGTACTGCCTCCACTCAAAAAAAATGACCCTGCGGAAGCCCACGAGGTAGAGCTGCTCACCCGCCAGACACAGCCTCCTCCCCGCTATACAGAGGCCAGCCTCTTGGCCGCGATGGAGACGGCAGGCAAGCGTATCGAGGCTGAAGAGCTTCAGCAGGCCATGAAAGATAGCGGCTTGGGGACACCCGCCACCCGCGCATCCATCATTGAGACCCTGCTGCATCGCGAGTACATTTATCGTAAAGGCAAGACGCTGATTCCCAGTGAGAAGGGGATGCTCCTGATTGCGGCAATTCCGGTAGAGAGCCTCCGAAGCCCTCAGCTCACAGGCGAGTGGGAAGCTCGTATGGCTCGCATGGCCCGCGGAGAGTACGAACATTCCACCTTCATGCAGGAAGTGGTGGCATACGTGCGAGAGGTGATCGGTCGGATCAAATCGGCTCCGCCCATCGATCTCTCTGCCCTCAAGCTCGGAAACCATGCACCTGACACACAAGAGAGTGGCGACGAGCAGGACACAGACCGCGCAGGAGAGACGTCGGAACGGCAGGCCCCCTCCGCGAGCAAGTCTGCACTTGCCAACAAAACAGGCAAAAAGACCCAAACCCGTGAGCGGCAAAAAGCAACTGCATCGGCGGCAACTGCGTCGTCGGCAAGAGACGCGATGTCCGCAAAAGCCTCTCGCACGCCGAAATCGGCAGCGGATGATGGCAACAGTCAAGACGAAAACACACTGGATGCCGGACGCTGTCCTCGTTGCCAGCAGCCAGTTGAAGAACGCCCCGACGCTTGGAGCTGCTCACAGGGCCCTCGCTGTGGCTTTCGTCTCAAAAAGGAAGTGGCAGGCAAGACCCTCTCCTCCCATATGGTCAAACAGCTCCTGGAAAAGGGACGCACACGGGTGCTGAAGGGGTTTGTATCGCCGCGCTCCGGCGTTAAGTTTTCAGCAGCACTGCTCTTAAAACCAGATGGTGGCATTGGCTTTGAGTTTCAGGAACGCCCAGGGGATTCAGCCAGTCATCCCTCCGGCCCCAGCGAAGGGTCCGGGCGCAAGTCCAACTCCGCAAACGGAAACACGCCTGAGCCAGCACCCGCACGAGCGACCGCCAAAAGGCCCACTCCGTCCTCTGCGGGCCATCATCCACCCGATGAAGAACGGATGTCAGCCGGCATGGCACCGTCCAGTCAGACGACCAGACCTGCAACTTACGACCGTTCTCAGTCTGCGGAGCCAATCCGACTGGCCCCCGCCACCGTTCTGAGCGGGGAGCTCGCACAAGCCGCCAGTGCTTCTAAGGCGAGCGAACCGGAGCTGGCCCTGGTGGATACATCCAAAAAGGCCCCTCCCCGCTCCAGCAACACCGGCACCCGTGCGCTCAGCCCCGCCGCGCCCGTGGAGTCGAGCGGCGAGCACCCCATCGAGCAGATCACCTCTCCAATGGGCATTCAGCTCGGAACGTGCCCCCTCTGTCGGGTCGGACAGGTGATCACCGGCAAAAAGGCTTGGGGCTGCGCACGTTGGCGCGAAGGCTGTTCTTTCATGATCCCGTTTACCCTCTATGGACGTGAGCTGACCGAAGGAGAAGCCCGCCGTCTGCTGGCCCAGGGTCGCTTAGGCCCCCTGCGTGGCCTGAGAGATCAAGATCATCACCTGCTCGACGGCACCATCATCCTCCAGTTGGATCGGAGCGCAGGACGGGCACAGCTCATCTTAGAGGAGCGTTCGTAAAAGCGAAAAAATAGCGAAAACATGCTTGACGCTCTCACCACGCCTGTGGCAGCATGCTCACGCTGACTCACAGCACCCGACATCCAACCTTTTCTCTCAGGAGGAGCACCTATGTCTCGCGGTCGATTTTTGTGGCATGAGCTGATGAGCAACGATGTGGAAAAGGCTATGACATTTTATGCAGACCTGATGGGCTAGCGCTTTCGACGTGCAGAAAATGTGCCAACACCATACTGGTACTTGCACGATGGGCGTCAAACCACGGGTGGTGTCATGGAATGTCCGCCTGGAGCGGAGATGCCGTCGACGTGGACCCCGTATGTGTCGGTCGAAGACGTTGATGCTGCAACCGCACTGGCCGAGGCGCTCGGCTGTAAAGTGATGGTTCCGCCGACTGATATCCCCGGAACAGGTCGGTTTTTCTTCCTTCAGGATCCCCAGCAGGCCGTCGTTGCGCTCCTCTGGCTCAAAGAGGAGATGCCCGAGCAGGATCGACGCCCCGATGCCGGAGAATTTTGCTGGTATAGCCTGATGACTCCTGATCTTGAGGCGACTGTCGCATTTTATAGCAAGCTGGTGGGCTGGACAGCTCGGGAAACAGAGCTTGGCAACGGAGAAAAACAAGTGCTGTTTTATCGTGGAGCGGACATGATGGCGGACCTCCACCAGATGAAGGATGGGGATGGCACCACGGCAGGCTGGCTCTGCTCGGTCTCGGTGGCAGATGCCGACGCCGCACGCGAAAAAACAATCGCATTGGGCGGACAGGTCTGGACCGAAGTCACGCCGGTCGGAAATTTCGGACGCTTCTTCCTGGCCGCTGATCCCAGTGGCGCTGGGCTGTGTTATTTCCAGAACGCTGATTGAGGTGATGGCCAAAATGCTCCGTTAGGTGCCAAGCCCAAGGCTCCTGACGGAGCCCCAACACCTCAGTACACCTTGACGTCCCCACTTCCTACTTTCCTTCAGCCGGATTCACGTTGCCGCCAGCCCTCACCGTGGCTACAATACCCGCCCACATGATCGCGCGTGCGAGCCACGTTTTAGTGGCGACATCATACCGCTCGGAGGAAATTGCCCGTGGATGGATCTGAAAACGCTTCGCAGGAACAAGCGCAGGAAGCCCTCGAGCCCTGCCCCACTCACCTTAGCCATGCTCAGCTCCGGGAGCTGTATCAAGCATTGCTGTTTCCCCGCATGATCGAGGAAAAGATGCTCAAGCTGCTCCGTCAAGGGCGGCTCTCGAAGTGGTTTTCCGGTATTGGGCAGGAGGCCATTGCGGTCGGCGTCTCGATGGCGCTCCGCGAAGATGACTATATTCTGCCGATGCACCGAAATCTTGGGGTATTTACCACCCGTAAACTCGATCTGGTGCGACTTCTCTGTCAGCTCATGGGGAAAGGGGATGGATACAGCCGAGGTCGTGAGCGAAGTTTCCATTTTGGTACGCTACCACATCATATTGTGGGCATGATCTCTCATTTGGGCGCCATGTTGCCCGTGGCAGATGGTTTGGCGCTCTCTTTTCAGCTTCAGGGCTCCACGCGCGTGGCCGTGCCCTTTACGGGAGATGGGGCCACTTCAGAAGGAGATTTTCACGAAGCTGTCAATTTGGCAGCGGTTTGGAAGCTCCCGGTGATTTTTGTCATCGAAAATAACTACTATGGGCTCTCAACGCCGATCACGGAACAGTATGCCTGCAAGGACTTGGTGGATAAAGCCATTGGGTATGGTATTCCGTCCGAGCTGGTAGATGGCAATGATCTGCTGGCCGTTTATGACGCCGTTCTGCGCGCCGCCTCCCGCGCTCGCTCGGGAGAAGGTCCGACGCTGCTTGAGTTTAAGACCTTCCGCATGCGTGGACATGAAGAAGCATCCGGCATTGCGTATGTGCCCAAAGAGCTACTGGATCAGTGGGCTAAGAAGGATCCCATCGATCAGTTTGAGCGCCGGATATTGAGTTGGGGCGTGCTCAGCCCACTCGAGCGAGACAAGCTCCGAGCTCAGTTTAAAAAGCAGATCGATGATGCGGTGGATGAGGCGCTGGAAGCCCCCTCGCCAGATCGTGCGCCAGAAGAAGAGCTGGCAGACGTTTTTGCTCCTTCCCCTGCTCCTCAGCCTCCGGCGTCCGGCGAGTGTGAGGAGCTGCGTTATGTGGATGCCATCTCGGATGCGCTCCGCGCAGCGATGGAGCGAGATGAGCGTATTGTCTTGGTGGGACAAGATATTGCGGAGTATGGTGGTGCCTTTAAGATCACCGCTGGTTTTGTGGAGAAATTTGGCAAGGCTCGGGTGCGAAATACGCCCATCATTGAATCCGGTGCTATCGGTGCAGCGATGGGTTTGGCGCTGGAAGGCTATCGTCCGCTGGTAGAGATGCAGTTTGCAGACTTTGTGACCTGTGGTTTTAACCAGATCGTGAACAATCTGGCGAAGAATCACTATCGCTGGGGCGCTCCGGTGGGTGTGGTGATTCGGCTTCCATCGGGTGGAGGGGTTGGCGCTGGTCCCTTCCACTCTCAAAATCCCGAAGCGTGGTTTACCCACTGCGCGGGTCTCAAGGTGGTGGCTCCGAGTACGCCGGAAGACGCCAAAGGGCTCCTGCTGGCCTCTCTGTACGACAACAACCCCGTGATCTTCTGCGAGCACAAGTTTTTGTATCGCAGCATCAAAGGTGAGGTTCCCAAAGGCTTTTATACCTTGCCGATTGGCAAGGGGCGGATCGCACGGCCAGGAACGGATGCCACGGTGGTGGCCTATGGGGTCTCGGTGCATTGGGCGCTTGAAGCTGCCGAGCTGCTCAGCCACGAGGGAATCTCGCTGGAAGTGATCGATCTGCGCACGCTGATCCCGTGGGATCAAGAGCTGGTGCTCAACAGTGTGAAGCGTACCAACCGTGTATTGATCGTTCATGAAGCGCCTACGACCTGTGGTTTTGGAGCCGAGCTGGCTGCTCAGCTTGGTCATCAGGCTTTTGAATGGCTGGATGCGCCGGTCTTCCGGGTGGGCTCGCTGGATACGCCGGTGCCCTTCAGTAAAGCACTGGAGGAGCGTTTTTCGGCGCGATATCGCCTGCTGGATCAGCTCCGAGCACTGCTGAAGTACTGAGTTAATGGCTGATGAGGGTCAACCGCCCTCCGTATCGCAACAGAAATGGGGTCTGCTGAGCATCCGGCGGCCCCTTTCGTTTGATGAGATCCGGGACCTCTACAGACAAATAACGGCTCAGCTCATCTAGTGTCACCACTCCATCCCCTTCAGCCGTAGAAGAAGACCGCTGATCCGCCCTCCCGCGCAAGGCTTCCAGCCAGGAACACGAAAAAGCGCCCCCTCCCCATCGGCAAAATCGCCGACCTTCATACGTTTCTTCGCCCCGCGACGAGACCAAGAGCCATGTTTTTTGCCGGCTATAGACCAACCGTGAGAGCAGCGACTCTCGTTCTTCTCGTAATGGCGGCGTTTCTCCCCAGCGTCCGGCGTCAATGACCAGCAGCACCCGCGCATCATAACGCAGCAACAGCTCGTGAAGGCGTGTCTGGGATATGCTGGTCAGCAGGGGGGACTCGGGATCAAAATCGTAGGGCAAGAGACTGAACTCCGCCCCATCGTGGCCACCTCGTGTGACGATATAGACGAGGACAAGCTCATCATTTCGTCCTTCTGCTGCTTTTAAGCTTGTCTCCAAAGACGACAAGATGGCCTCACGTGTGGCCGCTTTGTCCAACAAGACCGTCGAGACGAGCTTGTCGCCCTTTCCATACAATCGCCGGAGCTGATCGGACACGCGCTGAGCATCTTTGGCAGCATATTTGAGGTTGAGGGGCGCAGTCGGCTTGTCAAACTGGAACTGTCCAATGCCAGCCGCAACCAGATGGACACGACTTGGCGCAGGAGGCGGCGCGGTGAGCTCATCCAATCGCGAGAGTGGCTTTCCTTGAAGCTGAGCGTTGCATGCCTCTGTGCGAGGGGGCGGGACCAGCGGTGTAAATCCTTCGGGCAGATAACACAGCGGGACTTCAGAAGCACTACGGGCACGCTCATAGCGGCGATAGTACACCTGCTTGATGGTGGGCTCCGGGCCTGAAAACATGCCAGTGGAGGTTGCGCGCAGACTGAGCTCCGCCAGCCGGTACAGGGTGCTGAGCTCCTCACCTGTCTGGGGATGAAAGAGGCGAACCCCGTCCCCACCTAATGAAATGGCGGCGTTATCGGGAGCCCACTCGAGCTGCGCCGTGGGAACACTGAGGCGTTTGATCACGGACTCTGTTTTGCCCATTGTCCAAATCCGCAGCGCGAGGTCTTCACCCACTGAAGCGAGCTTGGAGCCATCGGGGCTGAAGACCAAGTTGTTCACCGTATAGTCGTGCCCAGCAAGAATCGAGAGCTGCTTGCGCTCATTGAGCTGGTAGAGCAGAATGCTCCCGGTGAAGAGTCCGACGGCCACCTTTCGAGTTCCCCGATGATATGCCAGAGAACGAACCGGAATTCCTCGTGAGATCAAGGGCTTATCGACAGTGCCAGTCTCAATATTGTGGAGCACAACTTCTCCGTTGGCCTGACCGATCAGCACCATCTTGCCTTCATCAATGAACCGCACAGCCGTGGGTTCAGACTTCAGAGGAAGAGTGCGGACAGGCTCGCCGGAGGGCACCTTCCAAAGCTGCACTTGGCGAGCACTACTGACGGACGCAAGCATGCCTCCATCCGGGCTGGCTTCCAATCCCAAGACAGAGCCGGCCCCGGTGGAAATGGTTCGACGTCGAAGGTTGCCATCGCCCGTCCAAAGGACAATGTTGCCATCTTCTCCACCCAACGCCAACAGGTTGGAGGAGGTCCAGACCATCGCGGTAGCAGAAGACCAGCTCCCTTTAAGGGTACTGAGTACAGATCCAGACGCCGTATCCCAGATCCAGAGGGTGCCATCTGGATATCCGGCGGCGAGCCTTCTTCCACCGGGATCCCAGCTTAGGGCAGAGACGCGGGTGCTCTGACCCTTGAGGACGGCGTAGCTGAGGCCACCCCGATCCGCCTGATCAGGGAGGCCAGAATGCCACAGGCGGGCAGTCCCATCCCAGCTTCCAGTGATGACTCGATTGCCATCGGGGGAGAAACGAACGGAGGAGATCATGCCGGTATGGCCTCTCCAGACGGAGGAAGGCCGAGTCCCTTTGAGGGGCCACAGCACAAGCTCTCGATCTCGACTGGCGGTGAGCAGGAAGTTAGAGTCGGGAGAGAAAGTCATATCCGTCACCCAATTTTTGTGGTAGCTGAGGGTACGGACAATCTTTTCAGTCTTGAGATCAATGAGTCGCACCTGCTGGTCCCAACCGCCCGCCGCTAAGTACCTTCCATTATTAGAGATTGTTAACGTAGTCAAGACATTCTCACCACAATCAAAGGCTCGAAGCGGTTTACCCGTGGTAAAGTTCCAGCGAAAAATTTTGGCATCCGCACCGGCAGCATAGACGGTCTTCAGATCCGGACTGAAGAGGACCGCGTTGATGTTCCGAGTAACGCCCGTCAATGTCTTAATCTCTCGGCCCGTCGAAGGCGTCCAGATGCGCACGCGGGCGTCCTTTCCAGCGGAGGCAAGCATCTTGCCATCCATGGAAAATGCCAAGGTTGTTACTTCAGAATCATGGGCGCGAAGCTGCTGAAGCATCCGCCCCGTCTCGGCAGAGCGCACCTGCACCACACCGTCGGAGCCCCCCATCGCCAGCACACGCCCATCGGGAGACACGTCTAAAGAGGAAAGGCTCGAGGCGTTGCTGTCCCAAGACGCCAGGAGCTGACCACTGGACACATCCCAGCGCTTGAGTGCCCCATCTTGTCCGGCGGTAAAGACGGTGACACCATCGGCGGAAAATGCCACCCGCGTCACGGCTCCACGGTGGCCAGCTCCCACATCCAGCTCCCACTCGAGGGTCGGTGTCACCGGCTGGGCGAATATTTTCCAGGTAGGAATGATTATCCAGCAACAGAGCAGCAGCGCCATTCGCCAGGCTCGAAAGGCCATGAAAGCACCTCATCTATTTAAATCATGGACGCCTGAAGGCTCATCATACGCAACAAATGGGGCCCGGACAGCGCCTCCGGTGTGAGTGAGAGCGCAGATAGACCACAAGAAATACTTCTCCAGAATAACACAATCGAGCAGAAAAAGGGGATGGCATACGGGGTTGGACCCTTGAGAAGCCGGTCGGTGCTGCGCGCGTGCAAACAAAGCACGTGTGAGGCGCACGACCTCACGGGAGACATACTCGGGGGCTAAAAGAAGAGCTAAGACAACGGCATATCATGGACACAGAGTCTCGGAGGGGCATTCCACACATGTATGGCAGAGTCATTGAGTATAAGACTCAGCGACTTAAAGCGACACCATTGGCCTCAGCATGGGCTATAAAGCCATGACCAGCCCCCACACTGGTGGTGACCACCATGGCGGGTTCGCCCGGAATCATATGCAGCCGACCATGGCGCACGCCACGCTCCGCGATGATACGATCCGCCAATGCACGTACCGCCTCTACCGGTCCTCGCAGCGTCAAGGTCTCCAAACAGTCACCTGGGCTCAGGTGGACGTGTGAGCAATTGGCAATGACCTCATGGTTCATGTGCTGGATGCTGGCCAATCTCGTTGGCAGATCATACTCATGATGATCGTACACATAACTCAGAATCCCTGCGCAAAAAGAAGCATCACCCTGAGTAAGACGTTCCGTCTCGAGCTTGTCACGGATCAGGTCTCGCATGGCCTCGGAACGGTTCGAATATCCACGGGAGTGAATGTAGGTGTCAAATTGGTGTGCCAGCTCTGCCTTCAGTGAAATGGTAATTCGCTCCATGCCAAAACTCCCTCTTAAATCCGGTTGCACTTCAAACCCCCTCATGACCTCTCAGCGACAATGCACAGGATGAGGAGACCCTGCCAAAAAGCATGGACGTTGCCTCGGTCTGCTCCAACGCCCAATCATACTAACGACGCCGTTGCCGTAGTGCTGCTGAATCGTCACAAATTTTATGAGCAATCTAAAGAGTTTTATCACCTTCAAATTCTAAGAGCACTCGGCGCAAAACCCCTCCTTTGAAGGCACTTACAGCTTCGTCATGTTCCTCCAGGCTCTCTCATGCGGTTTTACCCATGAAGGAGTGACTTCATCGGATGGCACCCTTCATTCTAATGAGCCGGATTTTATGGGGGCTAGATTCAAGGTCGCTCCCATGAGAGCAGGGATGGGGCCGCAGATTGCAGCGTCTCCTCGCGTCTCGGCAGAATCACAAGACGATTCCAAACGCAGGAACAAAACGTGCAACGGGTTGCGACGACAAGAGACCGAGGAAAAGCAGGGTGGTGAGCAGGGTCAGCGAGGTGGCGGAGACCAAGACGTGCGCAACCGCCTCGTACTCCACCTGATCAACGGTGCAGATCAGGATCAGGACGGCAGAAGGAAAACCACCACGCCGTCTCAAGTGCTCTTCTCAAACTCGGTGGTTTACAGACAGCGTGCCTTAGGAGCAGCTTTCGGTTTCGTGGCTTTTTTCCAGACATTTGGGGACTCCGCCCTTAAGGTGTGGCCTCCTGCTCATCCTCAATGGGACAGTTGCCATCAGGATCCGGGGTCTCCCCGCCTTGACAAGCTTCTTCTTGACACGCCGACAGCACCAAGACGAAAAACACCAGCAGCGCACTCAGTCGGATGTACATGGTTACTCCTTTTGATGGTATGGCGAGCTCCGAAGCTTCCCGTTAAGGCCGAGGAACGCAGTCGCTAAAGGTAGCCGATGAGCCCAACATCTGAAAGAGCCGATTACCGACGGCATCTCCAAAACAGAGGGTGGGGTTGTAGCCTTCCTCATAATAGTTAGGATGATCGGTATCCGTAAACGCGAGGGTATCCGCCTTCGGGATGGCATAACCATAGTAGCTGTTGGCCAGCCCCACAAAGAACAACTCGCGGGTCTTCACGGCACCCCGCAATCCAGGCAATGCCGGAAAGTTGTAGTCGGCCACGTTAGGATCGGACTGCGAGTAGGGGGTCACTGAAGCGTCTCGCCCAACCACATACTCCGGCGGAAACTCGCCGGGTGCCGTTAAGAAGGTAGCGTCTGCCAACGTGAGCCAATGAAGCTGTGTCCGTGCGCATCCCGCCGAGGAGCACCAAGGGGCCCTGACCAAGTACTGACCATCTTCAAAATAGGGGTCTTTTTTGATCTTGTTGATGAGCATACGATAGATCGGGTTATCGATGCTGATATCCACCCAGCTCGAGTTGATGCGAAGGGTGCTGCTCTGGGAGTAACCGGCCTCCAGAATGGCCTCCAGCGCGTAGTGTGCAACAGCAAACCCGAGAGAACGTGTTCGGTTTTCGGCACCTTGCGCCCACTCAGGCAATGGATTACCTTCCGCATCGTACTGGCCGGGTGCAAATACAGGCTCACCGAGCTCATCGTAGAGGGGAATGGGTGTACCACGCAAGGCTCCCATTTGACAGCCCACGGTACCAGAAAGATAGAGTGAGACGCCCCCTAAGTTTTCTTCCAAGGCTGAACGGACGTAGTGGGGAAAGTCGCTCGATGCGAGAGGATTTTCATCCAAGAGCACCTCGGGATGGTCGTCAAAGCTCACAACGGTTGCCACCGTCTTGCCAGTGGTTCCGACGAGCTGTAAGACCGGAATCTCCAAGCGTCGGACCCAAGGGTCACGCATATCGGTCTGCAACATGAAGGTATCGTATCCCCAAGAAGCACCACTCATGTTGGCGGACTCATAGTCACCCAAATAGCAGGCAGCATTTGGCATTTGCACTTTTGTCACCGGATCATAACATCCAGGTGGCTGTGCGGTGGACGAGCGCACTTGAACAGGCTCACGCCGCGCCCATGCTTCTTTGCCTGCTTCCACGAGCTGCTTCTGCATCCACTGCATATAATCGGAGTAGCTGGTTCCAGCCCATAGTCCGACAGGATCGGGCCCGTGGTGGGTGTGGGTTGCGGCGATGATGATGTTGTTAAACGGAATCCCTGTAGCAGCTTCGAGGTCTCGCTTGGCAGGATGGGTATAGGGAAAGAGCAGCCCGAGGAGATCCGCGACAATCAGCAACACATGAGTATCGCCATCACTCAACACCAGTGCGCGAGCATAGAGCTCGTCATGAACTCCATTCATGGGGCGGATGTCTTCCCCCATAAAGCCCTGGAAACCTGCCAGTGCGACACTCTCAAAGGCACCGTTCTTTTCAGTCCCGGTCGGATTGGTCGTTGCGTTGTAGTTATCACCCGCAGGATCAGGGCGATCATCGGATCCGGTCGCCAAGTATTCGCCCATGTCATCGACAACGCCGTTGCCGTTGTCATCGATGCCTGCTCTTCCAGGCTTTAGATCTGCTCCCAAAGCACCCGGTTCTTGTGCATCAAAGGTGTGATCCACACCCGCGTCGTTGAAGCTATCCTCCGGAGGCTCATAGGTGGCATCACCATCCGCATCGTTCCAAGTTTCATACTCGAAGGGGGTGATCACACGCACTGCGGCCCCTGCGGTCAACGCCCCCGCACTGGTTCGAGCGCCACCGGAAGTCAGAGCGGAAACCCGAGCCTTCACCGGGGACACCAGCAACTTCAGGGCAGGTTCAGGGCGTGCAAGAGCCTGAGACGGCGTCCAGAGGGTCACGAGAAGCCCCCCCACTAAGGCCACTAATTGCCACATCAGACGATCAGCAAACATTGAACCCTCCTGATGTCGCACCGCTGTGCGGGCATGGGCATCAATCGCTGCCTCAGCATGACTTTATGCTCGGCTATACGACCACGTAGAGCAGCTTCGCAGCTCAAACGGGCGAGCCAAACGAAACTCGGATGCCATTGGGATCCAGCAGAAAACAAGTACGCTGGCCCCAATCTTGATCAGCAGGTTCAGAGACAGAGGTAAACCCCGCCTCCACTGCTTTGGCATGCCAAGCGTCCACATTGTCCACTTCAAAGTCGAGCTCAAAATTGCCAGAGCCATTGCGAAGGCGGTTGTCTCCTGGATAGTTGGATTCGGCAAGTCCTTGATCGGCAAAGGCCAAGACCCACCCAAGCCCCTCTGATTCGGTATAGATGGCAAATTCGTGGGTCATTTTGCGACGGAGTCCAAACAATTTTTCCCACCGATCTGCTGAGGTGATGGGGTTCGAGACGTAATAGAGCAGGTGGGTGAGACGAGGCGTCAGAGTCATTCCTTCCTCCGGATGCACAAAGCTAAGGGCTGTGTTATTCTAGTACAGTCTGAAGAGGCTCAGACCTGTCAGGAAACCATTATGATGAAGGGCGCGAGCACCCGCAATCTGAAAAGGTTGGACTCGTGCCCCATCTGCGCACAGCGAAAGCAGCTCCTACCATGCTGTACGGGGAAAGGATCGCGGTCATGATGCGGGTTCGATTCATCTCTACTCCGGCGATGTTCATGTGGTTCATTTTCATGTTCACACTGGATATCGCCCACGCCCCGCTCTCAGCAGAATCGTTTTCAGGCAAGATCAAGGAGGTGGAAGACAATGGCGACATCACCTTCTCAGATGGTCGTCGGGTTCGACTCCAAGGCATCGATCTTCCATCCACTTCAAGATGTTACGGCGACGAGCGCCTGAGCTACATGCGGGAGCAACTCGTCGGAAAAAACGCCAGCTACACCGTCGAGAAGTCTGATCTGATGGGCAAGTCGCTGGTGTATGTCAACGCCGGCGGCGATGTTGGAGCTGAGCTTATCTCAGCGGGGTATGGCTTTGCATTGTTAAGCTTTGACTATGAAAAACAAGACCGCTATATACGCGCGCAAGAGAGCGCCCGCACGAATCACCAGGGCCTCTGGGCTCGCTGTGAGGTGGAGTGCGATCCGCGTGGCTGCAAGACCGAATCCACCTTTTTCTCATGCGGACGCTAAAGTCGGCCAGCTAAACCTGACCGACTCGCCTATCCTCCCTACGCCTCAGCGCCGCCGCTCAGAGCAGGGCATTACTGTCGGCTGGAAGTGCTCTTGAGTAACGCACCGAGAGCTCCAGCAAACGGCTGCTGTGGGCCTCCGTGAGCTGTCCTTCCTCAAAACGCCACATCCAGTTACCCTCTTCTGCGGAGGGTGTATTCATCCGAGCGGTGGTATCAAGCTCCATTATATCCTGAAGGGGTATCACACAGGTATCGGCCACAGAGCTCTGAGCCAGCCGGATCAGGTGCCAGGGCAGAGAGGCTTGTGCCTCCACGCCCAGATAAGCCCGCACTTTTTCAATGACCTCTGGCTTCTCGGCGTTGAGCCAGCCGACGAGGGTGTCGTTGTCATGGGTGCCCGTGTACACAGCAGCGTTGGGCACATAGTTGTGTGGCAGATACGGATTTTTGCTGTCTCCCCCAAACGCAAACTGAAGAATGCGCATGCCCGGGAACAAGAACTCGTCCCGTAGACTCTCGACTTCGGGGGTGATGATGCCCAAGTCCTCAGCAATAATGGGCATCACGCCCATCGACTTCTCCAGAGCACGGAAAAGACGCGGCCCCGGCCCCGGCACCCAACGACCATTAATGGCGGTCTTTTCAGCAGCCGGAATCTCCCAGTAGGCTTCAAAACCCCTAAAGTGATCCAGGCGCACGCGGTCTACACGCGCAAACAGCACACGGAATCGCTGAATCCACCAGACAAACTGCGTGCGCTCGCAGTAGTCCCACCGGTAGAGCGGATTACCCCAACGTTGACCGGTCTTGCTGAAATAGTCAGGTGGCACTCCCGCCACCACCGTGGAGCGCCCTTGCTCATCCAGGAAAAACATCTGCGGATTAGCCCAGACGTCTGCACTGTCGTCGGAGACGTAGATGGGGATGTCACCCACGATCTCCACACCCTTCTTGTGAGCGTACCGCCGCAGCTCCGCCCACTGGCTGTCAAAGAGCCACTGCACAAAGCGCTGGAACCAGATGCTCTCCGCCAGCCGCTCTTGTACCTGATGAATCGCACGTCCATCTCGCTTGGCAAATGCCGGTTCCCACTCCGTCCACGGCTTTCCACCGTGTGCAACCTTCAGCGCCATAAAGAGGGCGTAGTCCTCAAGCCAAGCCGCAATATGAGGCGCTTCACAGTAGCCTCGGAAGGACTGCCGTTGCTCGGCAGACGCAGTGCTTCGGAAGGTCTGGAATGCCTGCTGAAGCAGCTTCTCTTTGAGCTCCCAGTGGGCACTGTAATCGACCTTCCCCGTCGGTAGATGGGAGAACGCCTCCAGACACGAATAAGGCAAGAGGCCCTGCTTGATCAGCAGCTCAAGACTGATCAGGAAGGGACTGCCTGCAAAGGCAGAGTAACAACCATACGGAGAGTTTCCGTACCCTGTTGGTCCTAACGGTAAGATCTGCCACAGCTTCTGACCGGAGCGGGCCAAGAAATCTACAAATCGATAGGCTGCTGGTCCCAGCTCTCCAATACCCGTTGGTCCTGGCAGTGAAGTAGGGTGGAGCAGAATGCCGCTGGCTCGAGGAAAACGCATACAATGGCCTCCAGATGAAACTCTCATAGCCGCAGAAGCTGCCTCTGCAAGCTCAACAAGCGGACTCAATCATTCTGCGGGCTTCATGAACCCGTGCGGGCTCATATATACCGCAGAATGAAGTCCCCTGCAAAACAGAAGCACACTTGGAAAGTGGGAGGTGCCGGTGCATACGTCGGAGCCAGCAGTCTTTACAGCTCGTTAAGTGCTCTGGCAAAAACAAACGCCTCTGCCAGAGGCACTCTGTTCAACTCCAACCAGAGGCGCTGAGGCCTACATTGACTTCAAGCGAAGCTGCATCTGTTCACGAGCCTGCGTCATGCTGGGCTCGGCGGCATAACGACTTACGAAGTCGAGTGCCACTTCACGGGCCTGCGCTTGACGTTGGAGCTGAAGGAGCACGTCCACCAGCCGCTCGGTCAGATTGCTCCGTACATGGGTGCTTAACCCTTGATCCATGCCCTGAACCATCATCCGATGGGCCGTCTGAAGATGCACGAGGGCCGCCTCTGGCACAGCAAGACGCTCCACTTTTCCGTTCAAGAAGGATTGTGCCAAGTTGTTACCCAGTACGTACTCTGCATAGAACGCATGGATGGTACCCGGATATTGGGTCCGCACTTCATCGAGCACCTTCAGGCCACGCTCCAAGTGATCGCCTCGCTCCCACTGGAGGAGCAGAGCGGCTTCACCTTCCATCAGACGACGCGCCGCCGCTTGCTCACGCTCGGAGCCCGGCTCGATTCGCACACGCAAGGAGTTGGACAGAAGCTGACGGGCTGCTCGTGACGGACCCGTGAACTCCACCGAGATCAGATAATCCCCTGACTGCTCAAACATCCATCCGCCTCTGGCTGCAAAGAGCCGAACTTCTTCCTGAACCTGCTCTCCAGGCTGGAAGGTCTTGCGCGCCAAAATCGGAAGGGTACAGAACTCCGCAATCGGCTGAAATACATGCTGTGATCCATCGGGTGCGGTCACGGTGTAGGTCAACATGCGGAACTCAGGCTGAAGCAGCGCCGAGGCATTCTGGGCCTCAGCAGCCGTGTTCTGAAGAGAAACCTGCACAAAAACAGGCTCTCCGAGCTTAAATGTGCTGCGTCCCGTTTTAAGCTGGAGCTGCCATCCTGTCACCTGAGCCCCTTCATCGCGTGTGTCTTCCGCAAACAGGCCCTCATCGTCCCCTTCATCCAGCACCATCAAAGGACTGTTGTCCTGCGGCTTGGCCGCCTTGAGTGCTTCAAAGGACTGAAGGGACGAAGACGTGACACCACTCATCCCCCCATTCTCCTGCTCAACCTGACAGGCGACCATGCCCGCCAGGAGCATACACACCATCGACATCTTTGCCATCACTGGTTGTACCTTCATATTACGTACACTCCTCACGCATTTGCTGAACGTTTTGCCATCCGGCAGAGCCATATACCACTCACCTGTTCTACAAGGTTAGGGGCAGCCTCCACCCGAAAACTGGTCCGTGCTGTTGTGTCCCTTGCGATGAGCGCGTGTGGTGTTGTAGGGATATGGACCTGGACGGGAGGAGATGAAGTCCACGCCGTGGCCAGGACGCACATACTCTTCTGCCTCGGTCGCCATCGCGGTGTTGGAGTTGGGACCAAAATCCCAGAAGAGCGTGTTGGCACAGTCGTAGGAGTAGCCCATGATGGCGGTGTTTTCGTAGAAACACGAGGTATCGTCGTAATAGAAATCTTCGTGATGCTGGTTATAGGCATGACCCGTTTCGTGCGAAGCGGTCCATAACATGTATTCTTCAACGGTCTGTGGAGGATAGCCAGCATCTTCCAACGCCGGAATGGTATCCACAATCGAGTCATAGAGCCCAAAGGCTCCTTCTCGATAGGCAGTGTCGCTAGAGTACCCCGTCACATCGTACATGACCCCGAGCACACCGGGCACGTCCAGGGTCTTGGCAATGCCATACCAAGAAAACCACTGTGTCGGCGTATCTTGGGTTGACTGGTAGGTCACGTTGGCTTCCATGATGGAGTCCAGCTCAGACATATTCACTCGATTTTTATCGGGAATCGTGCCGTCATAGTAAATCTTGGTGATGGTGATCCCGCCCGTGGCGAAGGCACTCTGAAGGGTCTCCACTTTTCCACGATGGTTCACAGAAGCGGGAGGAAAGGCAGCAGACTGCATCCGATCCATCTCCAGCACAGCGTTTCGAGCTGTGACGGCTGCCACTCCGAGCTCAGGCCCCACCGTACCACGACTGCCGGAGAGCGTGGCTTGATACCAGAGCACCTGGTCAGACCCCTCCACAGGCTGAGGCACCAGCTCTTCGGTGCTCAGACGCTGCATCACCTGCTGGTTGAGAAGCTGGCTGGGATGCTGTTCAAACTCTCCATCTTGCGCGCGCAGGAGCCACGCCGTGGCTTCACCCTGTTTGGGCACTGCGACCCACGCCCGAAGCTGGTTGGCATGATCTGGGCCGTCATTCAGACGCACTTTATAGCGTCCAAAAGCCGTCACGCCCTGCAATGGAAGCTGCTGCTCCAATAGGGGAGCCCGCCACACCCCACGATTTTTATGCTCTTCGTAGACCTGAACCCGATCTCCGGCAGCCCCCATCAAATCGGTGTCCAGGCGCCAATAAAAGCGGTAATCCGCTGAAGGCCCTTCCACCGACACTTCCGACTTCAGGACACCCAAATCGGAATACTGTGCGTCATGCTCTCCCAGCCGATACACAACGGAGACATCAACTGTCCCCCGAACCGTTGGCACTCGGTAACGTGCAAAAATCACCTGCTCCGCACCCGTCCATTGCTGCTGGGGCCCCGAGATCCGGAGCTCGTCCTGCAGCTCGTACCGTTGCCCATCCACCTCAAAGAAGGGAAGCGCCACGGTGCTCAGCACCTTGTGCCCATCAAACGTGGCCCCCGTTAAAGCCAAACCGTCATTGAGGGTTGGGCTGAAGCTCACTTCGTCCCAGCGGCGCGAAGCGCCTTCCGCGCTCGGCACACCCCATGCAGAGAGGGCCATCGGCAGCGCGACCATCAGGACACGCATCGTCGGAGTAGACATGCACACCTCCATCACGTTTAACGATCTCCCCGCTTGACCACCCCGTCCGTGACGAATTCGGGGGCCTTCTCAGCATATAATTGTCAACCAGGCACATTTCACTGCCTATTTTGACAGTGTTCTGTCAGCAACAAGCGCACGGAGATCTACTTGCGTTTTCAGATGCCTCTACCGCACCTGTGCTGACACCCTAGCATCCCAACGGAAGCGCGTCAACGCTGCATTTGATGGCATTCGGACAGAATATGTCCGAAAATCGTGCTGATTTCACTGGACTTTTTCAGTCTGTCTTTTGTCATGCAGGACCGCACTCCAATTCCCCCCATTCACCTCAAGACGAACGCGCGCTCCCCACTTCCTCCCGCTTTTCTGCCCCCCCTTGACCCGTTCATGTCTCATCGGCTACAGTGGCCCAACGTTACTTCGAGGTTTTTCTGCACGAAAAAGGAGCTGTTATGACCGCGCAACCCTCATCCCCAAACCTCCCAGCAGGGCCCAGAATTTTTGTCCAAGGGGTGGGAGGTATTGGTGGCGTGGTGGCAACCCGTCTACTGGCAGCCGGTTATGATGTACTCCCCATCACTGGCAATCCTGCCATCGCGCAGGTGCTCAATCAGTCAGGCTTCCGACTGGAAGGACTTTCAGGCTCGTTAAATGTCCCCCTCCGCTCGCCCGCCCAGGCCCAGCTTGCCGCAGACACTGCGCCTTGTGATCTCCTGCTGCTTGCCACACCACCCAGTCGGCTCGAGGAGGCCCTCGCCTCTAGTGCTCCTTTTCTGGCACCCCATAGCTTTGTGGTGTGTTTCCAAAACGGCTTGCCAGAGGATCGGGCGCGTCGATATGTCCCGCCGCATCAGCTCTTAGGGGCCATTTTGAGCTGGGGTGCGAATATGCCTCGCCCCGGTGAATATGTGGAGACCTCCAGTGGCAGCATTCAGCTTGGCCGATATCAAGGGAATCTTGATGAATCTGTCGAACAAGTTGCTCAAATACTTCGGCATGTTGCACCCGTCACACTTGTCGAGAATCTACAGGGAGTGCGGTGGTCAAAGCTCGCCATCAACGCCGCCATCTCCACCCTCGGCGCGGTGGGAGGGGAACGACTGGGTCAGCTTCTCATCTCGCTTACCGTCCGCCGCCTGTTTCTGGAGGTCGTCAGCGAAGTCGTGCAGGTCGCCTCTCGGCAACAGATCCAGCTTGAAAGGGTCAACGGAACCTTTGATCTGACCAAGCTGGCTGTGACACCGGAAGAACGTCAAAGTCGCCTTGGCACGCCCTCCCTCCTGGCAAAACACACGCTGCTGCTGGCGGTTGGGCTTCATTATCGCCGCATGCGCTCGTCCATGTTATACGCCCTCGAGCGCGGACGTGCGCCCGGAGCAGAGTATCTCAACGGGGAGGTGGTGGCGCGAGGCCAAGCGGTGGGCGTTGAAGCGCCGATCAATCGTGCGTTGCTGGAAACGGTGCAAAAAATTGCGGCAGGGCAAGAAAACTCAGGTCTGGAAACCTTAGAGAGACTCTATCAAACGGCATTGACACGCAAATAGTACCCATGAAGGCGCATACCAGACATATCGTTTACCACATCCAAAGATGACCTCTTTTGAGAGGTGATGCCTCTCGGGGTAGACTAGGCAGGAATGTAGCTGCCACATTTGTCTACGACGAAGCCACGCTCCACATCTTCGCCATACTCATCTTCGGCCAAGACCTTAAAGTTGAGCTCCGTACAGGTACTACAGTCCATGGTGGTAGGGGCTTCAGATTCCTCTCGATAAAAAGAGAAACGATTCGCATCGACCTGCTGAAGCGGCTCAAGGCCCTCTTCATATAGGAGCGTGGAGCTGGCCCCATCCCGAACCTGAATGTATACGGTCGCGATATCTAGGGCAGATTCCAAGTGTTTGACGGTTGCCACAAACTTAAATGCGCTGGCTTGAGGGTTATCTAAGGCAGGTCCGCAGTCCACCTTGATCGACTCCACCGACATTGCGTCAGGATCGTTGTCTGGAGGTGGTGTGGTGGTGGGTTCGGCGGTACAGCCCGCCCAAAAAAACGCTGCGGCGGCACCGGTAACCAACGCTGGCAATAGACGCATGAGATGTCACCTCCAATTTGGCATGGGCAGTCACGGGCAGAAGACTTTCTGAATCTCTTATAACGAGTCTGGCAGGAGAAGGCAAGGGGAGGCTTCTTAAGGTCACACGCCGCTGAAGACCATGTCTGCAAAAAGCAGCGAGGGAAGCCGTGCAGCGCCGTACATGAAGGGATCAGACCCGACTTCTTGAAGCCGTTTCCACACATCGAGCTGGTTGCCCGCGATGTTCATTTCCTGAACCGGCTGCACAACTTGGCCCTTCTCAAAGTACAAACCATTGATGCCCAGTGAAAAGTCACCCGTCGTGCCATTGGAATTGCCGCCCAGAAAGCCCGTCACCAAGATGCCTGTATCGGCTGCTTTCATCAGCTCGTCAAGGGTCCGAGTTCCCGGCGGAATGACCAAGTTACTTAAGCTGCCACCGGTCGGCACGAGCTTGAGCTTGCTGGCATAGTAGACGTCCAGCACGTAATCTTGCAGGATTCCCCTGTCCACCAAGACACGCTTCTGAGTGGGCAGCCCCTCGTCGTCGAAAAACCGTGAGGAAAGACCACCCACCAAATGCGGCTCGTCCACTAAGCTCAGGGCGGTGGAGGCAATGGCTTGACCTTTTTTGCCTTCCAAGAAAGACTGACGCTGCTGAAGCGCATAACCCTGCATGGGGCCTAACATATTGCCGACCAGACGACCAACCACCCGGTTTTCCAACAACATAGGCAGTGTCCGCGTTTTGATTGGCCGCGCTCCCAAATTTCGCCCTGTTCGCTGAAGCGCACTCTTGGCAAGCGTCTCCAGGGCCGGAACCTGCCGATTTAGACGAACGCGGATGAAGTCACCCCCTTGAACCAGCTTTCCCTGGGGATCTTCTGCCGTGATGTCTACCCCAAAAGAATGCTCCGTTTCTTGCTGGTAACCCTCAAAACCATTGGTATTGACAATCGCAAATTCCAAGAGCTCATCAAAGGACTCAACAGAGGTGTGAATGACCTTAAAAGGAGCCTGCGCCAATAATTTTTCAAGCTGGGTGAGCTGAGCTTTCCGCTCTTCTAATGTAACACGCTCAAACTCTGGATCAAAAATGTCCAGCTCAAGCGCCGGGGTGGGCGTGTATCGCCCCGCCTCTGGCAATTTACGATGCGGGTCCGGGGCAAGATAGCGCGTCAGGGCGACTGCGTTCTTAAAAAATTGCTCCAGCGCTGCCGGTCGTAGATCACTGGTGCTGTGCGAGCTGTAACGACCGTCCACGTATAGCTGAGCCGTCAGCCTCATGCCAACAGAGCTGTTGATGGCCTCAACCTCACCCCGAGACTGTTTCAGCTCAGCGTAACGAACCCGATCAATCCGAATGCGGGCCTGCTGCGCACCCAACTTTTGGACAAGCGCGGCGGCACGATGTGCTTCTTCAAGGAGCTGTTGCATAAATCCTCCTCAGCCGCGAGAGCCGCCAATGGTGATAGAGCTGACCAGGGCCGTCGGCATTCCCTGTGAGACAGGAACAGATTGACCATCCTTACCGCACGTCCAGCCTCCCTCATCGATTTTGAGATCATTGCCGACTCTCGTGATGCGGGAGAGAACTTCGGGGCCATTTCCAATGATATTTACGTCTTTGATGGGAGCGGTGAGCTTGCCATCTTCAATGAGCCGACCCTTTGCAATGTAGAAAGAGAAGCTCCCTTCGCCAATTTTCACCTGGCCATTTGTGAAGCTCTCGGCATAGATGCCTCGCTTGACGGACGCCAGAATATCCTGCGGTGACTCGGAGCCGGGCAACATGTACGTATTGCGCATGCGCGGCATAGGCGGAAAATGGAACGACTCACGACGCCCTGAGCCCGTACTCGGCACCTTGTACCAAGCAGCACTTATCCGGTCGTGCAGGTAGGAATTGAGAACACCTTTCTCAACGAGCACCGTCTCTTGAGCAGCCTGCCCTTCATCATCGATGTTGATGGCCCCGCGTGTGTGCGGATGCAGACCACTGTCTACCACCGTGATTTCTGGAATGGCAATCTTCTTACCAAGTTTATTGGCAAAAACGGAGATATTCTTGCGGTTGAAATCCGCCTCAATACCATGTCCGATGGCTTCGTGTAGCAAGATGCCCGAAGGCCCGGGCCCTAAGACGAGTGGATACTCTCCAGCAGGAGGCGTCACGGCTTCAAACAGCTCGACCGTCCGGTTAACGGTCTCCCGAGCCACTCGATCTTGGAGTCCCGCGTCAAAATACTCCAACCCCACCCGGCCACCAGAGGCAAAGGAGCTGCGCTCACGTCGTCCGTTCTGCTCCGCGACGGCCCCCGCGCCCAACATGGCCATCGGCTGGAAGTCCTCGTGCATGGAGCCGTCAGACGTTACCACCAAGATGCGCTTGGCCCCATCTGCCAGGGAGACCGTGGACTTAACAATTCGCTTGTCAAGCGAGGCAATCTGCTCATTAACACGGCTGAGGAGGGGCATACGCTCCTCAATGCCCAGGTTGTCCCACGGAGTTTTAATAGGATACAAGTTGGCGGTGGTCCGAAGCCTCAACGAGGCGGCCACGGCTCCGGGCGCACCGGTTGCAATGGCGGCTGCGGCGTCAGCGGCCTTCAAAAGACCTTCTGGAGTGAGCTCTTCTGTGAAAGCATAACCAAAACGGATTCCTTGAACGACCCGAACACCACAACCAAGCTCAACGTTTGTGCGCGCGGTGTTGATCTGACCATCTTCCAACCGGATGGAGTTGGAAAGGGAATGCTCAAAGTAGAGATCACAGAAGTCACCGCCGCGTGCGAGCGCGCGCGACATCACCCTTTGAAGTAAGGCGTCATCAATTCCGAAGTGAGAATGGAACCAGCTTGAGCCCCCATGAGCGGTAGCCACAGCGGTTGGAAGGAGCGGTGCCCCCTGATGGGCGCAGGCGCTGAGAAACCCAGGCACCAACGTCAGGGCAGAAGCGCGCAACGCTCCCCCTAGAAAAGCTCGACGGTTTAAAGACATCGTTATATTCTCCCTCTAGCAGCTCAAGAACCCGCGACCGCCTGAACATCCGTTGTCCAGCTCTGACGGAAGGGTCGATGGTTGTCCCTGTAAGCTTATAACACATGGCGACGCTAACGGTTTAAATCGCGCTCGAAATCCTATAGCCGACACGCATCCGTTCCGATAATATGGCGGCGACCGACTGATTTATGGTCGAAAGACTTTAACTTTAGGAGAGAAAATTATGGCAACGCTGGCAGAAGTCCTTCTCAACCCTTCTAATCGCCCCAAAGTGATCCGTGACTGCGTGGGCGTTCTCGAAGGTGAAGTAGACCGCAAGGGGGGGCTGAGTGGGATTGCCATCAAGACAGGGTTCAAGGTTCTTAAAACGGTCAAACCCACGATGGTCGAAGATTCGATGGACGGGCTGTTGGACGAGTTTGTGGAGAAGCTGGAGCCCATTCACACGGAGTACATGACGCATCACAAAGGGACGCCGCTGGATGGCTTTCTTGGCAAGAATGCGTCTCGAATTGCCAATGTTCTGCTCGGCATCACCGACGTGAGAGCGCAGCGCAGCACGCACTCGGTTGTCAAGGGAACTTACGAGAAACTTCGACCCACGGCTGCAAAACATATTGAGGAGGCGATGCCAGCCGTCGCTCGTCTGCTGCGGAAGCATATGGGCTACTGATGGGGCTTGGCAATTCGGAGCCGCTTCACAATTCCAGCCGGCTGGAGGGTGTCCGCTCTGACTTGATCTGGGGTGCGGGAGCCGCGACGGCTCCCTGCCTGCTGCTCACACCCTGGCTGATTGCCTCGCTCGGCGCAGATGCGGCGCTGCTCTTTCCGCTTCTTGCCCTTCTCTGTAACTATCCTCATTATGCGGCAACCTGGCTTCGCTTTATGCAGCTTGTCCGAGAAGGACATGAACCTCAGCGGAGAACGCAGCTCCTCCATGTGCTCACCCTGATAGGCATGGCACTCACCTTACTGAATCCTGCAACATTGGCCCCATTCTTGACACTCTATCTGCTCTGGAGCCCCTGGCACTATGCGGGCCAAAACTATGGCATGACGCTCTATTTTCTGCGCCGCGAGAAGCTGGTGCTGAACTACGACGAACAACGTCTCCTTCGGGTGAGCTTTATGGCCTCCACCCTGATGGCATGGCTCTTTTTGATGCGGGCAGGCGGAGAAGCCCCCGGGCTGATTTCCTTAAGCCTTCCGAAAACTTTGGCAAGTTCAGTTGGGGTACTGGCGATCATTGCTCAGCTCTCAGCAGTGGCATTTGCCCTTCGACGCATCTTCAGGCTGACAAGGCAAGCGCAACGACTCTATGCTCTGGCACCCGCTGCGCTTCTGATCTTGGCGCAGCTCGTCTGGTTCTCCAGTCTCCTGCTGCCGCTCATGGGCATGCGCCTCCCCTTCTTGCCAGCCCGTCTTGGCACCGGTGATATTGCCATTCTGCACTGCGCTCAATATCTATGGTTTACGGCACAAGTTCAGGCAGCGACCTCTTCCTCCGAGCACGCAGGGACCGACCGCGCATCACCACGCTGGCTCAAGCTGTTTTCTATTGGTGCCCTCCTCTGGATTCTGCTGCCCTGGCTCCTGTCACGCGGACTGGGTGCCGACTATCAGCATGCAGTTCTGGTAACAACTGTATGGGTTAATCTTCATCATTTTGTCATGGATGGTTGGATCTGGAAACTTCGGCAAGCCAACGTGCGGGCGGCGTTGGGTCTGGAGCCAGCGCCGCCACATGCGCATACGCCATTACATAGTGCCACTTCTAGGTGCCGCGCAACCTGGGGACTGTTGGCACTTTCACTTTCGTGTTTGGCAATGACCGATCTCTACTTCCGGCGAGGACTTCTCTATCCTGACGCGCCAGGCCTTCGAGCTCAGCTACTCAAGCTGAATCCCAACAGTGCAACACTTCATAACTTTGAAGGGGTTGCATTGCTTGAGCAGGGAGCACGCGCGCAGGCATTACGACATTTTGAGGATGCCACCCAAATTCAACCGCTGGATGCAGTCGGCTGGCATAATCTTGCCATGTTGATCGCAGATGAGAATGCTCCTCTTGCCATTGCACATCTGGAACGCGCCACAACGTTGGCTCCGGACCTCTATGCTGCTCGGCTGAAGCTTGGAATTCTCTATGCACAAGCAGGTGATGCACGCGCACGTATGCACCTTGAGTATGCAGCGCGTTCCCCCACGCATCGAGTTGAAGCGCAGCGATGGCTGACGGGAAGCTCGTCGCACACGAATACCGATGAAAAGCCCCTTGAAGAGAAGACACCTTGAGGGTATCCTCCGACTCACGTTCCTTGTATTTCATCGCTTCGCATTTCAACATGACCGACACTCACGCTAAAATCTTCTCAGCAACGTCTTCCCGAGCTGGTGACCATGACATTCTCTCCGAGGGCAATACGATGACCGCTCAGAATCGCCTTTCAAAAGAAAAGAGTCCCTATCTGCTTCAACACCAACACAATCCTGTGTGGTGGTATCCGTGGGGCAAAGAAGCATTTGAAGCAGCGCGAGCGGCAGACAAGCCGATATTTCTCAGCATTGGATATGCCACCTGTCATTGGTGCCATGTCATGGAGCGGGAGTCATTTGAGGATCGAGCAGTGGCCGCACTTCTGAATCGTGCCTTCATCTGCATCAAGGTAGATCGCGAAGAACTGCCGGATGTCGATCAGATCTACATGAACGCACTCCACGCAATGGGAAACAGAGGCGGATGGCCTCTGACCATCGTGATGACCCCTGCGCTTCGTCCATTTTTCGGAGGAACCTATTTTCCCAAACCGCGCCTGATGTACATCCTAGAGCGCATTCTCTATACATGGAATGAAGAACGAGATCGTGTGGAGACGCTAGCCCACGAGCTCTACCAGCACCTTGCAACACCTACGACACGTGCTGGAGGAGTTCTGCTTCAAGAGACGTTACTGGAGCAGGCATTTCAACACGAACTACAAGCATTTGATCCAGAGTATGGTGGCTTTGGCAGTGCTCCTAAATTTCCCCCCTCTCAACAACTTCGTGTCCTCTTAAGGATCTGGAGACGCACAGGAGATCCACGGGCTCTTGTCATGGTTGAACGCACCCTTGAAGGGATGGCATTTGGGGGAATGTACGATCACGTTGGAGGCGGATTTGCCCGCTACTCAACCGATGAGCGCTGGCTTGTACCTCACTTTGAGAAGATGCTCTACGACAATGCCTTACTGAGTATATCGTATTTAGAGGCTTTTCAGGCCACCCAGAAGGCATGGTATGCAGATGTGGCACGCGAGACCTTAGACTATATTCTCAGGCGTATGACCGCTCCTGAAGGTGGATTTTATTCCGCTGAAGACGCCGATAGTGAGGGGGAAGAGGGGCGCTTCTATGTCTGGAGTTGGCAGGAACTTCAGCAAATCCTTACGGGATCAAGCTGGACTGAGTTTGAGAAGGTCTTTGATGTGAATCCCTCTGGCAATTTTGAGCATCAGACTCATGTCCTGAGCCTACGAAAAGGGAAAACCTGGCCAGATCGACAAGTCGTTGTAGTGCGAGAAGCACTTCAGAAGCTTTATTTGCTGCGTGAGAAGCGCATTCCTCCACTCAAAGACGACAAAGTATTGACCTCTTGGAATGGGCTCATGATTGAAGCACTGAGTCGCGCAGCAGCGGTCCTCCGTGAGCCACGTTATCTTCAGGCAGCCCGCAAAGCAGCCGACTTCATCTGGACACATCTTCAAGAGAATGGTGTCCTCTTTCGACGTTGGAGAGCAGGAGAACGACGTTACGAAGGAACCCTTGAGGACTACGCTTGGCTGATTCAAGGGCTTATCAGTCTGTATGAAGTCAGTCACGATGAACAATACATCCATGCTGCTCGTCTTCTCCAACACACTCAGGATGAGAAGTTCTTGGCTGCGGAGGGTGGCTACTACTATTCCCCCTCAGACGCAACAGATCTGATCATCCGAACACGGGAGTTTACAGACGGTGCAACACCCAATGCAAACGGTGTTAGCGCCCTGAACCTGCTACGGTTGAGCATGCTTTTTGTGGAGCCCGCCTTAGAGAGGAGAGCAGTGGCGCTGATGGAGAGTGCGGGGAAACTTTTTGCACAACATCCTTATGCCTTCTCCAGTCTCTTGCTCGCACTGGATTTTTATACCGACCAGACTCAGGAGCTGGTCACCATCATACCTTCAGAGCCTCTCAAACAGGCCAAAGAATCCCGCGCGTTGGAGGATGCGCTGGCAACGTGTTTCATCCCCAATCGAGTGCTGGCCTGGTACTCCGACACACCTTCCACCCTGCCGTTGGTGGGTGAGCGTAAGGCCATCCAGGGAAAGGTCACCTACTATGTATGTGAGCGAGGTACTTGTCAGCTTCCCAGTACTCACCTCAAGGACGTCTTGTCTAAACTTGAGCGGATGCGAAACTGGACCCTTCAGAGTGGGTGAGCGAGACCGAAATTGACCAGAGCTTGGATTTCGGCATATCTCGCTTGATGCTGAGCGCTTTCTTGGCTATTTTTAAGCGGTCTCAAGCAGTTGGGAGCGCAAAAGGGAGCGTTTGGCCAAGAAGACGGCGGCGGGCTTAGCCTTCATCCGTGTGGGTCTGTAGCGATCTCCCTCTGCTTGAACAGACGAAGGAGGCATATATGGCTCTCTCAAACCTCAATGCAGCCAGTAGTCTTGGGGCGCTGATGCAGCTCAACACCCGCTTGCAGCGTACCGCGCAGCAGGTGCTTACCGCCTCTGCCCAGACGGAGGAAGACCCCCAAGGTCAACAAGGGCCCGAATACTCGCGGGTTGAGCTGAAACGACTTCCGGTGGAGCAGGCAGCCAATCTTCAAGTCATCCGCACACAAGATAACATGGTGGGGACGTTGCTTAATATCATCGCCTAACATCTTGTCGTGTTTCGTACATGAGAACTTCGTTTGAAGTTGGCACTTTATGCAGAAACGCTGCTCTTTAAACGGGTGTCCATACACCCAGCGCGTACCCGATACGCCTTTGAAGGGATCTTCTCCCCATGAAAGAAAGTACCAGCGCACTTGAATCTTCCCTTCCAGACACACTGTTGAGCGAGACTGTGCAAACGCCTCCCCCACACTCCCTTGTTCGGCAGCTCCTCCGCTTTGGTATGGTTGGTGTGGTCAATACTGGAGTGGACCTCGCGGTCCTTAACGTTTTGCTTTATCTGGAGCCCGCTGGCCGCTCTGGTTGGCTCTACTCTCTCTTTAAGACTTTGGCCTTTTTGGTCGCCGTTACCAATAGTTATCTGCTCAATCGCCACTTCACCTTCAAGAGTCAGCGGGAGACCTCTTCCCAGCAGGTGATGCAGTATCTGGCCATCTCAATCGTGGGCCTGCTGATCAATGTGGGTGTTGCCACCAGTGTGGCAAGTTATGTCCATCCTCCTGATGTCCTGTTGCCATACTGGCCCTCTATTGCCGCGCTGAGTGGGATTCCACTGGGCTTGGTTTGGAACTTCCTCGGCTATCGCCTGCTTGTGTTTTGAGAGCGCCTCTCAACGCCCGGCCCATTTCCTCTCAGTGACCAGAGGCGCACATGTTTCATCGTCTCCACACGCGTGACATGTTCTCTCAACGCTCCTCCGCTTTCGCCTTGATTTCACTCGCATTTTTGGCACACGCGCTGAGCCTCAGCGCCGCGCAGGGCTGGCGTATGGTGGACGATGCCTATATCTCTTTTCGGTATCTTGACCATTTTTTGGCAGGTCATGGGCTGGTTTTTAATCCTGGCGAGCGGGTCGAGGGTTATAGCAACTTTCTGTGGATCATGGTGTTAGCATTACCCTCGACTCTGGGTATCCCCACGCCCTTAGCAGCACTGGTGCTCGGCTTGGTGTCGGGACTGGTGACACTATGGCTGAGCCTTCGACTGACCGAGCGACTGACAGGAGCCACTTGGCTGGGACTCTGTGTCGCGGGCATCTTGGCCCTCGACGGATCTTTTGCTCGCTGGTCGGTTGAAGGTCTTGAGACGCTATTCTTCACGGCTCTGATCACGGGCGCAGTGCTCAGCGAGCTGGACATTGCGCACCATACCCGACAAAGTCTCTGGCCTTCGCGCCCTGGTCTGCTCTTGGGTCTGGCCTCCCTTACGAGACCGGAGGGGCTGCTCTTTGTGGGCCTTCTTGTTCTCTATCGCCTCATCAATGCGCTTGGCAAGACACTGAAGCGCCATGAGGAGCTCGGTCCAGTTGGCCAGACCTATGAGGTGCGCAGCCGCAGCCTTGGGGATCCTCTTTTCTGGAGCTCACTTGCTAGCTTCATTGTCTCAGCTTTGCTGTTGATCTTGCCTCATCTACTGTGGCGTAACAGCTATTATGGGGAGTGGGTGCCTAACACCGCTTTTCTGAAGGTGCAGCCTGGTTTTGTCTCCACCATTCGGGGAATTCGGTATGCCGTGATGTTTCTGGTGTACCGTGCGCCCCTCGTGCTGCTCTTGCTGGGGTTGGTGGCTTGGCGTGCCTTTCCTTCACACGCCCGAGTCAGCTCCAAGCCGCCTGCGCAGGACATGGCGCAGTCTCCGCTTCACTTGCTCCTATTTTTCTCTGCTGGAATCGTAGCTTATCTAACCCTTACTGGGGGAGATTGGATGGGGTGGGGCCGCTTCTTTATGCCCCTCGCCCCTGCATTGAGTCTGTTATGGTCGGAAAAATGTGTGCGCTTGTATCAACAAACACCGGCAGGACTGGGATATCCGCGCCATCCAGCGCCCCTGGCCCTGATCATCGCCGCTGCGCTGCTCTCGCATCTGACCAGCTCGTGGCTCGAAGAACGCCCTCGGCTGTTACGTGCGCACGAGGAGCATCGGGAGCGATTGGCCGTAATCGAATGGCTCCGTGAGCATGCTTCGCCCTCCAGTCGGCTGCTCACAGAAGAGATCGGTGAGATCCCGTATGAGACGAAGTTGTATACGTTGGACGTTTATGGCCTCATTGACAAACATATTGCCAAAAATGGAATCTATGACCCGGACAGTGCTCCAGGCCACCAAAAGACCGAACTTCAGTACAGCCTTGCTCAGCAGCCGGATTTTCTCGTTATGGCGGACTTTCATAGTACGTGGGCAAGAAATGTAGATCCATCCTATTCTCAGGTGCGGTATCCTCTGCTCCGAAACTACATCCCCGTGCCAGTCGCCCTACCGACCGGCCGTTTGGAGATCTACCGTCGCCAAGCGCATGTTTCTCCCCTTCCGACAGGAAAGGACTCAGCCGATGCCCCTTCAGCAGCTCCCGACTAGACCGGAACGTTACACGGACCTGGATGGCGATGAATACAACCTCATGGAACTTGAACCAGAGGTTCGAGACGATCTGGCCACCCTGATCCAGTACTTTAACTGGAATCCGCCCTATCCACAGTTTAAGACCTACTGGCGAGACGATGAGTCCCCGGTAAGTCTCTATTTGGCACCTGGACATTCTTTGAATCGGCTAATTCGGAATATCGGTCGAGATCTTGAGAAAAGACTGGGACTTGCGCAAGGACGCTTGAGCGGATCCTGAGCGCAGCAAACATGCACTTTTCATCAGCGGAGAAATCATTGAAAAATCCTTCTCCGCCATGATCAGTACGCCGCCCACTACATTGCCTCAACATCGGCTCAGTCTTGAGCGAACGAAAATGGCCGGAAGAGGGCTGTCGCACAATGGGGTGCTTGAAATTTTAGGCTGAGAATAGGAAGCTGGAGAGCTTGAGCGGGGGTGCATGGCAGAGCGTGGAGCTGCGGCGACTCAGCCGATCAGTGCTTCTTGTTGAGGGCTTCAGCCAACAAAAAGGCCACTTCGAGGGCTTGTTTTGCATTAAGCCGTGGATCACAGTTGGTAAGATAGCGTTCGTTCAGGTGAGAATCCTCGATCTCTTGGCCACCTCCCAGACATTCAGTCACATCATCACCCGTCAGCTCGAAGTGAACTCCACCCGGAATGGTACCTTCCGCCTCATGCACATCAAAAAAGACCTTCAACTCCGTGAGGATATGATGAAAGTGACGGGTCTTATAGCCACTATCTGACTTAAATGTGTTGCCATGCATGGGATCACAGCTCCACAACACATTATAACCAGCACGTTTTACTGCACGAACCAGCCGGGGCAACATCCGCACGGCTTTTGTGTGTCCGAACCGACAAATCAAGGTCAGGCGACCATGTTCATTCTTCGGATTGAGCGTCTCAATGAGCTTCAGCAGCTCCTCGGGGCTACAGGATGGCCCAACCTTAACGCCCAACGGATTGTGAACGTTCTTAAAAAACTCCACATGAGCACCATCAAGCTGTCGTGTACGGTCGCCGATCCAGAGCAAATGGGCCGAGCAGGCATACCACTCTTGGGTCATATGGTCTTGGCGGGTGAGCGCATCCTCATATCCAAGTACTAAGGCTTCGTGAGACGTGTAAAAATCAACCTGCTGAAACTGAAGCATGGTGTGGGCGTCCACGCCACATGCCTTTAAGAAAGCCAGGGCGTCGTCTATCTGTCTTGCCATATCCTCGTAGGCACGCCCGTAGGAGGTCTCTGCCACAAACTCACGATTCCAGGCATGCACCCGGTGAATATCCGCAAAACCACCTTTTGTAAAGGCGCGCAGCAAGTTTAGCGTAGAGGCTGAAAAGTTGTAACCCATCACAAGACGCTCAGGATCTGGACGCCGTGCCTCCGCATGGGGCTCCGGTTTGTTGACATTCTCTCCACGAAATGCCGGCATCTCCACCCCATTGACGACCTCGGTCATCGACGAGCGTGGTTTTGCATACTGTCCAGCAATGCGACCGACTTTGACCACATGCTTTTTTGTGGCATAGGTCAGGACCACCGCCATCTGAAGCAGCACCTTCAGGGTCTCACGAATATTGACAGCCGTCAGTCGGCTGAAATCCTCAGCACAATCACCGCCCTGAAGGAGAAATGCTTCACCCCGCTCAGCGCGTGAAAGCTGCTCGCGAAGAGAGCGGATTTCGCCTGCAAAAACAAGCGGAGGCATCTGTCGAATACGCGCGAGAGCGGATTCGTAATGCTCTAGGCTGGGCCACGGAATGGCTTGAGCTTCAGGACAGGATCGCCAGGAAGAGCTGGGTTTTGCACTGTTCACAGAATAAAACTCCCTGAAGAAGTGGACGTGGCGGCCATCTATGATAGACCAGAGCGACCCGAAGGTCGTGCTCAGAGTCGCTGTAAGATATCATAACTTCAGCCTCCGAAACGGCAACGAAGATCGACAGACGTAGGGCATTCTCCCAACAGAATGCATGGCCGCGATGAAACTTTACGAAGCCCCCCTCATCGGGATAGAGTACATCTCAGCGTGCCGAAGTCGCCTCAAGCAGAGGGTTTGAGCGTGTCGGTGCCACCTTTTGGAGCAGCCCCATGCTGAACAATCGCTCGGTACTGAATCTGACTCACTGTGCGCTGCTGGCTGGCATAGTACTGGTGGGAGCGGCTATCATGCCCTTTGCTCCCGAGACCGTCACGGCTGCACCTCAAGCGGCCCCTTCCCAGGAGAAGATGATGAGCTTCTATAACCTCTCCGCAAAAAACATTGATGGAAATGACACACCGATGAATGCCTACAAGGGCAAGGTCGCACTTGTGGTAAATGTCGCGAGTGCGTGCGGGTTTACGCCGCAATATGCAGGTCTTCAGAGCCTTTTTGAAACTTATAAGGACAAGGGTCTGGTGGTACTGGGTTTCCCGTCCAACGAGTTTGGAGGCCAAGAGCCGGGCACTGAGGCCGAAATCAAGCAATTCTGCTCACTCAAGTACAAGGTCAATTTCCCCATGTTTGCCAAAGTCAGTGTCAAGACAGGTGCTGCCCAGGCCCCAGTCTACCAGTTCTTGACCAAGAATCAGCCAGCTCCTCGCTGGAATTTTTCTAAGTACCTTGTTGGCAAAGATGGTCAAGTCGTCGCCGCCTACGAGTCTCGCGTCGCCCCGGACAGCGAAGAATTGCGCAAGGCTATTGAGACCGCATTGGCACGTTGAGCCTACGTTCGACCAAGTGATACCCAAAACGAGGTCTCCATCGTCCTCCTCCTTCACTCTCCAAAGCGCTGCCACCTGCGCTCCTTCGGCCCGCTCACGCCTCCGCCTCATCCACTTTTCCTCTGACTAAGCGGCAGACTCTCTCCGTAGAGCACCAGCGCTTGCACCACACGCAAAGCGATGCTATGAAGCCCCTCCAAACGTTTAAGGTCGCTCACGTTCTGAATTCCATTCTTGCGGATGACAAGCTCATGAAAAGACAGATTTCCCACTTGGAGCGTTCGCTCTATCGTAAGACACTTCAAGCCGTCAAGGATTATAAACTGCTGGAGCCGAACGACCGCATTATGGTGTGCCTGAGCGGTGGCAAAGATTCCTACGCCATGATGCATTTTTTGGACGTTCTCAGTCGGCGTTCCCCTTTCCGGTTTGAGCTGATCGCGGTGCACCTGGACCAAGTGCAGCCGGGCTACGATGGTCGGCCACTGGAGGACTGGCTCAAGCAGCGCGGCTTTGCGTACCGCATCCTGCAAAAAGATACCTATTCGGTGGTCACTGCCAAGACACAACCCGGCCAAGCGTATTGTTTCATGTGCTCACGCATGCGACGTGGCATTCTCTACGACGCGGCTGTGGAGCTGGGCTGCACGAAGATTGCCCTTGGACATCACCGTGACGATGCCCTCGAAACGCTGATGCTGAACCTGATCTTCAGCGGTCAGCTCAAGAGTATGCCCCCCAAGCTCTGCTCTGATGACGGGCGTAACGTGGTCATTCGCCCGCTGATCTACTGTGCGGAGTCCGATTTGGAGCAGTTTGCCCTTGAGCAGCAGTTTCCCATCTTGCCCTGTAACCTCTGTGGAAGTCAGGAGAATTTGCAGCGAGACCAAATGCGCGTCTTGCTGGATCAGCTAGAAGCGGCTCAGCCGGGCACACGCACACGCATGCTGGCAGCCTTGTGTAACGTGCGAAGCTCTCACCTGCTGGATCAGGGTCTTTGGACTCGGCTCAGGCTTCCTGGACTGGCAGAAGGCGTACCTCATGTTCCAGTTGCCAGTCCGACCCTTCCTCCATCGCAGGATGTCAAAGTGATCTCGGCAACTCCTGGACTCGAGCGTTCCGCCACTTCTGAGCCGGAATCCTTTGAAGTAGGGGTGGATGACGACGATGACTCCGAGTATGGCGGGGGAGAAGCCTTTTCCAGCGAGCCGATACCAGTACGCATTCACGACGCGCTTGGTTTGGTAGAATAGACATTGCCCCATTCTCGCCCCTCACCCCTCCGTGTGTAAGAGGCTTTACACCGCATCCCCTCCGCTGCAAAGTCTCTTGCGAGCCGCCCAGCCAAACGGGTCACCTGCACAAGCCTCGAAAGTTTCCACGCATCAAAATACTGTTATTTTTCTGAGCGATAGCGCGCACACGAGATTTTTCTCCCTGCTGCGCTGCTTCTGGTATGCTTTGTGCAATCTAACCAGCCGAGCCCCTGAATTTGGCTGCTTTTCACAAGATAAGGTTGACATATGACGTACACCCTTCGACCCCAACATCAAAGAATCCAGCGGATTCCAAACCCCCATTGGCTTGCCCTCAGCGTTGGGCTGGTCAGCACAGGCTGTCTCCTCTCTCCGCTGCCGTCAGTCCCCGCAGGAATGGCCTACTGTGAGCCAGACCGAGACGGTGATGGCTATGCGCCTGAGCTGGAACAGTGTTACGCACTCTCCGAGGGAGTGATCGTCGATCCACCCTCGCAGCCTGACTGTAATAATCTGGATGCAGCCATCAATCCAAATGCGCCTGAGTACTCAGATGGCCGCGACAATGACTGTGATGGTATTGTCGATGACAACACCGAAGTCTACGACGATGATGGAGATGGATTCTCCGAGTCGAGTGGAGACTGTGACGATACCAATGGAACCATCTATCCTGATGCACCTGAATCGGATCCAGCAGTAGATTCAAACTGTGATGGAGAGACGATTGGCTATCTCCCGGCCACACCTGTACCGGATCCTGATTCCGATGCTACTAAGGCCCTTGCGCTGTTCTATCAAGATGCTCCACCTCCGGGCTTTTTGGGGTACACCCAAGTGGTAGGAGACCTCGATGGAGATGGATTTGAAGAGCTGGCCATGAGCAGTGGAAATCCAGACTCAGGCAGCACGGTTTATGTATTCTATGGCCAAGATGGTGGTCCCAGTGGCAATCAGCTCTTCTCCAATGCTCAGCTCAAGATCCGAGGCATCGGTCAACCTGATTCTAATGGGATACGAATCACAGGCGGCGACCTCAACTGTGATGGCAGTACGGACCTCTTGATCGGAGATTGGTTTCAAAGACGTGTCTCCATCTTCTACGGAGGCGTAAGACGCACGGGAGATCTCGATGCCAACAGTGCAGATGTGATCTTTCGCCCGGTGGAGGATGGTGCCTATCCCATTGGGGCAGCTCTGGCGGTTCCCGGCGATATCGATGGAGATGGCTGTGATGATCTGTTGCTGGGACAGCCGGATTACATGACAGGAGCGGGGCGGATACTGCTCTTCTATGGCCGTACTCAGTTTGATAAACTGACGCACGTTGAGCAAGCCGATGCCTCCTTCACTGGAGAATATGAGCTGGACTTCGCAGGGACTCAAGTCCATGGACTGAGTGATCTCAATGGTGACGGGTATGCTGACTTTGCCATCAACGTTCCGTGGTTCTGGACCTACGACTCTGACTATATCTTGACTGGAAAGCTCTCACTCTTCTATGGACAGGCAGAACGCTTCTCGGGCGAAGTCTCTGTGGCATCCGCTCCCGCTTCTTTTTACCCTGACTTGGAAGTGATGCCCTACATCAATGCGTTTGACATCGACACGGGAGATATCGACAACGACGGGCATCGTGATATCGTCGTAGGGATGCCAGCCTACAGCTATGAAGGATATGGAGCGTTTGGTGTCGCAGCGGTCCTATACGGAACAGACGAGCCTTACGTGGGAAGCCTGTATCTTACTAGCCTTCCCCTCACCTGGCTCTCTCCAATGGAATATGGAGACCTAAACGCAGCTTCGGTGACGGTCTCGGATATGACAGGTGATGGAATTGATGACGCAGCGGTGGTGAGTTCCGTCAATGTGGCCGACGTCGAGTACGGTGGTTATGCTGAGCCTGGATACGTGGCCGTGTATGCTGGAGGACCAGGACGCCCTCGTGAGCGAAAGGCAAGCGAACGAGAAGGGGCTTTAATTTCAGGTGGTTATGGAAGTTTGGAGGGGATTTATCCCATTGACAGTCGTGATCTTACGGGTGATGGAATTGCAGAATTGATCGTTGGCGCTCAATACTTCATCTATGACGATCCTCGCAGCGCCGTGTACGTCTTTAAGGGAGGAGCTTTGCCATGAAGACGCATCATCTCACCCATTGGCAGCGTACATGCCACAAGGGAATATGGGTTCTCTCTCTCGTGGGTTCGTTGACCTATTTTTCTGGATGTTATACGGGCGGCACGTCTGAGCCATCTACTCCCACTCCTTATCCTGTTGATCCGAATGTGGATCTCGATATGGATGGTTATAGTGCCGCTCAAGGCGACTGTAACGACTACGATTCCACCATGCACCCCGGTGGCAACGAAGCAGATCTGATTGATGGCAAAGACAATGACTGTGACGGTCTAACCGATGAAGGCACACTGTCCTACGACGATGATGGAGACGGCAACTCGGAGTTTGAAGGAGACTGCGATGATGAAAATCCGGTTATCTCTCCAGATGCGGTCGAGACCAGCGATGGCATTGACAACGATTGTAACGGCTACGTGGACGATCTTTCGGTGCTTCCTACAGCCCCAGAGAAGGGGGTTGTAACCGTACTGTCGCCAAGCAATGCAACCCAAACCTTTGTGCGTGCGCCCGAGAGCAATGGCTCGTTTATCTTTGAGACCCGCTTTATTAAGGACGTAGATGGTGATGGATTGGATGAGCTGGCAGTTGGCGCATGGGAAACCGATCTGAAAGGCCGTATCTTTCTGTATTATGGCAGAACGACTCCCCCAGGAGGGGTCAAAGATCTGTGGGAAGAGGCGGATGCCATTATTGAGGGCGTTTCTGATCCCAACATGGTAGGCATGCGCGTGGAGGGAGGTGGCGACATCAATGGCGACGGCTACAATGACCTGCTGGTGGGAGATCTGATCAATCAACGCATCAGCCTCTTCTACGGTGGTGCTCGACTGGGAGGTGTCATCACCACCGCTGAAGCCGATGCCATGTTCTACCCCATGACCAATGTGGCCGCTAACATTGGCCTTAGCATGAGCATTCCGGGAGATATTGACGGTGATCATCAAGATGACCTGTTGATTGGCCAACCCTCTTACGATAACTGGCGAGGTCGCACATTGATCTTCAAAGGTGGCCGTCACTTTGAAGGGATTGTAGACTTGGAGAGTGCCGACGCTCAGCTCTTGGGGGAACAGCAGGGTGACTTCTCTGGAAGTTTGCTGGCTGGATTGGGAGACCTGGATGGGGATGACCTGGCGGACTTTCTCGTCAGTGCGCCTGATGCCACTGGGAACGGAGGCACTCCGTACCTGGGCCTTCTCTATGTCTATTACGGTGGCTTTGGCCGATTCAGCAGCGTACTGAATTTGGGGACAGCCGACGTCAGCTTTGTGACTCAGAATGACACCAATGCCATGCAAGTCTCGCATGGGGATATGAACGGAGATGGGCTGAGTGATCTGGCCTTGGGCTTTTGGATCGGCGATCGTGTGCTGGTGATTTACGGCAATAATACTCGCATGAGAGGCCGTCAGTTTGCAGATGGAGTGGCGGGGATCCTGGTCACCTCTGGAGATCTTTCAGATGCTGCATTCGGCGCCAATGTTGCCCTCGGCTCAGACGTCAATGGAGATGGCTTCGACGACTTGGTGGTCGGTGCTCCTTGGTGGTGGAAGTACGAGCCCAGCTACTATACGGTGGTGATTGATGTCGGCTATGTGAGTATCTTCCCCGGAGAAGCGGATCCGGCAAGCTCGCTCCGCGCTGGATACTCTCGCAGCGTGCTGATTCAGGGAGAAGCCGGACAGCTTGGGCACGCTTGGCCGGTGGGCGCTGGTGGCGACTTCAACGGAGATGGCAAGGGAGACGTTCTGGTCGGAAGTGAGATCTTCTACGCTACAACCTACGTCTCGAACCGTACTATGCTGTTCACCGACCTCAAATTCTAAGTCAAAGTATCTTTCACGCGGAAAGCGCCTCAAGAAAGCCCGATCTAAGCCAGCTCCAGCCCGAAAAATCCTGCCCTGCGTAGAGCGCTCCAGCCATTGAATTTCAGTGTCACTTGATTCGGACGATTTCGCTATCCTTCCAAGTACTTAACACAAAAAATCAATGATCGCATGCATTTCTTGCGCCCAATGCGACAGGAAATAGAGCCGTCTATTCCTCACGGACGGCAGATTGTGCGGAGAACCACGGCACTGATGACAGTTGAAGAGTCGTTTAAAATTATGAGGCTAGCCCTATATTTTTATGTTAGAATCTTAACTGTGGTCTTGGCTTCCCACCCAAGAGTTTTCCTGCCACGCAAGATTATTTTAACGAGGACGCATTTTTCTGTTGACGCTAGAGGGTGAAATGCCGTTATATCATAGGATACGAACTCTGGGGTGTCCCCCCCCGGTCTAAGCGCAGGATTGAATACCCAAGCCCCGGCTTTCTCAGACCCGCGCATTGATGATACCTTCGTATCCCAGCACAGTCAGTTGGCAGAGCAGCCCTTGAAACGCTCAGCAGATAATGGCGCAGCGCACCTCAGCGGCGCATGGACTGGAACAGGCACGCATTGAAGGGAGCAGAGAATGGTTCATCTTACACGGGATCTGGTTGAGATCCTGCTCAAGAACCTGATTGTGCCCTCCGCATCGGGACTGGGAGATGTGGACGGCCTGACCCATACCTTAAAACGAGGCATTGTCTCGTATGTCATTGAGTGTGGGGACGCACCCAAAGATGCGCTTGCCCGCATTTTTGACAAGAGCGACCGCTGGATTTACCGCCAGCTCGAAGAAATGGATGGCCGCAAAGAGCGTCGCCATCTCGGCGAAGATCACGCCGGTTACGAGCTGATGGTCAAGGTCGTTGAGTTTTTCGCTTCTCTTTACCCCAAAGAGACCTCTGCTGCTGCCTGCGTACATGCTCTGCGTCGCTCCAAGATCGACGTCGTCGTGCAGACGCTTGAGCCGATCCTGAACCTCTGCGTCGATCAGGGCTACCTGACCCGCACTATGATTGAGGCCGGTGGTCAGCGCGAGACCCTTTATCGGGCCATCAGCGACGGCATGGTGGTGGGCTCTCTCAGCGACGTGCGCGACCGCAAAAGCCGCATCGGGCGCCGTGTTCGCTCCATCTTCCCCATGCTGCGCTCTTATCTTCAGGGTCACCCACTGAGCCGCTGCCTGATGATCAGCATGGGGCTCCCGGAAGATAAGGTTCAAATCTTCCTCGAGAAATCGCAGGAATACATGACCGCGTTGATGAAAGAGCTGCATGAGGAAATGGAGCGTGAACAGCTTCAGTCGGGGGTCTCTATTGAGTACCCCGAGTTCCGAGTGCTGCTTTTGGCCGGACCTGGCCCCTACAACGACCACGTCCCTTCCATCTAAGGCGGATTGGGATTAAGAACTGTTACCGTGGAGCTGCCGATGAAAAAGCTGATGCTGTCGCTGTCAATTGTGGTGTGTTTGTTTGTGGTGGTCCCTTCTGCTTCCGCCCGCGAGCAGGTCTCTGAGCGTCCGGCTTCTGCCGCCGTTGAGAAGTACTCTAGCTTCACGCCAGACGGAACGAACTGGTGGGTGATTGAACAGATCATCCAGCGCATCCAGGAGTATATTGGTTCTCACCGTTGAGCGTCTTCCCTTCCGCCTTCCAGCTCCCTTCTTCCTTGCCCCTTCAACGTTAACACCATGACCATCCATAACACCCGCCAGAGAGGCCAGCGCAGGGCGTAGTGCCCCAATTCCTCCAGCTCAACAGGAGCGAAGGCAGACTTCTGCCATCGTCGGCTCTCGCGTGCTGCTTGCCAAGCCTGCCAAGGGCATAGGTGTGCTTCCAACAGCAGACACTCTTCCAGCGCAACCCAAGCCAGCCCCTCGGCGTCTTCGATGCTCTCCAATAGCTGCCGCGCTTCTTTCAAACACTCCAGCGCCAAGTCTGGCTGGCCCTTTCGCAGCCGCAGCAGCCCTTCAAGCCGCCAGAATCGCGCCTCCAGTGCGCACAGATTCTCGCTCCGCAGGAGAGTACGCACCTGCACCAACGCCCCCCAAGGGCTCGACGCCTGTGGACGATTCCAATTCAACAAGAATGTTACCCACCCCTGCACCTCCGCCCTCATCCCCGGACTGCTGTCTGCCTGGACTGTCGCCTGCCATTTCAGCGCCACTTGCTCCGCCTCATCCAGCCTTCCGCCCTGAGTCCGGCATAACAGGATTCTACGCCAGCACTGCCCTTCCAGCAGGTTCAGCCCAGCCTCGGAAGCTCGCGCCTGGAGGTGCTTCAGGAGGACCAAGGCCTGCGCCAAGTTCTCTTGTCTAGCTGGTTTTGGAGCCAGGAGAAGATCCACTTTTTCCAAGCCAAAGGTGACTTCAAGCAGAGGGTCTGCGACCATCTGAGCGGCTTCATATACCAGCTCCGTCGCTCTTTCAGCACTGCCACCCCGCAAACCCAAGCGAAGCGTGCGAGGTCGATGCTGCTCCCAAACGGACAAGGCGCGTGCCAAAGACTCCCACGCGCGTTTATCTGCCCCTTGCATGTTCGGCACTCCTGATGTACTCCTACAGGGTCTCATACGCTTTGACTGCGGACATCGTACGTATGTGATGGCCACGCAGCAACGTGATACCGCAACCATTGTCAACGATGGCAACAAACCACGACGGCGGCTTCCTAGGTGGGATGTCTCCATGTGGGTCCAGCTACGTTATGAGAAATGCGTCTTGGTGCAGCATAAGCGCGCCAGACGTCACTGCAACACTTGAACGCTGATTTTGGGCGCAAATATTCAGCGCAATCTCTCCATGCGCCCACCCGGGGGAAGTAGTATGAGGATCGTGTCTTGGAACGTCAATGGTCTCCGTGCGGTTGTGCATAAAGGCTTTCTTTCTTGGCTGGAATCGAGCGAAGCCGACATCGTGGGGCTTCAGGAAGTGCGGGCGAGCATGGAACAGCTTCCAACAGAGCTCCGATCACTTCCCGCGTGGCATCTGCATGTGGTGGCCGCTGAGAAGGCTGGGTACAGCGGGGTTGGGCTCTTGTCTCGCCGCCCCCCCGATGAGCTGCTCACGCGGCTTGAGGTTCCCAGCTTCGACTCAGAAGGCCGTCTTCAGCTCGCCCGTTTTGGACGTCTCTGGATTGCCAATGTCTACTTTCCAAACGGGAGTGGGCAAAATCGAGACAACAGTCGTATCCCCTTTAAGCTCGAATTCTATCGCCACCTCTACAACAAACTAGAGCCCCTCAAGGCGGCGGGAGAGCCCGTGCTGGTAATGGGTGACTTTAACACAGCACCTTATCCGATTGATCTTGCCCGCCCCAAAGACAACGAAAAGACCTCCGGATTTTGCCCCGAGGAGCGCGATGAACTTATCCGCTGGCTCGACTCGGGCTGGACGGATACCTTTCGCCACTTTCATGCAGCGCCGCATCAGTATACTTGGTGGTCGAACCGCCCGGGGGTACGCGAGAAGAATATTGGCTGGCGCATCGACTTTGTTTTGGCTTCGCCAGCGGCTGTGTCAAAGGTGCGCAGCGCCTTTATCTCGGCGGAGGTCTCAGGCTCGGATCACTGTCCCATCGGCGTTGATTACGAGGAGTAGGCGTTTCGGCTCAGGGAGCAACAGCGGGTGCGCCTTCAGTGGCCGGAGCAGCAGCTTCAGGCGCAGGCGCAGAGGGCGGAGCAGCCGCTTCAGGTACACCTCCGGGAGCACCCGGTAAACCGGAGGCGCTCGGCGGAGTTCTAGGCGCTCGTGAAGCAGTACCTGATTGTCCTGGTAGTTTGGTGGCACGCCCGGAATCCCGCATGTTCTTCAAGGTGATTACCACCCGACGATTCCGTGCGGCAAACGGATCTTGCAAATCCACTGGGTAAAGACTGCCGTACCCTGCCACCTCCCTAAAACGTTCTGGAGGCACCCCGTTGGCCACCATGAGCTGCATCACGCGCTGCGCTCGATCCGCAGAGAGCTCCCGATTGTCATACTTCAAGTTACCGTTTGGTTTGGCGTCGGTATAACCGGACAGGGTGATCGAGAAGTTGGTCAGTGCTGCAATCACCTCCGACATAGCCGCCACCATCTGTTCTGCATCTTTTGTCAACACAGCGGAACCGGGCTCAAAAGCAGGAAAGTCCTCTGAATCTGAGAGCTGGAGCTGAAAGCCATCACGCGATGGCAACATATTCACTTGCCGCTCGACACCGCGCCGCGAACCAGTCGTAGCTGCTGACTTTTGAAGCGCACGCGACATCTGCTCCATATTGATGGTATTTTCGATGTTACGCTGTCCACCACCGCCAGAACCGGACACTTCCAAGATGGGAGCCGGTTTGGTTTTTACAGCAGCACCGGACCCCGGCACTGCGTTTGCGCCTTGCGGGTTGTCAAAGATTCCGGGATCACGAAAGTAGAGGGACATCATGGCTCGGCTGGCTTGATCGGAGGTCGAGAGCAACCACAAAAGCAAGAAGAGCGCCATCATGGTGGTGATAAAATCGGCATACGCCACTTTCCAAGCACCGCCGTGATGAGCATGTTTATGCTTGGCCTTTGGACGTTTGGGCAAGGGAGGAAAAGTTTCTTGAACTTCTCCACCTTCCGGGTTTGGAGTTTCTTCGGACATGACCAGCTCTCCCGCCTTCGACCCGCCCACACGGGTTTCCACTCACAACCAGGTTCTACAAGCACACAGCTTCGGCTGACGCTCAGAAGTCGCCTTACGACCCCACCACCGAAAACGCCCTAGAAGATAACACAGATCCCGATGTGACAAAAGAGGGAGTGTCAGCGGTGACCCAGTCGGCGTCGCCGCATGAGGAATATTCCGACCATAATGGAAATGGAGGGCCCAAACACCGCTGGAGTCCCCGAGCTGCTCTTGCACCCCTGACATCCCGTCTCCACTGGAACATCCGTATCTGGAAGGTCTACTTCCAGTGACTTAAAACCTTCCGCAATGACCCAGCCGGGGTTATCGTTGTACAGGCGCTCATACGCCCCCACCTCAGGCGCGCCCGACCGCTCGAGACCATTAAAATCAAGGTCGGGGACCACATCGGCAGGTTCGCCACTGCCCGCATCGATCAGGTAGCTGCTGCTGGATGGCCAGAAGTTCCACGTCGCGGCTTCCACAAAGTCGGCGTAACCAGCTCCGGGCTGGAATCCAGGCAGGAGTCCTTCATAGGTCTCCACCAAGCCACATGCAAAGTTGTTTGAGATCTGCAACATGGTGGCATTGGATTCCGTCACCTTTTCCGTCTTAAATGCATAAGTCAGCGGGCTGCACAGTGCATTATTGACCAAACGGAAAGGCTGCGGCTCTAGGTGGGTGTCCAAAGCATTGTGTTGGTAAAATACCGCACGATTGAGAGTAGCAGCCACCGTATTGTTGACCAATGAAATCTGGTAGTCATCATCATCTTTCGAGGGTGTTGAGTAAATACCATACCCATTTGAGTTGAAGATGATATTGTTGGCAATGACCGCCGTGCCGTGGACTTCAATGCCAGCAGAGGCGACATTGAAGACGACATTTCGTTCGACTCGGTTGGCGGGACCATCGGTGAACGTACCCAGATAGATGCCGCGATTCTCTGAGCTGTGGATGACAGAATCGGAGATCTCTGAGTCACTCACGAAGGAACTAAAAACAACGCCAGAAGAGTTGCTCCCCGTGAGGTTATGGATCCAGTTATTGGTCAAGGTGATGAGGGACGAATAGTAGCTGGTCCCCCCTTTGATGCCACCATCCAGATAGATGCCGTGGTATCCCTTAAAGATGTTATAGATCTCCGTGTGCTCCACCAGCACCCGATCCGCAGTGATCATGTAAATGCCATGACCGTTCTTGTCATGGATGATGCAATCCTTGATGTTGATATTGGAGACCCGCTCCAGCACAAGCGCACTGGCATCCCACGACGTTTCGATGTCAGTACCTTCAAATGTCAGCCCTTCAATATTGACATAGGCCGCATCTGACATGCGCACGATCGACCCCGGCTCAATCAATCGAATCACCGGTCGAGCACCATCGGCGGCTTTAAGGGTGATCGGATTCCCCTCCTGACCCACATGACTCCAGGTCAGCGTATCGTCGATCTCATACACGCCATCAGAGAAACGAACGATATCCCCTTCTCGAAGAGAAGAGGTTAAGGTGTTGATGTCTGCTCCCGGTGCCACGTCAATGGTGGTTCCCGCTACTGCCCACGATGGAGCAAACACATAGGCTGCCATCAGAGGCATACAAACGATCCAACCGAGCGACTTCATATGAACTCCACAGCTTTGAGAGGGACGATGTTAATGCTTGCGGCTCGCCACAGGTGGCTATCATTCAACCGGAGCGACATCCAGAGGTAGACTTGACGGACCTCCGTAAGCACCACGATCATTTCGACTGCCATCAGGATCATTGTTGCTCGAACCGGTCAAGCCTGTGTTGCGAGAAGTGCTGGAGCTTTGCAGGTGCAGATCGTCGTCCTCAGGCGCGCCCTCCGTCTCAAACGAGACGAAGAGGGGATTATCCGCCAGGTTATAGTCTCCAGAACTTGACGAAAAGGAACCCTGTGTGGGATTGATGCCAGCACCCGCAAAATTGACGCCGCTGTTGGTGTTGAAGACCGTATTGTATTGAACCGTAGAGCCTGTACTCTCCACATACAATCCATTCTTCCCCTGAGTCCAAGCGATGATGTTTGCCAGAATGCGTGGCGTCGAAGCAAGCGGCATCGTCCGGGCAGTATCAGCGGTCGCGCGGATCATGATGCCCCCCCCTTCTCCCACCGATACATTTTCAGTCATCGTATTGTTTTGAATCACCACACTCTGCACGCCCGCCAACGACAGCGCCCCCCCCTGAGTGCCAGCACTATTATTCTGGAAAAGACAGTTGCGAAGATAGCCGCCGCTGTCCACCACGTCGTCTAGGGCCGCTGCCCCCCCATATGAGGTAGCGGAATTGGTCCAGAAGATCGATTGTTCCAAACGAAGCTGAGTCACACCAATGGCCGACAGAGCGCCTCCTGAATCCGAGGCTTTGTTTCCTTCAAACACCAATCGTCGCCCACTCGTCAGCTTGGAGGATTGCAATCCAATCGCTCCACCTTTAGCTCCTTGGTTGTTTGCATAAATACTATCTGCGTCGGAGAACTCACCACTCAATACCAGGATTGCCCCACCATCATCACCCGCCACATTGCTGCTGAAGGTCGATTCTTTCACGGAGAGCTTCCCAGACTGAACAAAAACCACACCTCCATCAGCCGCAGACTTATTGGCATAGGCGGAGACACCTTCAAGGGTCACATCTGCATTGTTTGCTAAGATGACCCCACCATCACCGCCGCCCGTACCAGAAGCATTCCCGCCCGTGAGTCCCACATTTATGAGGGTGAGCTTGCTCCGATTGCTCAAGGTAAAAATACGACCTGTTGCCGATGGCTTCAGGATGACGGTGCTCGGATCGGCCCCTTCAAGTGTCAGCGGTTTCCCATCTGAGAGCGCAAATGCATTGACGCTATAAGTGCCTGCCTTGATGTAGACCGTGCGACAGCTCGCGTCGAGACCTTCGAGCGCAGCATTCACACTGGTGTAGGGCGCTGCATATGAACCAACACTCGTGCCTTTGAAGCTGCTGTCCACATACGTCGGATGGGCAGTGGCGTCTGCATCGTTACAATCTTGGGCTGGATCGCAGAGGGAATAGCCATCTTTGTCCTGATCAATGTTATCCTTCTTGCCATCACAGTCGTTGTCACGCTCATCACAGACTTCGGCTGTCGCGGGGGAGATCGCATTGTCATTATCATTGCAGTCGCCAGCGCAGATGGTCCAGCCATCCTTATCCAGATCCGAAGTGCCATCGGGTTGGCCATCATCATTGGCGTCCAATCCATCTGCCTGGATGCCATCACAGTTATTATCCTTCCCGTCGCAGATCTCGGGGGCCCCTACATACGTGTTTTTGTTGCTATCGTCACAGTCACCCTGGCACACACGCTGAGCGTCACCGTCCGAGTTATTTTCGTTTGCAGGCACTGTACCATCACAGTCATTATCCTTTCCATCACACTGCTCTGAATTTCCTGGAAAGGCGTTAAAGTCTGAATCATTACAGTCGCCGTCCGCAGGCGAGACACCATCACCATCTTTATCGAGCGTTGACGGTGTTCCTTTACCCTTTACATCGATGAGAATGGAAGGATTCTCTTCATCTGTCGAGCGCACTTGAATGCGTCCGGTATACGTCTGCACTTTGGTAGGAATGAAGGTCACAGAGACCGTGGAGGACATGCCACCTTCAAGCTCCGTGGTGCGATCCCAGGTCACGTCGAAGATCGACAGGCTGCCTGAGACGAGGGTCACGGACTGAAGGGTTAAGGGCTCATCCCCAGAATTCGTCAGCACAAAGGAATAACTTTTGCGGCTGTCCAGTGGCACATCCCCAAAGTCGAGCATATAACCCGTGGAAGAAGGTGTCAGCAGCTCAGATTGAATCTCCAGCTTTTCTGGATCCAGTGCCTCCGGCTGGTTTCCAGAGCAAGCAACAAAACTGCTCATAACCGTCCACATCACCCACCACGTCAGGACGGATGACACTCGGCATATGTTTTTCATGGCTTCGTTCTCCCAGAAAGGAGCATCTATGGACCAAAAATGGGTCTGGACTGGGTGGACCCACTCGGCGCTCAGGATATCATCGTTACAGCCTACGTGCAAAGAATATAAGTTTGGGCATGCTCTCCTCCCCTCTTGACACCCCCCTGATGCTTGTGCCAGACTTCCTTTGGGAGCATGTTTTCTCCCCCGTTGCGGTGACGCAATGATAGATGCCACTCTTTTGAAAGCTGGTAAAAAACCCATGATAAACCTTCTGATACCTGATCAACAGCATGCCACTGGCAAACAGGCACAGCAGGCTGGTGGGAAGGGTCCGGGTGCCCGCCGACAACTCAGGTACTGGCTGTATGCTCTGGCTGTAGGGACGATTACAGCAACAGCGTGCAACAGCACCGAAGAGGTGTCTCCGACCCCAACCCTTCCGCCCGATACAACCTCCCCGACTCCCGAGGCCACTCCGGTTACGGATCCTGGAACCGATCCGGTTGAGCCCTCAAATCCGTCTCCCCGTAATACCGTCACCTTTTTGGATCAAGGTCTCTGGACCATGAGCCCAACCGGTGGTCCTTACGATGCAATGTCTGGCACGCTTGAGATGGGTGAGTATCTGAATGGTGCCGAGGAGCCGAGCTGTCTCTTAACGTATGCCTTAACAGGTGCCAAAGTCAGCACCACCTGTTCCGGATGTAATTACACCTTTCGCATTCAACATGTGCTCTTGGAGGGCGATCCCGAGGAGTGCCAGCGCACCGACTACCCCGAAGATGGTGTCTATCTGATCTTTGGATATTCATCCGAAACCCGCATCATCTATTATGATTATGCGGACACTGGTTATTGGCTCCCCTGGTATGACGCCTTGCGACAGGGTGACGACATCACTTTTGAATGGAGTGCCACCTATGGAACAGAGCTTGACGACTGAGGTGTGCTCCAAGCGGTCCTCTTCGCCTCACACGCGGGCCCTCATGTATGCGCGTCGCATGCGGATGTGTCTGCTCCTGATCGCGCTGGTGGGAGTGGGTTGCCAAAACGCCGAAGAGGACGATGATACCGTAGACGTGGGGCCTCCAGCTCCCGATCTGATCATGCCGGACCTGACCGGTTTGGACATGACAGGGGCCCTTCAACAAGGGCTCGGATTGACGTTGATTTCAGATCTCCGTGCTCCTTGGAGTGCGTTTACCGACACCTTTGCCCGCTCATCGGTGGGCTGCCCCGACGTGTATTCCTCCTCTGCCGAAGCGCAAGACGACATGACCGCACTGTATTGGTCGGATTCTTGCAAAACCGACGCAGGGCTCTTTTTTGATGGGGAGCTGGGCTGGGATGTTACAGGCTCCCGAGATTTTATCGACGAGACCCGCTATGTTGAGTACGGTCAGCGTACCTTGATGGGCAACGCTCGGGTGGAAGAGGGTTCGACCCGCCTGCTGGCCTTTACCGGAGATGCCAACGACTCGTATTACCAGAGCTTTGATCCGGCTGGCAATTCTTGGACCTATAGTGCTCAAGTAGAGGGTACTGTCAGCGGGGATCTATCTTTTCCTGAAGGAGCGGTATTCACCGGTGGACTTCGTGAGGCACTTTATATTAACTATAAAGTGGGTACTCAAGATCTGCTGACCTTAAGGGGTGACGTATTTCTGCTCCAGGAGACGTTTGACCGCTTCGACTCCGTATCCCTCGATTTAACCCTCTACGGCTCTCGAGGTGCGCCGCCAAACGCCTGCCTGAAAGAGCCATATGGATATATGGGTCTGCGGGATACCTCTGCATACTGGTATGAAGTGGTCTTCATGCCCATTGGAGGCCCCGACGACAACGCGGACGACACAGCCTGTGATGGTTGTGGCACACTTTATGTCCGAGGAGTCAAACAAGAGATACCAGTCTGTCTTTCGTTCGATGGGCTGTGGGAAGCCCTCTCCCCTCCCAGCTTCGATGACTACGTCTTTTCGACGCGCTACTGAGCTGCATGTTCAGATTCACGCCATGTTGTGGTGTCCCCAGGCGGTGAAGATTTCTCTTCACCCTATTGTCAATCGTTCGTGCGCTTTCAAAAAAGGGGGCGCTATGCTTCATAAATGGTTGTCACGTCAGCGTATTCGGCACTTGAGTGCCTTTTCATTGTCGATGGTGTTGCTCACCTCGGTGGCCTGCCAGCCCACCGAAGAAGTCCCCACCGTCACCTTTACCCCGTTGGATGCCCGTGAGCAGCTCATCCGTCTCTCGATGGACCTGCGCGCTCAACATCCGACTGAAGACGAGCTGAAGGCCATTGAGTCCAATCCAGAGCTTTATGGCCAGTTTGTGGATCGTTACCTGGGCTCTCAGGCGTTCCTGGATCGGATGATGGAGGTCTTTAACCTCGCCTTCCTGACACGCACGGGAGATACCTATTATGATCCCGAAGAGGCGGGCATGGGTGAGGTGGATCGCCAAGCCCTGGCCCGCTCCGTGGGCGATGAGCCTTTGCGATTGATTCGGCACATTGTCGAGCACGATCTGCCCTACTCCGAGCTGGTCAAGGCCCCCTATACCATGACCGACGAGCTGCTCGCTTCGTGGTGGGGCATTGACTATCCCGAGGATGCGGTGGGATGGCAACAGGGGCAATATCTGGATCAGCGTCCTATGGCGGGTGTGCTCTCCATGAACACCTTCTGGCAACGTTATCCGTCGCAAGGTGGCAACGCCAACCGCCACCGAGCCAATGCCATCAGTCGCGTGCTGCTGTGTGATGACTTCTTGAGCCGCCCCATCGTGCTGAACCGAACTGCCATCGATCAGCTCATGCAGGATCCAGAGATGGCCATTCGTGACAACGCCGGTTGCCAGTCGTGCCATTCTTCGCTGGATCCGCTGGCCGCAAACATGTTTGGCTTCTTCCGTGAAGACCGCGACGAAGAGTCCTTTGATGAGATGCGTACCTATTATCCCGAGAACGAGACTGCCTGGAAGGGGTATGCGGGCCGCAGTCCGGCCTACTTTGGGCGTCCCACGGGCAACCTGATGGAGCTCGGGGAGGCCATCGGCGAAGATCCCCGCTTCATGCAGTGCGCCGTGAAGACGGTGTGGGAAGGCATGACCCACCGCAACGCCACCGATGCGGACTGGGCTGAACTGGAGGGCTTCCGCGCGACCTTTGAGCTGACGGGCCAGAATGTGCGAAGTTTGGTGCGCGCCATCGTCACCTCTGATGCGTACCGTGCTCGGAAGGTGGACGGTGACGACTCTTTAGCAGAGCGGCTGACGACCCTTAAAATGGCAACGCCCAGCCAGCTTGCCAATGTCATCGAGCAGAGCACTGGCTATCGTTGGACCTTCTCGGGCCAGGATGGATTGGCTGACAATGCTCGCAATCTCGCCGTCTTAGCAGGAGGTATTGATTCGCGCACCGTAAAAGTGCCTGCTGCCAACCCTTCTCTCGGACTTTCCCTGATTCAAGAGCGATTGGCACAAGCCGCCGCTCACCACGTGGTCAAGCATGACTTTGATCCCAATCGCACGGAGCCTGCAAAGCTCATCACCCTCATGGGCCCCAACGGTAAACCCGGAGATCAACCCGCTATTTTCACGGAGCAGATTCAGGAGATCTATTTGAAAGTGACTGGTTTGCCACTGGAAGCCGGAGCAGACGAGCCCAACGACCTCCTGACCCTGTGGAATGGTGTGTATGAAGTGACCGCATCCACCGAAGCGGCTTGGACGGCTGTCATCTCAGCGGTCCTGCGTGATCCCCGGATTATTCTCTACTGAGAGGAGTGGCCCATGAAGACCATGCTTGATCGTCGTCAGTTCTTGCGTGCCCTCGCTGCGAGTGGTGCGCTTGCGGCTCTCCCCTCGATGCCCCGGGTGCAAGCGGCGGGAGGCGAGAAGAAGTTCTTGTTCCTGTTTGCGGGGGGCGGTTGGGATACCACCTTCGTCTTTGAATCCAAGTTTGGGTCTACCCGAACCGACATGGATCCGATGGCATATGCCGCAAAAGCAGGCAATATCAACTACGTCGCCAGTGAACGTTGGCCTGCGGTCTCCCGTTACTTCTCCAAGTGGGGCGCTCGCTCTGCCATCATCAATGGCATTGATACTCACTCAGTGGGTCATGAGTCTTGCACTCAGTTTATGATGACGGGCACTTCCGCCTCGTCGATTGCAGACTGGCCAACCACACTGGCCGCCAATGCAACGCTGGAGTATTCCCTGCCGCATGTGGTGTACTCCGGCCCGAGCTTCCCCGGAAACTCCGGAGCAACCGTAGTTCGCGGTGGAGGTGGAACGCTGCTGGACCTCATCGATGGGGATATTGTGGGTCAGTCTGACAAACCGGCCCCCAAGATGACCATACCTGCCGATCAGATGGTGGATGCATTTGTCTACAAACGGATTCAGAAGCTGGCGCCCCAACGGTTTGGCATGGGACGCGCCCAAGCAGACGCCTTGCTCAGCGCCCACGATAAGTCCTCTGAGCTGGAAGGACGCTCTTTTGAGGCCGGACTTTCCCGACAGGGCGGCGGATTGCTCGAGCGCTCCCTGGCAGCCCTCGACGTGATGCGCATGGGCCTCTCCCGCTGTGCGATGGTGGGCGTGGGCTTTGGCTGGGACAACCACATGAACGTGGCTGTTCAAGGACAGCAGTTTGATGCCGTCTTTGACGACCTTGACCAAATCTTGACCTATATGGCCACCACGCCAGGTCAGACCTCACCGTATTTGATCAACGAAGTGGTGGTGGTCTTGATGAGCGAGATGGGACGCACGCCGAAGATCAATGGCTCGATGGGCAAAGACCACTGGCCCTACACCTCGGTGCTGGTGGCAGGTGCTGGCATCAAGGGCAACCAAGTGATTGGCAGCACGGACGATGGCTTGGTCTCTAAGCCGATTGATTTGAAAACGGGCCAAGCATCAAGCTCAGGCTCCATTCTGGCAGCCGAACACTTGGGGGCGGCCTTCCTCAAGCTGGGTGGGCTCGATCCGCAGAAGTTCCTCTCGGGGGTTCAGGTGCTTGACGCCCTGATTGCCTGAAATTCAGGACAAGAGCAGCCGTGGCACACACTGCGGCTGCCCCTTGCTCCTTTGAGGAGACACTCCATGTCCACGCTCCCCCCGTGTCAGCACCTTAAGCGGTGCGCGACTCGAGGCCCCTCCCCTGTTCAGCTCATCATGCTCTCACTGCTCTTGACGGCCTGTGGCACTCAGGAGCAGCCGGAAGGTCCGGATTGCTCCCGCACGCCGGCCCTTACCTACGAAAACTTTGGGCGGGGATTTCTCGAGCGGAACTGTACCGGCTGTCATTCATCCTATCTCACCGATATGAAGGAGCGGAACTACGCCCCTCTCTCGGTCAACCTCAACACCTACGCCGATGCGATCCTGTGGCTGGATCGAATTGACGTGCGCACGGTGCAAGATCAGGACATGCCTCCCGCTGGCGGCTTGAGCAGCAATGATCTAGACATGCTGCATGAGTGGCTCAACTGTGAGGTGCGCTCAGATGCCCAAGCGCTGGAGGAGGAGAGCCCATGAACCAGCACCTCAAACCAGCCAAGCCGGATGAGACTCAGCATGCTTTTCCTCTGATGGTTGGGGCGCTGAGTTTGGCTCTTCAGGGCCTGCTGTCGATCAGCCTGACATCATGTGCTGGAGAAACCTATCTTGGAGATGTTACGCCGACTCCGATGGCCACCCCCATCGTTGTGGGAACACCTGAACCTGAAGTACCAGACTGGACAACTTGCCAGGAGGGCTACGCAGGCACCTACTATAACCTTCCGAACACCCATCCTGATGTGGAGCCGGAGACCGAGCTCAGCGTGGCAGACTCTCCGATGACGCTGGATTGGTGGGATGACGACTATCGGGCCTTCTCCCGATACGATGCCAGTCTGGATTTTGGGCTCGGTTGGTGGCCTGTAGATACCGGCTATGAAGGAGATCCGGCCTACTTCTCCGTGCGCTGGCAAGCGTGGCTGCGGATCAAGAACAACAACACGACCATTTCGTTTACCATCGCAGCAGCCACCGATCTCTGGATCTATCTGGGGGATGAGCTGCTTGCCTTTCCGGGTCCGCAGAAATTTGACCTGATCACCTTAGAAAAGACCCTCAATGCAGGGCAATATCCGGTCGAAGTGTACTTCGCACAGCGGGCTCAACCCGAGAGTGGTTTGCGTATTGCCTACAGCGGTAAAGACATCAAGCTCTGTTATCCCAGCTACGAATGAGCATTACGGCTTCTCACCCTGCCGGAGTCTTGCCTCAATCACATCTAAAACGGCGGGAACCTCTGCCAGCCCATCCACCACATAGTGGGCACCTGCTTGTGCCAAGCGAGTCCGCGCACGGGTCATACGAGCAGCCCGCACTTCTGGGGCAAGTGCTTCCAATTCCGCCTGTGACAACCCCACCTCGTTGCCCGTCACCGCCAGCGCCACCGTCCACATCCCGGCATTGAGTCCTTCTTCGACATCCACCGGGGTATCCCCCACCTTGACGCAGGCTTCCAGAGGATAGACTCCCAGCTTCATGGCGTTCATCAAGGCCATCCAGGGAGCAGGTCGCCCTGCCGGGACCGCAGCGCCACACACCAGACAATCTGGTGCATATCCCTGTGCTGCCGCCACCGGAAGCAACGCCTCCATCAAGGCTTCGGTGTAGCCGGTACAGGAGCCAATCAGCAGCCCTCTCCGTCGAAACTCTTCAATCGCCTCAAGCGTCCCCGGAATCAAGGTGGCATGCTGAGCGATCACCTCTTGCTGAAGCGGTAGAAACGCATCGTAGAGCCCCTGAACGGCGACCTCATCGGGTGGTTGCCCATGTACCCGTTGCCAACGTTCGCGGATTTCGGGCAACGCCAGCACGGTCTGAATGTGAGCGCGTTTATGCATGCCCATCGGTCCACGGGCTTGCTCCAGACTGAGCTCAACCCCTGCCCGACGAAAGACCTCCACAAAAACGGCAGCGGGTGCCACACACCCAAAGTCAACGGTGGTGCCTGCCCAGTCGAGGATGACGGCCTTCAACGGTCCTCGATAGCTCCGTCGATATACCAAGTCCATGTTATGACTCCAGAGGAATTGGAAGGTGAAAGCTCAGAAGCACACGCTTGACAGCTTCTAAGAGTCGCTCAAAATCTGGCGCAAAGAGATGCCCGATATGACCGATGCGAAAACAGTCCCGCTGGCTGACCTTACCTGGATAGATCAGGCATCCCTCTTGAGCCAGTGAGGCATAGAATGCGTCAAACTTAAAGCGTGGATCCTTCGGCATAAGAAATGACGTGATGATGGGTCCTTGCCGCTCCGATGGTAGATACGGTTGAAACCCCAGCGCCTGAAATCCCCTTAAGACCTGCTGGTGATGCGCTTCGTAACGTCGATGTCGAGCCTCCACACCTCCTTCGGCTTCGAGCTCGATCAGTGCCTGATGGAATGCCGCCAGTGTATGAGTAGGAGGGGTAAATCGAAACTGGCCATCCCGCTCTAAACCCTCAAACTGTGCCCACAGATCAAGTGATAGAGTGCGAGCATGTCCTCGAATCTCCTTCAAACGAGCACGTCTCGCCAATACAAACCCAAATCCCGGTACACCTTGGATGCATTTGTTAGACGAAGAGATCAAGAAGTCGATATGAGCAGCTCTTAAGGAAATGGGGATGCCCCCAAAGCTGCTCATGGCATCGACCACAAAACAGACACCGGCTTCCCGTGCGAGCTGGCCAATCTCCAAGATGGGATTCACCACGCCACTGGTGGTCTCTGAATGAACCATCGCCAGATGGGTAAACCCGCCAGAGGCCAAAAGTTCACTCACTTGAGCCGGATCATGGGGGGTATCTTCAGGATCTTCATGCATCACATATGCGATGCGATGCACCTGCGCGATGCGCGCGAGCCGGTTTCCATACGCACCATTGGCTAAGACCAGCAGCTTTCCATCGGGTGGAATCACCGAGGAGAGGACAGACTCAATAGAGAATGTGCCACTTCCTTGCATCAGGATGCTCTCAAAATCTTCTGAGATATCCTCTCCCACCCGAAGCAGCATCTGACGAATCTCTCGCACCTTTTGAATGAAGGTAGCATCACGAGATCCATAATCCACTTGCATGGCTTGTTTGACGGAGGGTGAAGTATTCAGAGGCCCGGGTGTGAACAGAAGGGGCTGATCGTTGGACATAAAAGCTCCCAGAGATCGATCCATTTCAGTCAAGAGGGGAATGGGATTGAGGTAGCGGTGCCCTTTCAGCAGCATGAAGGGCTTAAAAGGGGGAATCACATGGAGGCGAGCTCATTCATCTTGAAGGGTCTTGATACGGGTCACGACCGCATCCAAGCTCTTGCGGGCATCACCAAACAGCATGCGGGTATTCGTCCGAAAACACAGCGGATTTTCGACGCCTGCGTAACCTGCGGCCATCGACCGCTTCATCATGATACAGGTCTGCGTTTTCCACACTTCCAACACCGGCATGCCGTAGATGGGACTGGAAGGATCGTCAAGCGCACCCGGATTCACAATGTCATTGGCACCAATCACCAGTGCCACATCTGTGTTGCCCATCTCGGCGTTAAAGTCATCCATCTCCAGCACGATGTCATACGGAATATTGGCTTCCGCCAGCAACACATTCATATGTCCTGGAAGACGCCCGGCCACGGGATGGATGGCAAAGACTACCTTTTTGCCCTTGCCACGGAGGATCTCAACCAGCTCTCGCACCACATGCTGGGCCTGAGCCACTGCCATTCCATATCCCGGAATGATCACCAAACTACGCGCATCGAGCAAGAGCTGTGCTGTCTCTTCGGAATTCACCGAGACCACTTCTCCTGCGGGCTGATCGGTCTGTTTACGAGCGGGAGCAGCACCTTCATCGGCACCAAATCCGCCCAGAATCACCGAGAAGAACGAACGATTCATCGCCTTACACATGATGTAGGACAGAATTGCACCTGACGACCCCACCAATGCACCCGTCACGATCAGCAGGTCATTGCTGAGCATAAATCCAGCCGCAGCCGCCGCCCAACCCGAGTAAGAGTTGAGCATGGACACCACCACTGGCATATCGGCTCCGCCGATGGCCATCACCAAGTGCCAGCCGAGAAAGCTCGAGAGGCCGATCATCACCAGCAGGTACGGCATCCCTTGCTCCGGCTGCAAGCAGAACATCACCCCCATCACTAAGGAGACACCCAACACCATCACATTGATGCCATGACGTGCGGGCAAGAGCAGGGGCTTCCCTTTGATGGAGCCTCGGAGTTTTCCCCAGGCAATGATGGATCCAATGAAGGTCACAGCGCCGACAAAAACACCGATATAGATCTCGATCAGATGAATAACGAGAGCGGCACCTTCCAGTCCGTGCAGATCCAAGAAACTTCCCACACCGACCAGCACTGCCGCCAGACCGACGAAGCTGTGTAAGATCGCCACCAGCTCCGGCATGGCAGTCATGGCCACTCGACGCGCCATCATCGCGCCGATGCCACCGCCCACAACCAACCCACCCGCCAGGATGCCATAGCTCGAGACTTGTGCGCTGGCAGCGGTTGCTAGGATTGCCAGGCCCATGCCAATGGCACCATACAGGTTACCGGTTCGGGCCGACTCTTGATTGGAGAGTCCTCCCAGACTTAAGATGAACAGAATGCCTGCGGCCAGATAGACCACGGTCAGCAATGACTCACTCATCGCACACTCCTTCCTACTTTCGGAACATCGCCAGCATGCGCTGAGTGACCATAAAGCCGCCCACGATATTGATGGCTGCAATCAAAACAGCAATGCCGCCCAACACGAGTTGGAGAGTACTGGCATTTGCAGAGAGCTGCAACATCCCACCCAGTACGATGATGCCACTGATGGCATTGGTCACGCTCATCAGCGGGGTATGCAATGCTGCCGAGACATTCCAGATCACTTGATATCCAATGAAGCAAGAGAGCACAAACACGGTCCAATGAGATAGAAACTCTCGCGGTGCAAACAGTCCGATGATGGCAAAGAGAATGCCTCCTCCAATCAGCACGGAAGGGGGAATATTGCCGCCGATGGAGTGTCCGTGTCCGTGCCCGCCCCCGTGAGACTTCGAGGGGGTCGGTGCAGCCGATGGGGTCGCGGGTTTTGCAGCGGGTGCAGGCGTCGCACTGACCGGCCGTGGAGGCGGAGGCCAGATCAGCTCTCCTTCATGCAGGACGGTAGCACCCCGGATCACCTCGTCCTCGAGGTTCACCTTATAACCCTCTTTGCCTACCATATCCTGAAGCAGGTGTACCAGGTTATTGCCATAAAGCTGTGATGACGTCGTTGGCAAGCGACTGGGCATATCTGTATAGCCGATGATGCTCACCCCTTGATGTTGACTGATCATACCGGGCTGAGTCACCTCACAGTTGCCACCCTGTTCTGCCGCCAAATCCACCACCACGGAGCCCGGACGCATGCTCTCCACCATCTCGCGGGTGATCAGCGTGGGCGCTTTTCTGCCGGGAATCTGCGCCGTGGTGACAATGATATCGACCTCTTTGGCCTGTTTTGCAAAGAGCTCCAGCTCGGCCTTGATGAAGGCGGGACTCATCTCTTTGGCATAACCACCGCCGCCCTCACCATCTTCTTGGATGGAGACCTCTAAGAACTCCGCGCCGAGGCTCTGCACCTGCTCTCGCACGGCAGGACGGGTATCAAAAGCTCGCACAATCGCGCCGAGCCCGCGCGCCACACCGACGGCTGCCAGTCCAGCCACACCGGCTCCAATCACCAGCACCTTTGCAGGTGGCAACTTGCCAGCCGCCGTCACCTGCCCCATGAACGCACGGCCATAGGCGTTTGCCGCCTCAATAATCGCTCGATAGCCCGAGATATTGGCCATTGAGCTGAGCGCATCCATCTTTTGCGCGCGCGAGATGCGGGGAACACAGTCCATGGCCAGCACCGTCGCCTTACGCAGTGCCAGCCGCTCCAGCAGCTCCTTGTTTTGGGCCGGTTGAATGAAGCTGATCAGATGCGCCCGCTCCGACAGCAGGTCCGCTTCATGCATGTTCAGCTCTGGATGCTGCTCGGGCGCTCGAACCTTGAGCACCAGCTCGGCTTTCTGCCACAGGTCGCGGGTATCTGCCGCAAGATGGGCACCTGCGGCCTCAAATGCTTGGTCGGAGATATTGGACCCTTGCCCTGCCCCGGGCTCAATCCACACCTCAAAACCGAGCGATTGGAGCTTCTTGACCGTCTCGGGTGTGGCTGCCACCCGTCGCTCACCTGCTCGGACTTCTTTCGGAATGCCGATCCGCATTGCGTGACCCCCTGACTGATACGCGCTCCTGTTGAGTCGCTCCGCCTTTGCCTGCGCGCATCGGCGAGTGATGTAACGCGCTCTGTCCATTCAGCACCGGTATGGTGCTCTGCCTCTAAAACACCACCGCCTCGCGGGCACACCCAATCGGCTGCCGCGTTGGCCGGATTCTAGCGCATTTTCCAATCGAGGAATACCCATTGCCGACACTTTTCTTACAAATCACCGCACAGACGTTGAGTCACTGAAAATGCCGACACCGGGGCATTTTGAAAAGCCTTGACGTTCAGGCGAGAGGCAGCTAGCGTGGCATCTCAGATCCAGATCGAACCATTGGGTGTTCAAGACCCGCTTTGTTGCTCAGGAGTTTGCATGAAGCTCGTGCTTCAAGATACCCGCAATGCCGACGCAGCACCTCTTCTGGTGGAAGTACGCCGCCGAGACGGTCAGGTCGAAGTAAAGTTGCCTCATCGCACGGTGCTGCTTTCCCCCTCCATGCGTGCCGATGGGACACTCACCTTTGAGCTGGACGGACGTCCCGTCACGGCTCTCTCTTCTCAAGTCGGAGGCAACCGCCAAGTGGCGCTCAAACAAGAGCGTTTCAGCTTTCTGGTGCAGTCTCCAGAGTCCGCACGCAAGCGCGCGCGTGGCGAAGGTCACGACGCTGGAGCCCTCACCTCCAGCATGCCCGGTCAAGTACTTAAGCTGCTGGTTGAGCAGGGGCAAGAAGTGCGCAAAGGCCAGTCGTTGCTGATCATCGAAGCCATGAAGATGGAGCATGAGCTGAAGGCCCCCTTTGCAGGCCGAGTTAAGGCCATCTCCTGCCAAGCCGGGGTTATGGTGGCCCCTGGAGTGGCGTTGGTGGAGCTGGAGCCCTTGCCTCCGGCGTGAGCCATCCGCCTCCGATGTGAAACATCATTTTCCTGCATAGCCGGACGAGACGCCGCCTCGCCTCTTGAGTCCGGGCCCTGAGTGGCCTGACGTCACAGCATCCAGCCTGGCCCCACCCTCAAATATGTCTGTGGGGATCGAATAAGGGCCAATTCTCAGCGTCTCTGTGCTTGAGGAGCGCCGCTCCACCCCTTCAAGGACACATGAACCCCTCGGGAGGAAATCATGAGACTCTACATGTGGCTGACCTTACTGCTGAGCTTTCCGCTGCTGCTGCTGAGTGCAGATCGAGCGCAGGCACAGGGCTATTATTACGATGGATATGGGCAAGGTGGTTATCAGGGCCAATATCAGGGTGGTTATCAGGGCCAATATCAGGGTGGTTATCAGGGCCAAGGTGGTTATGACAGCTACCAACCGGGGGAGTACGAAGACTACTCGATGTTTTACGATGCCCTCGCCCCGTATGGCGACTGGTACTACGTCCCCGCTTATGGTTATGTGTGGTATCCCTTTGTGGATCATCGCACCTGGAGGCCCTATGTGGACAACGGAAGCTGGGTCTGGACCGACTATGGCTGGACCTGGGTCAGCAATTACGCCTGGGGTTGGGCTCCTTTCCACTATGGCCGGTGGGTGTGGCTCGACAACGCCTACTGGGTTTGGGTACCCGATACCGTCTGGGGGCCAGCTTGGGTCGCATGGCGTTACACTGACGAGTATGTCGGCTGGTCTGCGCTTCCCCCGGGTGCCTATTGGTATCCGGATGCGGGCCTGGACATCACCGTCAATATTCCCCTTGCCTGGTGGATCTTCGTGCCCGGAATGCGTTTGATTGACGTGGATATCTATCGTTACGTCGTACCATATCAGCGCACCAGCCGGATCTACTATGCCTCCCGTCCTTCGACGGTCTACCGGGTACAAGGTGGCGTTCCTGTCGCTGTGGGGGTGGACGTACACATCGTGCGTCGATGGGTTGGCGCGCCCATTCGCACCATTAACATCTCCATCAGCTCCAGCCCAACCGGATACTATGGCGTACGCAGCGGCAGTGTGTCCCTCTATCGGCCCACCTATCAGCGCACCAGCCGCCGCACGGTGGCCACACCACCTCCGCCTCGGCAGGCCGCACCGAGTGCCTTGCAGTACATGACTGCTCCACCGGCACCGCGTTCTGGAGCTGCACCTTCTCAGTATTATCATCGCCAAGCGGAGGTCTATCGGAGCGCACCGTCCCCGTCCGGCTATCAGAACAATACCCGAAGTATGGAGCCGCGCAGCCCTCAGCCCAGTCGGATGACCCCAACCCCCCGTGAAGCAGAGCGTCAGCAGGAGCTGCGTCAAGAGCAGCGTGATGTAGGCCAAGAACGCCGAGAGCTTCAACAGGAACAGCAGCAGCTTCGTGATGAACAGCGTGAGCTCCGAGACAATCGCCGCTCCGCGCCGGGTGACCGTGAGCAGCAGCGCGACGACCGTCAAGACGTGCGGGAGCAGCGTCGAGAGGTACAGCAGGAGCGTCGAGACGTACAGCGGGAGCAGCGAGAGACCCAGCAGCAGCGGAGCGAGAACCGCACCGAGCGCCGACAGGAATCCCATGAGCGGCGCTAGCCCTCTTTAAACTTCCCACCGCCCGCGAACACCCGCCCATTTCGGTCCTCTTTCGTGATCCGCTCTGTTATGATGGGGGTTAAACCCTCACCCGCTTCAAGTGAACCATGAGCCACGATCCGAAAAATCCAGCGTCATCAGATCCCGGCGACGGTCAGCCGTCCTCCTTGAAGGTCTGGGAAGTGGTGGAACGCCAGACCTCTCCCACAGAGCGTTCCAGCACCCCATCAGGGATGCCAACCTCACCTCCTTCAGAGCGGCTGCCCAGCGAGGGTTCTTCCACCGACAGTCCGTCTGCCCTCTCCCCTCGCCTTCAGGCGGAGGCTGTAGGAGCCCCTTCCGAGCAAGGACCGGTCTCATGGCCGGCTGCCCCTCTTCCCGAGCGACCGGTCAAGGAGCCTCTCGACGACAGCCCCTTTGCCCGCTCCCCCTGGAGTCCGCCTCCAAAGATTGCAGATCAAACGATTCGACTTGATACCCGAACGCGACTTCAGCAGCTTATCCTATTGCTCCTGGCCTCTCTTTGCGCTTGGTGGAGCCTCACGCCGCCGCTGTGGGTAGACAAAGAAGCGCCTCCCGATGCGTTTTCGGCGCGCCGAGCGACTCCGACGATTCTGGCACTCTCCACCGCCCCCCGCCCAATGGGCTCCACAGCCCACACTCAACAGCGGCAGTACCTGCTGGACGCTATGCGAAGTCTTCAGCTTGAAGTGGAGGAGCAGCGGCTGACCACCGGCTCTACTCGTACCAGCCCAAACATTGCCGACGCAAAAACGACCAATCGGGCGGTTTTGGGCGCGGTCACCAACTTGCTCGGAACCTTGCCCGGGAAGGATCGCTCGTGTGTGGTGGTGCTGATGAGCCACTATGACTCCGTTCACACTGGACCCGGTGCCGGGGATGCGGCTTCCGGCGTGGCTGTTGTATTGGAAACCATCCGCGCGCTTAAGGCGGGTCCAGTCCCTGCCTGCGACGTGCTGGCCCTCTTGACGGATGGAGAGGAAATTGACCTGCTCGGGGCCCGAGCGTTTGTGCAAGAGTACGCGCGGATGCGGGAGATTAAAGCCGTTCTCAACTTTGAGGCGCGTGGCGTGAAGGGAGCAGCGGCACTTTTTGAGATCCTTCATGCCCCCCTGAGCCTCGTCCAGCTCTATGCCAGCGCCTCACCTCGTCCGGTGGCCTCCTCCTTGATTGCGGCGCTGTACAAGGAATTGCCCAACGACACCGATCTTTCCATCTTTCGTCCAGTGGGAACGCCGGGCTTTAATATGGCATTTGGGCAAGGACTTAGCAGCTACCATACCCTTGACGATAGCCCTCGAACCCTGGAGCTGGCCAGCGTTCAGCATCAGGGAGAGCATGCGTTGGCCCTCACCCGTGCGGTGTTGGAGACGCCCAATATCAGCGCAGCCACTGAAGACGCCACCTTTTTTAACCTGAGCCCGAAGTTTTTAGTGGTCTACCCGACGGCTTGGAGCCCCTATCTGACGGTTGTTGCCACTCTCTTGGTCTTGACCAGCCTCTGGTTGGCAAGACGACGAGGATTTGTGCGCGCGACTCGGGTCTTAGCGTCGAGCATTCGTCTTATCTTGGTGGGTGCCATTTTGGCGCTCGTGGGCAGTGTGTTGGTGCCGCTGCTGCTCAAACATACGGGCGAGGCCAGCATGCTGTACAGCCAGGGGGACTTCTGGCGGAGTGGCTCTTTTCTATTGGTCCTGCTGCTGTTGGGTTTGGGAACCTCTTGGTGTCTGGAGAGGCTCTTAGCACCACGCACTCGGCTGCTGGAGCGGCTTCAGGGAGGCTTGTTACTCGCCCTGCTGGTGCTGATGGCCTTGACGGTCTTTTTGCCCGCTGGCTCCTGGATTCTGACCTGGCCGGTGTTGGTGGGGGGGCTCTTTTCGCTCTGGGGTGTTCTGCGCACACCACTGCATCCGGGCGAGGCCCGTCAGACAGAAGTAGATCCGCTCGAGCGTCCCGGAGCAGACCATTGTCCTCCCGGTCGGGTGTGGATGTTGGCCATGCCGGGCTTCGTGGGCAGCTTGACCCTACTTCCTACGTTCTTGACCTTATTTTATATGACAAGCCTCCAGCTCATCCCAGCCCTAGCCATCGTGATGGGGTTGTGGGTGGGATTGAGCCAGCCGTGGCTGTTGGCCTTGACCAGTCCACGTCGTTGGCTGCCTCCGCTGCTCCTGCTGATGCTGGGGTTGGGAGGGCTTCTTCACCTGCTGAGCACCCCTGCCTTTGCCCGCACTCAGCCCCAGCCGGTGAGTCTCAGCTATTTCGCCGATATTGGGCTCAATCAGGCAGTTTGGGGGAGTCTCTCTACAGAAACAGATGACTATACGAAAGAAGTTTTGGCGCAGCCGCTTCCTGAGCCTCTTGCTTGGTTACCGGGCCCCTCTTCCCGCATCGTGCGTCTTGCCTCCGCCCCTGTCATCGCCGGAACGGAGCCTCGGGTGGAGCGGCTTGACGAGTCACCGGAGTACAATCTCCGCCGGATTCGTCTCCGCATTTTGCCGGGAGAACAGGTGCCCGCCCTCTATGTGGAGGTGCCATATCCGATTGGACTGCACAAACTTGCGTTTATGGGGGGAGGGCTCAAGCGGGTGATTTCGTTGCGTCCTGATAACCAAGAACCGGTCTGGGTGGAGTTCTGGAATCCGCCGCTGGATGGTTTTGAGGTGGAGATCGAGTGTGAGCCGACCCAGCTCGTGCGCATGAAGGTGTGGCAGCGTTTTCATGGTCTACCGTCGGATCCGCTGCTGAAGACACCGCTCCTGCCTGCGGGCACCATGCATCGTCCCTCTCGCTGGAATCACCTCTCCTTGCGGGGCCGTGAGTTCAGCTTCTGAGTCCTTGAAACCGGTGCCAGCGTGAGGCATCCTAGCCCTGAGCATGCGCATGGCGCGGTGCTCCCGTGACGTACTCGAGGGTTTATTTTGTGCTAGGAGCGTGAAATGTCCGAGCAGGTCCAGGTTCGTGAACGAAATTCTGAGCTGACACCGACGGCACAAGCTGGCCAAGCGGTGCTCCTGCACCTGCTAGACTGGATTGAGCAGGTCGCGGGCTCCGCCACTCAGCCGGTGGTGGTCTTCGATCTGGATTCGACGCTGTATCACACCGATCAGCGTCACCTGACGATCTTTTCAGAGTTTATTGAGCATCACCATCCGAACGACCCGGTATTGCGGGCTGCCTTTCATGAACTGGGCAAAAATGGCTACATCTGGAGCCCGATGCACGAGCTACGTCGGCTCCAGGTCGGTGATGATGCGCTGATTCACTCTCTTGCCCATTATTGGCGTGAGCGTTTTTTCTCCAATGAATACTTGCGACATGACTTGCCGGTGCCGGGAGCACCTGAGTACGTGCGTGCGTGTCATGACCGAGGAGCGTTCTGTTATTATTTGACGGGCCGTACTCGTTCGTTGATGGAGGAAGGCACACGAGCTTCTCTTTATCAGCACGGATTTCCGATGGACAGCCGCACCTACTTGCACATGAAGCAAAAGAAGACCGACGACGATCTTCGGTTTAAGCTTGATGCAGCGCCCCCCCTACGTGCGCTGGGACAAGTGCTCGGCATTTTTGAGAACGAACCGGCCAATCTGAATGGGCTCTCCGAAGCATTTCCCGAAGCATTGGCGGTGTTTTTGGATACGATCTGCATGCCATTGGCCCCTCCATTGGCGCCCCACGTGGTCAAGATTCAGTCCTTTGAGCTTCCGGAGTGGGTGGACTTGAGCCCTTAGAGCCCGTCGAGTGGTCCAGCTCGACCTCCGAGCGAACGCAGCGGAGCCTCAAGCGGTGGATGACATCAACGTTTCATATGGAGTTCTGACAGATGGAGGAATTTCATGTGAGTGGGGAAATTTCACACCAGCGGCGGAGCAGACATCATGGCAGGGGCTTCATGGAGGCAGACGCTCAGCGGCGGTGGGCTTATTTCCCGAGTGGTCCGCCATTCGGAGTTGCGGCACGGGTATAAGCACTGGGCATTTGTAGCTCTTTTTTGTCCAGCTCGCGAGACCAGATCAGCGCACCCGTCTTCACATCAATGAGCTTCACAAACACGGCAGACTGAACTTCCACATCATAGCCGTTTTTTGTGCTGGAGAAGACGGAGCCCACCAGCAGCGCATCCGCCCCATAAGCGGCGCCGATGGTCCCCACCTGAGAGAAGTTGAGCAGCTCTCCCACCCCAAGCCCTGCATCACGCAACAGGGCCTCGACATCTGCGGCGCTTCTGCTGAGCACCGTAAAACCTTCTGGGATGAAGTAATTGAAGCGTAAGCTCAGCTTCTGGGAAGGAATCTTCTGGTATGAAAAGTCTTGTTTTCCGCTGCGGAGATCCTCCAGCACCTCCACCACCCCGACGATGGCCACTTTTTTGACCCCGGCGAAGCCCTTGAGGTTGGTCTTGATCTCCATCATCTCGTCGGCATAGGGGCCTTTTCCCTTCGCATCCGACAGACCCGGAAGTGATGCCACCAACACACCCGCCATCATCAACGCCAACCAGAGCCCGCGAGAGGCTCGCCATAAGCTAACAGCCAGCATATCCGCTCCGCCTTTCACACGTCCAATACTCAGATATTCGTTGGAGAAGTGCGCTTGTCCGGGAAATACATCACCGCTTTCCAGAGCCTTCACGCCCGCTCACCGCATGCCACGACTGTGACCTTAACACGGTGCTGCCAGGATCGTCAAGGTAGGAGCGTTGATGGGCTGCATCCTCCTGCCGCTGCTGGCGATGAGCCGACATTCCTGTTGAGATTTCGCCTGGTTTTAGGTACTGTGAAGTCGCAAAAGTTGGATTACAGAGGGAGGACGACGTGCTGCACGTCAACGGTTCAATGCATGATGGGGAGCCCACCTCAAGCGGGCTGCGAATTCTACCGGGTATGACGCCGGGACGTTCGGAAACGCGCGCGACGGATCGTTTCCCTCCCGAGCTGCTCCGAGGTCTTAATCAAGGTCGTGGTGTGCTATTTGTAGGCCCTGCCGTCTCTCGCCTGGCAGGAATTCCATTCAGAGCACTGCTGCACGATGCGCTGGCCAACAGCCTGCGTGACGCCACGTCGTTTCAGGAGATCGAGGGCCTTGAAGCCTTTCTCGCGCATGCTTCTACGGCAGAACGAGCCCAAGCCCTTCACGATCACCTCGGCAATGACGCATACCGGCTCCACCTTCCGAAGCTGATCCCTCTCGAAGATTTCCCAGCCAGTCCGCTGGTTTATGCCTTGCGTGGTCTCGGCTTTAAGCGTGTGATCACCACCAATCCAGATCGGCTGATCGAGCGTGCCTATGAAAACCCGCTCGACGACTCCCTAGAGCTGGAGGTGGTGAATGTCACACCTGAGACGGGAGATCCGCTGCCTGCTCCCAGCAGTCGCACGGTCCTGCTGAAGCTCTTTGGCGATCTCAAACGCCCAGAGTCACTCGTCACCACCACGGATGACTTTGAAGCCTACTGGCGTCTGCGTCCGGGCTTAGTGCAGCGGCTGAAGTCACTCTTGGAGCTTGGCCCCGCTCTCTTCGTGGGTTTTTCTCTTCAGGATCCAGAGTTTAGACGCCTCTATGCTCAAGTGGGCGCACTTTTATCCCGTGCCCATCGACGCGCCTACGCCATCATGGACGGAAATTCTCGATTTGAATCCCACTGGTGGCAGCAGCGCTCTCTGCACCTGATTCCGGTCCAACCTCAAGAGCAGCTTGAAGAAGTGGTGCGTGAGCTCATCCGTCAAATGACTTCCACCCGTCTCTCTGCGGTGGAGCTGGAAACGGAGCCCAACTCGAGCAGTCGGGCCAGCTTAAGCGCCACCTGGCCGTTGACCGCCCCATTGCGAGCGCATGTGCAGCAGCAGCTTCAGAGCTGGACCCTCAAGCGTGTTCCCTCGCCTGGACAGCCGACACAGACCTCAGAGCTACCCGTCATTCCTCTGCATCTCTTACAGCTCTCTCGCCAGGAGGAGCAGGTTCAGCTCGAGCAGCTCCTGCACGACCAGAGTGTGGAACATGCCACCCGCCTCCATGCGCCCCCTGTGACCTCCTTGCACGCGGCCTTTGAGCAGCATCAACGTTTAGTGTTGCTCGGACCATCTGGTTCTGGCAAGACGACCTTGATGCTTCAGCTCTTCAAAGCCTTGGGAGAGGCCAGCCTCGAGGCCAACGACCGCCGCCTGCTGCTCTTTTTGCCTCTGACGGCAGCCTCCTATGCTCCAAGCAAGACCCTCTTTGAATGTGCGCTGGAGCAGCTTCGCCCGCTGACCCCACGCGAGAACTGGGAAGATGTTGAGCAAGCCGCCAACGATGCCCTCCAAGCTGGACAGGTGGTCCTTTTTCTGGATGGACTCGATGAGATCCCTTGGGAAGCTCAAGTCAGCGTCAGTGCTCGGCTGAGCCTGCTGCTCCGTGAGCATGCGCGTCTCTCCTTTATCTTGTCATGCCGGAAGGGGGCATGGCATCCGGACATCGCCATCTTTGCGAAGTCCTTGCCCACTTTTGAGCTTGCACCCTTTACCCCCGAACAAGCCAGTCTTTTTGTCCGTGCTCAGTGTGCAGGCGACGAACGAGCGGCGGATACCCTGGTGGCTTTCTTGCGCATGCAGAGTGCCACTGGACTCCATCGTTTGGTCTTTCATCCCTTGCATCTGTTGCTGCTCTGCCATCGCTATCGGCAGCGGGGTCAAGTGGATGAACGTCGTCTGCCGCTCTACGAGGACTACCTCAACGGCCTGTTGCGCCATGATGTGAATGGCATCGAGAACCAGATCTATGCCTCAGATAAAGAGCTGATCTTGCAGCGTTTAGCCCTCCAGCTCATGGAGGAGCCTTTTAAGCCGCTCTCGCAGGAGCTGGCGCTTGATCTGATCGACAAGGTCATCTCCGAGGCTCACATCGTCCCCATGACCGATGCGGATCGTCGGGTGGAGACGCTGGTGGTCTTGGATGAGCTCTTGCGTTCCAGTGTGCTGACCCCCACTGGAAGTGCTCGTCAATTTCAGTTCCGACACTCTGCGTTTAAGGAGTACCTCGTCTGTCGTGCGCTCTATGGCCACAAAGACCGCGAGAACCTGCTCAAGCTGCATGCCCGTGACCCCTTCTGGGCGGGTGTCTGGCGCCTGCTCACCGCACTGGAGAAAGATGCGACGGCCCTGTTGACCTTGCTGGAACAGGCTCAGCCGCAGCAGGAAAAGCTGGTTGAGAGCTGTTTTGGCGAAGCGCGGCGGGTTCAGAGTGCTTGGCTGACCGCCCATCTCCGCGACGACAGACCGGATCGGGTTGCTGGATTGTTACAGCGGCTGCGTGAGCAGCTTAAGCCCTCGGATGCCCTAGAGGTTTTTGGCGAGCTGCTCTGGCGTGACCGCGAGCTCTATCTTCAGAATGGGGATCGGCTGGATACCCGCCTGCTCTACCATGCCCTCCGCACCTTGCAGCGTCTGGTGGCCGATCAGGGACCACTTGCACACCGCGCCATGGAGCAGCTCTTGACTTGGAAAGCGCCCTTGGATACCTCCAACGACGCGGACGGTTCAGGACGCCTCGTGACAGTGGCGGGTGGAGCGTTTATGGTGGGAGAAGCCCCCGGTCGGTTGAAGCAGATCCATACCTTGCCCACTTTTGAGCTGGCCATTGAACCCATGAACCTCAAACGGTATCATGCTTTTTATCCCAATCATTCCTTGCTACCGGACACCGATCATCCAGCCTTCTTGGAGGATACGCATCCGGTCGTGGGAGTCTCTTGGTTCGATGCCTGGGTGTGCGCCGCTTGGTATGGTGGACGCCTTCCGACCGAGCTGGAGTGGGAGAAGGCCGCGAGCTGGGATGCAGAGCATCAGACCGCTCGTCTCTGGCCGTGGGGTAACGAGTGGAATCCTGAGCATTGTAATAACCTGCTCTGGAGTGGATACGACGCTTGCACCACACCCCCGCAGCGTTTTGCTTTGTTGGGCGCAAGTCCGGTTGGCTGCCTCGATATGGCTGGCAATGTGTTGGAATGGACTGCCGACCCTGCACCGGGCTTGCATACCTCACGCATCCTCAAGGGAGGGGCCTGGGGTGCCGCACCTCACCTGGTGAAGTGCAGCGCCTCCGTATGGCTTAAAGCGGAATACCGTGGCTTGAGTGTCGGCTTCCGTCTTGCTCGGGCCAGCTCCCCCCAACAAACGCTGGGCGCTCGCTGAGCCATACTGTGCGACGGATTTCATCTATAAACATCTGAGAATGCAGCAGAAACATTCCTGTTGCCAGCAGATATCCGTCGCAGCACCGCTCCTCGCTTCTCTCGTCTGCCCACTGCTTTACTGCTGCATCTTCAGGGCTGCTGGACCCAATCGGCGATGAACACATTGGTCTCACCGCGCTCTTTCCCGCCTCGATTGCTGGCAAACACCAGTTTCTTCCCGTCTGGCGAGAACATGGGAAATCCGTCAAACGAGGGATTAAAAGTAATGCGAGTGGGGGGCTTTCCATCCAGACCGACCTTATAGATGTCAAAGTCTCGGCCTCTCGGATCTCCAACATTCGAGACAAACAGCACACCGGAATCATCTGGCAAGAAGTAGGGGGCAAAATTGGCCGCACCATTAAACGTGACCTGCTTCACATTCGACCCGTCGGCATCTGCGACATAGATCTCCAGCTTGCTGGGCCGGACTTTTGCATCCTTGAGGAGGGTCTTATACTCCTCGAGCTCTGCACCTTGGGGGCGACTGGCCCTCCAAACCAGCTTCTTCGAGTCGTGGGAGAAAAATGCCCCGCCGTCATAACCGGGTGTATGGGTTATGCGCTTGAGGTTTTGACCATTAATGTCCATCGTATACAGCTCGATGTCTCCATCACGCACGCTGGTGAAGACGATCTTTTTGCCATCCGGGCTAATGGTGGCCTCGGCATCGTATCCGGGCGTGTCCGTCAGCCGTTTGACCTCACCGCTCTTGAGATTCTTAACAAACACATCGTAGGTATCATAGAGCGCCCAAATGTACCCTTGCCGCATATCCGGCTTAGGCGGACACTCCGGCCCACCCAAGTGGGTCGATGCATAGAGCACAGACTGTCCATCGGGCATATAATAGGAGCAAGTGGTCACCCCTTCACCAGACGAGACCTGCTGAACATCCGATCCGTCGATGGCCATCGTATAGATGCGGTCACAGGGAGCACCACCTCGGGAGCTCTGGAATGCCAGTCGTTTGCCGTCAAACGAGAAGTAGGCTTCGGCGTTTTCGCCTCCAAAGGTGAGCTGACGCAGATTGCGTAGCTGCACTTCTTCCGGTAAAAGTGCGGCTGGAGCCACGGTTTCAGGCGCTCCACCCTGCGAGCCGTGAGCTGCACCACCGTGAGCTGCACCACCGTGAGCTGCCTTGTCTTGACTTGCTGAGGACTGAGCAGCGGCTGGGGCTACACTGGAAGCAGTTGCCGCTGATGTAGAGGAGGATGCCGGATTTCCGGCGGGGACAGAGGAGGCAGGGGTGGCACAGGCCAGCAATCCCGCCGCCAACCAAGCCAAGCCCATGACCAGCCCGGTGGGAAGCAGCTTCTTCATTTCATCTCCGTGAGCCTAGAGGCAGCCAGCGGGCAAATGCCGGGAGGGCCTTACTCCGTTGGCGAGGAAGACCGGCTGGACACGCCAGTCGGTTCAACAAAGGTCAGGCGGGGAAGTGGATGAGCGGGCCAAACGGTGCCCCAGAGGGGTGCCACGTCCACAGCCGAGATGCGGCCCTGCTCGGTGCTGAACGCTGCGACACGAAGCGCAGTCTGAACACGACGGGATTGCACCAGCTTTCCGGTGCGTCCGACCGTTCCGATCACGGTCCCTACTTGAACCGTCTCACCCATCTTCACCTTTACATCATCCAGATGTAAGTACCCAAGGATAAGCTGCATTCGTGGAATGTAAAGCCAGACTTGGTTCCCAAATCGACTGGCGGTGGCATCCGCGCGGCGGCCTCTCCAGTCGTTTTCAGTCCACAGAACATAAGCTGCCGCAGCCGCTTGGATCTCCACCGCCTGGTCGGTGGCGTCCAGTTTACCATCACGGTTTACGTCGGCGATGGGGAAGACCTGCGCCGAACGCTCCAAGCTCTCGGCCAGATTCCAGAAATCCAGCTCTCCTGCCTTAAAGGGATTTCGAGCGGAGCGGACCAGCGCCTCTTCCGGCATGAGTGGACGCGGTGACAGTATCTTCATCGCCGCTTCTCCAGCGGGACCAACGGCCCATCCGGCATCGTCGAGCAGTCGCTGCAGGGTGGCTTGCCGCTGCGCCGACTCCAGTTTCATCGGATCTTGTCCTCTCCGCAAGGCTTCGAGTCGAGCATGGGCAGGCAGAAGCCCTCCGATCCGGTCGAGCCCCTGGAGCTTCTGCTCTAACACCTCTGAGCTCAGCGATTCCAACCCATATTTCTCGCGGAATTTTGCCAAGCTGGCCACCACATCTGTGCTGCTTCGTCCATCCACAGGCCCTTTGTAGGTGCCAAGCTGCTTCAGCTCGAGCTGGACCTGCCGGACTCCATTCCAACGTAAGACGGTCATCGGGCCATGCAGAGAGTCTTTGAGCGGCTGCAAGCGCGGCTCCTGAAAGAGTGCGGTCACCACCATATCATGGGCGTCGAGCCGTCCAAACGGCTCCATATCCCGAGCAAAAATGCCGGCCTCGTTGCCTGAGCGTAGCAGATCTCCCGGACGAATGCCCTTTGAGCCCACAAATACCGGCTCCCCAGTGGAGTCCACATACCCTTCCCCTTCGGGACGCACGCGCGCGACCTGCACGGTGGAGCGAGCTTCATGCTCCGGGTCGAGCAAAAAGTTGCCAACAAACCCAACCTCTGGATGGCCGGCCAAGCGCCATGCGGCTGGCAACAGCTCTACACCATCCACTCCGAGCCCCAGCAGAGCTTGATGCGACTCTTCACCGCCCCCTCGTTTGGAGGCACCGGCCACGTAGGGGGTGTTAAATCGAGCCTGAGCCCAGCTTACCAGCGGATCCGCATCAGGGCCCCGATAGGACACCGATAGAATATCTTCTCCAATGCCGCCTTCATAAGAACCAGCAGCTCCGGGAGACTCTAACTTATAATCCTGGTGCTTGATGCGCACTTTATAACGCATGATCCCCACCCCAAGCGCCGACTGGGGGGCCGCATCGGGCAACAACGTGGGATGAACCGTGGCACTCCATGTCCAGAGCCCCTCCGCTTGGGGCAATTTGACCTCTTGATACGCAATCTGCTCCAGATGAAAGGAGGGCTTGAGGTTATCGTAGGTGCGAGCTTCTGGCTCAATCTGAGACCACTGAATGGTGATATCTCCATCCATTCGATTATCCCAGGCGCGAAGCTGAGCGGTAGGAATCACCCCTCGGCCCAGATCCAGACCTGGGGCATCGGTAAAATACACCGGGAGCTGGCCAGCGGCACGCCCCTCCAAGACCAAGTGTATCAGCACGGGATATTCCGCACTGCTCTGACGAGATACCGGGCGGGCCACTGGCTCATGGGGGAGCCGAGTGACCAACCACATATTGGACAGCTCCAAATACGTAGCGTGTGCTGCACCCGGGGTCAGCAAGGTCAACATACATGCAGTGAGCAGCACGACAGCGTGAGCAAACGAACAGGTCGGAATCCGCAGGGAGCTTCGGGAAGGCGGGGTTTTGAAGTCCATAGCTTCCTCTTATGGTGATGGCGAAGGAAATGTCATCGCACTTCCTCCTCCAGGGCCTCATCGGGATCGCTGAACGACCCCAGCGGGGCCGCTCCTTGTACATCTTCCACCAGTAGAAGCTGCTGATCTTCCAGCCGCCGCTGCTTGTAGAAGATCAGCTCCTCCACCAGCCCTGAGACAATATGAGCCGTTGGGAGGAGAACCAGCAATATGGTCGGTTCTTGGTAAAATAGCACCGCGAGGACTGAGACGCCACCCAGTACACCCAGCACGGTGAGCGTCTGCCGGGTCATGCGTACCCGCTTAAAGGTGCGAAACCGGAGAGTACTTCCCATCAAGTAAGCCAATCCTAAGACCAATGGGAGTGCCACCAGTGGCGAGATAGGCTCTCCGCCGAGCTGATGATGGCAGATCACCAAGGACGCAACCAGTCCACCGGATTCGGTAATGGTCAGTCCGAGACTCCATTCGTTGGACATCTTGTGCGTGATGATATTAAATCGTGCCAAGCGCATGGCCCCCGCCGCCAAATACACAAAGGCCACCAGCAACCCCATCACGCCCAATGGCTCCAATCCCCACTTGTAAAGCAGAAACGCAGGGGCCACCCCAAAGCTGATCACGTCGGCCAAGGAGTCAAACTGGACACCAAACTCGGAGGCCGTGTTGGTCAGTCGCGCAACTCGCCCGTCAAGCATGTCAAAAAGTCCTGCAAAGACGATCGCAATGGCCGCTCGAAAGAGGCTGGAGCTGTCTCCTCCAACCGCATCCGCCGACAGTACGATGGAGTACATGCCACAAAAAATACTGGCGGCTGTAAACCAATTGGGGAGGTTGAGCAGATGCGGCAGCATGGATCCTGGCTTCATGGGATCTTCTCCAGAGGCACAACGTGGGGTTTACTGGACGCGCCACACCACTGAGCCCGGCGTCCACAGGCTACATGCCCTCACTGGGTTTCAGCATACAGAATCGCCCCGTGAAAATCAAACCCCTGACACTTTACGTTTACAAGAAAATAACCGATCTTACACGTTTGCAGGTCCGTGAATCAGCGCGTCGTGAAGCATACGCTGTGCCGCGTCGAGCTGAGGCAAGGGAATGATCAAGGTAATACCGTAAGGGGTCTGATAGGCAGAGCGCACCTCGGCTCCCAAGTCGCCCAGGGCCTCCAGCACGTTGGCCAGCTCAGCCGGTTTTTCGCCCACACCCGACCCCACCGCCGTCACACTCCCCAGCGTTCGCAGCAACGTGAAGTGCTCACCAAAAGCCTCACGAGCTGCCACTTCCAGACGTCCCAGATCCGGCACATTGAGCGTCCGAAACCAAGCAACCAGCCGGGTCTCATCTGGATGCTGCCCAGCCTCTGATACTTCCTGATATCGTACTGTTACCCCCCAGCGTGCCAGCAGGGCAAGAACTTGGAGACGCTGCGCTGGACGACACGAACGCACCTCAAATCCAACCAAGGACCGATCCACCGTGACTGCCACCACCCGATAGCTGGGTGGCACATCGGCTGAAATCCTGGTATAGCCGGTATTTGAGAACGTCGCGGGGGCATGAATCACAATGTTGTGACGCCGCGCATATTCCACGGCCTCCGCGTTCAACACTTTGGCGCCCGCCAGGCTGAGATCGAGCATCTCTCCATGACTCAGCTCCGCAATTCGGGTGGCATGCGGAATCTCTCGGGGATCTGAGGAATACACCCCATCCACATCTGAGCAAATTTCACAGTATTCTGCATTGAGCGCCGCAGCCAATGCGATGGCAGAGGTATCTGACCCCCCACGTCCCAGGGTTGTGACCTCTTTTTCAAGGCTCACGCCCTGATATCCTGCCACAATGACAATTTTTTCAAGTGCCAATGCTTCAAGAATACGCACCGGACGCACTTCAATAACACGCGCATTCACATGGCTGGTGTCGGTGATGATGCCACTTTGGGAACCCGTGAAAGAAATCGCCTGATACCCCATATCGTTGATGGCCATGGAGAGCAGGCTCATGGAGATGCGTTCTCCGACGCTGAGCAGCATGTCCAGCTCGCGACGTCCCGGATCTGGAGACACCTGGCGAGCCAAGCTCAGCAGAGAGTCGGTGGTTTTCCCCATTGCGGAAACCACCACCACCACATCATAGCCTTGCTTTTTGGTCTCGATGATGCGACGGGCAACACCCTTCACACGCTCCGCATCGGCAACAGAGCTTCCCCCATACTTTTGAACGATCACCGCCATGCGCGACCCTCCTCTTGGTCAGAGCGAGCTCTGAGCGGCAACGCTGCCGTATTCGAGCGGCCCTCAAAACCTGTGACCGGTGGACCCTTGAGGCATACCCACTCGGGACGAAACAATATAAAAGGGCGTGGGATCAAGTCAAGTCTCGGGCGCACTTGTTTGAGAGGGAGGCTCAAAAGGTTCGAAGCAGCACGAAGGGTGTTTCATTCCAACACGGGGGATGAACAAATACGAAAAAAGCGAGGTCAACCCTGACAGGTTGAAGCCTCGCTTAAGCAGCTCAGTACCACATTGTCTCAAGCCGCTTGATGTTCCGAGTCGTCAAAGATTGAAACCAAAAAGGGTTGATGCTGACACACCATCCCCTCTTGAAACAGGACGTGACTGCCCCGTGCTCGGAGGTTCAGATGCTCGCCTTCAGCAATGGTGGGGGTTGAGAGCTTGTTGCGACCACCAAGCTTGTTCTTCAGCAACCCCCCCACGAGATTACACAGCTCACCGAAGGCATCTTGCAACATCTCTTGCTCTAACTCTTCTTCAGAAATCATCAACATGGTGGCACCTGCCATCCGAGCCAGCGCCAGTGGGCACGCCATTTGAATTGCCAAACGATGGTCGCCTGTGATTTCTACGCAACCTGCCAAGATGTGTTGCTCACGCAGCGCAGCTTCATCTACAGCCGCCGTCTGCACCTTCATTCCAAGAACGGACGACCAAACCTGATGGGTGGTCGTCTGGACGTCTTGCGCACTTAGCATGATGTCCTCCGATGCCAACATTGTGCAGCCTTTCCGCCAGCGATGAGCCTTATGTAGACTTCTACGCTTCAGCTTTGTGGGAAGATATCGTATGGTCCAACTCGTCCCCGTTCGCTATTTCGATTTTGGTCGGTAAAAGGATGCTTTGTCCATGATGACACGCTCATACTGGTCATCAATATTGCTGGTGGTCTCGGCTGCACCGAGCATCAAATATCCACCCGGCAGCAGCGTCTGACGCACTCGCGACAGGATTGACTTTCGAGTATCCAAATCAAAGTAGATCATCACGTTGCGCAACAGCACAATGTCCATGGGAGGAACACCTGCCCACGGCCCAGCCAAGTTCATCTCACGAAACTCCACCATGCGGCGGATATCAGGCTTCAGCACCCACTCCTGCCCATCTCGATCAAAGAAACGGGTCAGCTGCGCCGAGGTCAAGCCACGGTTCACTTCGACAGCGTTGTAGCGACCTGCACGAGAACGTTGTACCATCTGAGTCGAGATATCAGTACCCATCAGAACGATCTGCCAGCCTTCAAAGAGATGGGCCAGCTCTTTCATCATGATCGCGATTGTATACAGCTCTTGTCCGCTGGAGCTTGCAGCACTCCATATGGCAAGACGACGCTCCTTCTTTCGTTTTAATGCCAGCTCAGGCAGTACAGTCGAGCGCAGAGCATCGAACGGAATGCCGTCTCGAAAGAAGAACGTCTCATTGGTGGTCATGGCTTCGGTCACCTGCGCGAGCAGGCGAGAGTTGTTCTGCGTCCGAAGACGTACAACCAGCTCAGAGATTGACGAGATCCCTTCTTTTCTGACCAGGGGCTCCAACCGGGACTCCACCAGATACTCTTTTCCGGTCTCCAAGACGATTGCAGCCCGTGTTCTAACGAGATCTCGGATATAGAGAAAATCGTTCGTTGCGATGGCCATTTGAATCTCCCCATTCTATCAAGTTGCTTGCGTTAATGTGTGCCGCCCAAACGAGGCACCTCTGGACTCGCTGACACGCCGGACAATCTCAGGTGCAATCTGATCGAGTGGCAAAACTTTATGAGCTAAGCCTGCTTTTGCGACATAACCCGGCATTCCCCAAACGACGCTACTGGCTTCATCTTGTACAATCACTTGCCCGCCAGCACCGCGTATGACTTCGCATCCTTTCAGTCCATCCTGCCCCATTCCAGTCAAAACGACAGCAAGTGTTCGTGAACCAAAAACCTCAGCAGCAGATCGAAAGAGGACATCCACTGCGGGGCGACAGGAGTTCTCAGGGGGCCCCTGATGTGTCTTGAGTCGCACCTGTGAGCCATCCTTTTCAACCACCATGTGAAAGTTGCCCGGTGCCAACCACATACGACCGGGTGTCAACACCGAGCCTGCCACACCTTCTTCTACGGGCATCGCAGTGCGCGCACTCAATCGCTCCGCGAGCGGACGTGTAAAGTGAGGTAGCATATGCTGCACAATCAGTATGGGCAGCGGAAAATCAGCCGGAATACTGGGCAGCACCACTGCCAGCGCGTTGGGGCCTCCTGTGGAGACTCCAATCACCACTGCTTCTAACTTTCCACCCATTCCAAGCTGAATGGGAGAAGCATTTCCACGGGCCACCTGGGGCCGAGTGGCTGGTGAAGGTGTGACAGAAACCGACGCTGGCATCACCAGACTGGACCGCGAAGCGGGATCCGAGCCGACGGCTGAGGAGACACTCGTCACCGGCCTTGGCCCCACTCCTGTCCTTGCTGGCAATCCTCTTGGGGCACTTGACTCTGACACACGCGCACTCATACCCGCCGCCGGAGGCGTAGCTGCTGCCGCGCTGCTTTTCAGTCCGAGGCTCCCCGCGCGTCTCACGAGCTTCTTCACTTTGGCAATCAGCTCCTCTCGAAGCTGCTTGAGGAGATCCTCTTGATTAGGCTGTATCGAAGGCTTGGCAATATAGTCTGTTGCCCCCAGCGCAAAAGCGTCCAATGTTATGGCCGCTCCGCGCGTCGTGACGCTGCTGAACATCAGCACCGGTACTTTGTTGTCAATTTTCCGCAGCTCTGCTAAAAACTGCAAGCCATCCATCTCAGGCATTTCAACATCACAGATGACAATATCTGGCTGAAGAGAAGCCATTTTATTCAGAGCGACTTTCCCATTTGGTGCCGTTCCTACGACTTCTAGTTCCGAGTCAGAAGAGATAATGTCATTGACGATCTTCCTGATGACGACGGCATCATCGACGATGAGTACTCGTATCTTGGCCATCGTAATGCCCTCTCTGAATCAGTTGAGACCGACTGAATCGGCAAAGTCATGCGGAATATGAATGGCTCGCTCTGTATTTAAGATCAGCAACAGCTTGCCTTTGAGCTTTACCACCCCATCCACCAGCTCACGCGATACCCCATCCATCATCTCTGGTGGAGATTCCAGCGTCGAAATATCCACTTCAATGACATCTCCGATATCGTCCACCAGGAGACTGACTGCGCCATCCGGTGTACGAATGACCACGTTCATGGGCTTTTGGTCAATGCTACGGCTCTTCAGTCCAATCCGCTGCCGCAGATCCAGAGCCGTCACAATTTGACCTCGAAGGTTGACCAGTCCTCTCACAATCGGGGGCGCCAGCGGAACCCGGGTCATCTCCTGATAGAGAAGTACCTCTTGAACCTTCTGTACGTCGATGCCAAACAGAAGTCGATCCAACCAAAATGTGCAGTATTGCCGAAGCTCCGTCATGATATTATCTCCCTTCCACAACACGAGGCCGTACCTGCTTCTGCTCGAAACTTTGAATGATGCCTTCCACATCCAGAAGCTGAGTCACCTTGTTCTGGATGATGGCCGTTGAGAGCACCCCTGGACGTGTTCCCGGTCGTTGCTCCGTCAGCACTTCATCCACGACATCCATAATTCTGCCCACTACGATTCCCAAGCTGCGGCCTCTCCGGTTATATACCACGACTTGTGTCTTATCAGAGGTCGGGACTGCCATTGCCTCTGCCTCTGCCCCACGCGGTTCTTTACGACGCTCAGGCATCACCTTGGAAAGATGAATGAGCTGCATGATCTCACCGCGATATTGCACCACTGGATTACGTCCTGCCCACTCAATTGAAGCAGTCGGGAATTCCTCCAAACGAGCCACAGCGGAGAGTGGGATCGCCATCCGTCCATGTTGCCCGGCTTCCAACAGCAGCAGGCTCATACGCTCCTGGCGCTTCTCTGCATTTCGCGCGGCCTCCGCCGCCGCTCGGGAGGCACTCTCTTGGACCACTTTGGCACGCTGTGCTAACCCCAACACATCCAAGATCAACGCCACTCGCCCATCTCCCATGATGGTTGCACCTGCGAATGTATTGATGCCCTTAAAGTACTTTCCAAGTGCCTTCACCACGATTTCTTGGGTATCATTGATCTCTTCCACAACCAATCCAAACTGACGATCATCTGCCTGCAAGACGATGATATTGACTTCATCGCGTGAGCGCCAACGTTCCATATCATCGAGCGGACTGAGCTTGAGCTCGCGGCTTAAGAAGAGCAGTGGAAGCAGACGTCCGCGCAGTCGATAGACAGGAGCGCCCAGCACCTCTTCCAAGCCAACCCGTGCTTGCTCTGCCTCCAGACGCACCAGCTCCAGCAGGTTCACTTGTGGAATGGCATACCGCTCGCCGCAGGTGCTGACGATCAGTGCGGGGATGATGGCCAGCGTCAGCGGGATCTTGATCTTGAGGGTGGTACCATGTCCAAGCTGACTCTGCACATCCAGCGAACCACCGATCTTTTCGATGTTGGTCTTGACCACATCCATTCCAACACCTCTCCCCGAGATATTGGTCACTTGTTCTGCCGTGGAGAAGCCTGGAAGGAAGATCAGATTCAGCAGCTCTCGCTCACTAAGTCGAGTTGCCATCTCGGCTGAAATCAGCCCTTCTCTGACTGCCTTTTGGCGCACCCGCTCGGTATCGATGCCACCTCCATCATCTACGATCTCGATATTGACCTGGCCACCTTCATGATAAGCGCGCAGAAACAGTCGGCCTTCAGGATCTTTGTTTCGGTCGCGGCGTACATCAGGCTTCTCGATGCCATGATCCACAGAGTTGCGCACGATATGGGTCAGAGGATCCTTGAGGGCCTCAATGATGGTACGGTCAAGCTCAGTGTCCTTTCCATCCATCTCAATGCGAACCTGCTTACCACAAGACAAGGCAAGATCACGCACGACTCGCGGAAACTTGGACCATAGCGTTCCGATGGGCTGCATGCGGGTCTTCATGACCCCTTCTTGCAGCTCCGTGGTGATGAGGTTGAGCCGCTGGGAGGCGGTCAAAAAGGTGGAGTCTTCCTGACGCTCGGCGTATTGAAGAATCTGATTGCGGGCCAAGACCAGCTCACCGACCAAGTTCATCAGCTTCTCAAGCAAGTTTACATCCACCCGAATAGAGTTATCAGAGACGGATGGCTTGACCTCAGCCTGCTTACTGATGGTTTCCACCACGTCTTGGGCACCCAACACACCCATGCCCACCAGGATTTCTTCCAGGCGACGCGGATCCCCTGACTGCTGAATCGCGGCAGCCCGAGCCACATCTTCAGCATTGACCTTGCCTTGAGCCATCAGGATTTGTCCAAACGAGGACTTGCTGATGCCAGGCATCTCGGCAGCCATTTGGAGCTCCACAATCTCATCGGCTTGGACGAAGCCCTGATCGACCAAGACCTCGCTGAGACTGCGCGGATCGTTCTTCTTCGTTTGTGCGATGATGCGGTCTAGCTCTGTTCGGGAGATGCGTCCTTTGGAGACCAGCAGCTCACCCAGCGGATCCTGATGAAGCGGACTCAGCGCTTCTTCCACGGGGCTTCCGCCCGGCGAGGCAGCCTTTCGAGCACTCTCGGCATGATTGGCAATGACATCATTTACTTTGGAAACATTTGCCAGCTTTTGTGACGCCGTAGCGCCCCACGCTTCCGGGGCATCCCAGGCATGAGCACCACCTGCCTTCTCGGCTCGTGGTGCTGCTGGTGCCGCTGCGGTCATAGGCCCAGCTTGGCCGAGTGCGGGCGCGGCCACGCTCTTCGGTGCCGGTTCGCTGACAACGGCCCCCACTTCATCGGCTTGGCTCAACGCTGCCAGTCGTTTCTTAAGTGCTGCATAGTCTTCTGGGCCTTCGTTCCGCAGGTTTTCGATGTTACTTAAGAGCTGCCGTACCGCGTCAATAAGCTGTAGAAGTGCCGTCGTCCTTGCCGGTGTCAGGGGAAGCAAACCATCCCGTAGCTTTGACAGCAGGTTTTCTCCCACATGTGTCACCGACTCCAGCGTTGAAAATCCCAGGAAGCCACAGCTTCCCTTGATGGTGTGAATGGTGCGAAAGATCCCCGCCAGCCTCTGGCGATTGGTGGGATCTTGCTCCAGCTCCACAAGCTCACGATCTAGCCGGTCAAGGTTTTCGTAGCTCTCAACCAGAAAATCGCCAATGATTTCGTCCATCTCTTCCATGCAACGTCCTCCCGTTTCCCAACGTCATCGCTTGCCAAGGGGCTTCAGATCCAGACGTATGCCACGACCTGCCAGCAGGTGAGGTATGGCTGATATCCCAAGATCGAACAGCGGCAGGTTTTCCTGAAGCAAATCTTCTTTCTGACAATATTTTTTAGCCATTAAATAATTGTAATCACTCATTTAATTGTATTGACTATCGTAAACTTAATAAATGGACATTATCAGAGCTTCCTCGTCATGCGCTGCCAACAGCCGCCTCTCCCATTTTTGCCCCACAAATACCGGCTACACAAGACAACGATCAACGGCTCGCTACTTTCTCACAGGCTCCTGGCCTCCAGCTTCCTGGGCTGCGCGCCTCCTGTGGACTCTTCCAGTCCGATCCACACGGGCCCACTCTTCTCAGACGCCTCCCGGCTCCCAGCAACCACCTGGCGATTCCAGAGGACTTTGAGGGTCTCCCCACGCACGGGCGCAAGCTGTCTGGTGGCCATATCCGGGTATGTGATGCGTGCGGGTATGTGATGCGAATATCCGCGAGGCGCAGGTACAAGGGGATGAGGCGGCGAGCGGCCATGAGTAGAAATGCCCAGGACATCAGTGAGGGGGGAAAGAGACAGGGGAAGAGCTCCAGCGGAGTACTCAGAAGGTACCACGAGGAGCTCTCATCGAAACGTTAGAATAGCATTAGCCTGCCGCGACCTTCTGAGCTCCGCTGCGATACTGTCTCAACACCCCACTCAGCACCCGAAGGAGATACTGTTCACCAATCGGTTTGACCAAGAAGAATGAAGCGCCCGCATGGATCGACTGAACGACCTGATCAGAGGTGGAGCCACTGGAGGTCATGACAACCGCCATTCGTTCCGTGAGCCCCTCTGCGCGTAAGGCTCGGCAGAAGTCGAGTCCACTCTCGCCCTGGAGGTTTACTTCCAGCAGGATCAGATCAAAATTGCGACGCACCATCAGTCCGCGCGCTGTCACAGAGTCTTTCGCATCGGAGACCACACATCCGTGAGGGATGAGTAGTTTCGCCAACGTTCGACGTGCAACCCAAGATGCATCCACGATGAGAATCTGGATCCCATGGAGTTGAACTTGGGCCGAAGACCGTGGCAGCTCCGGTTCACTCAATGCCGTTAGAAGAGCAGCACGACCAGCAGAGACAGCTCCGGAGTCTCCCCCCCGACCCGAGCTCCGAAATCCATTCTGTGGAGTGGATTGCCATCCAGCCTGCTGCCATCCTTGGTTGCCGCCACCATATCCGGGCTGCCAGCCAGGCGGAGCTCCTCCTTGCCAACCTGGGGGTGGCCCTCCCTGCCAGCCTTGGGGTGGCCCTCCCTGCCAGCCTTGAGGTGGCCCTCCTTGCCAGCCTTGAGGTGGTCTTCCTTGCCAGCCTTGAGGTGGTCCTCCTTGCCAGCCTTGAGGTGGCCCTCCCTGCCAGCCTTGAGGCGGTCCTCCCTGCCAACCTGGAGGGAGTCCTCCCTGCCAGCCTTGAGGTGGTCCTCCCTGCCAGCCTTGAGGTGGTCCTCCCTGCCAGCCTTGAGGTGGTCC
>JBJTQF010000265.1:0-1886 GCA_046075485.1 Myxococcota bacterium | reverse complement strand
CCTCCTTGCCCAATCTGACCTTGATCCTGCCTTCATTCCGGGTACACTGCTCACAGCGTCACGACGCTGTCGAGTGGTTCACAAAACCCACCCCTCACGCGCACGCACGTAAGCGCAGGAGAGCCAAATGCCTCGACACTTTCACTCCTATGGTCCGGTGGATCTCAGCATTCACTACGGGGCCCCTCGCCTTGAGCTCGTAGAAGACTGTGTACAGCAGCTCATCGGCATCCCCGGCAAGGAGGGTCACTATTTTACCATCTGGTCGGCCCGCCAGTGTGGCAAGACCTGGCTTATGCGCCGTGCCGTCGAAGAGATTCGTGCGCGGTACGGTGAGCAGTTTTACGTCGGCACCTTGTCTATGCAGGGCGTCATCTATCCAGAGACGCCCACTGAGACCTTTCTCCCGGAGAGTTTTGCCCATCGTATACAGCTCTCCTTCCGAAAGCCTGTCCCGTCCGTCAAGTCGTGGGCGGAGGTCTCCCGCCTCTTTGAGAAAGACAGTGGCTATTTTCAAGGCCCGGTCATCTTACTCATTGATGAGTTTGACAAGCTCCAGCAGAGTGACATCGACCATCTCATCGGCTTGTTTCGGGATATGTACCTGGAGCGGGATAAATACTGGCTGCACGGACTGGCGCTGATCGGCGTGCGCGCCGTCATGGGCGTGGAGTCTCCTCGAGGCTCACCCTTTAACACCCAGCGCTCTCTGCGAGTCCCGAACCTGAGCTGGGAAGAAGTCGAAGCGATGTTTACGGACTACCAAACAGAGTCCGGACAGCATATCGAGCCGGAGGTCGTGCGCGCCCTCTATGACGTCACCCTCGGGCAGCCGGGGCTGGTCGGCTGGTTGGGAGAGCTCCTCACACAACGCTTTAATCTCAACCTCCTGCTGCCCCTCTCCATGAGTGATTGGCGGCGAGTCCTGCTCCGCGCCATGTTTGTAGAGCCCAACAATACCATGCTGAACTTGATCGCCAAGGCTCGTGGGCCCCATCTCAACCGGGTCATGGAGCTGTTTAAGAATCCCAACGTTCCTTTTGCTTTTTTTGATCCGGCCATCAACTATCTCTACATGAACGGCATCATCACCGAGACACTCAGTGCCGATGAACGGGGTAAACGAAATGTCCTCTGCCGCTTCTCCAGTCCGTTTGTGCAGCGGGTGCTCTTTGATGCACTCTCGGGAGAGTTTTACGCCCGTCGTCTTGTGCCTGCCATCGATCCCCTCGACGGCCTCGAAGATGTCTTGACCGATGAGGGGCTCCGCCTCGACAAGCTCATGCTCCGCTATCAAGACGCCCTCAGCCGCGAGCGTGCTGCTGGGCACGATCCCAAGCTCGGACAGCCTTTGCGCTCCGACTTACGCACGGCGGAGGCTTCTGGCCACTTTCACCTCTACGCTTGGCTCAAGCAGGTGCTGGGAGACGTCGCGACCATCGTCCCTGAGTTCCCCACGGGAAACGGCAAGGTAGACCTTCATGTCAAGTGGCAGCAGTTTTCCTATATTGTGGAGGTCAAGAGCTTTAGAAAGTCCTACCTTGTCAAACAAGACCGACTCCAGACCTTGCGGTATGCCAAGCAGCTTGGGTTAAACGAAGCCTTGTTGGTGATCTTCGTCGATGGCGTCGCTCAGGAGCGGCTGGGGGTCTTGGCTTCCGACCAGGTCATCGAGGACGTTCACCTCATCACCTGTCCCATCGGATGGTGAGCCGCAAACACAATCGGAGAGGCAGCCGCTCCTCCCTCCTTGCCCAATCTGACCTTGATCCTGCCTTCATTCCGGGTACACTGCTCACAGCGTCACGACGCTGTCGAGTGGTTCACAAAACCCACCCCTCACGCGCACGCACGTAAGCGCAGGAGAGCCAAATGCCTCGACACTT
>JBJTQF010000264.1:0-12716 GCA_046075485.1 Myxococcota bacterium | reverse complement strand
CCAAGTCTGCTGTCCCATTGCAGGTGCGAAACTCTGGTGTGATCACCAGCTTCTGTCTGGATACCTGGTATAACCAAGCGTACAGATTATACTGCGCTTTCTTCTGTGCCTTCTCAAATAGCTCGAGTCTAATGGGCGGATACCCCCCTTCAGGCACCGTTGTGGCATCGTAAGGGGTCGGATCTGCCGGGTTGGTCTTTTCAGTAAGAATCTCACCAAACCAGCATGTGAGCCCTGGCTGTCCGCGCATCAAATCATAGATGCGCTCCACCACATCTGGCTCCATCAATTGACCGGACTCCCGCTGATACTGCCCATAAAGATCCACCACTTCGTCGTGTGTGAGATTCGGAATGTGAACCGAGCGCTGTACATTGAAGGGTGGATTACTTTTCTCAAGCGTTCCCAGCACAGCATGCACCCCAATCAGGGCCAGACCGTGCAGGAGATACCGCTCTCGCTGCAAATAGAGCTGACGGAAAAAGGTCACTGCGTCGTTGATGGCATCGGAAGGAAGGCCATCAAATTCATCCAAAATGAGGATGGTGGGCTTCTTGAGTGGGCCGTCCTTCCCAAACATGGTATGCATCCCCTGCCAATCGGCGGGTGTATCAATCTTGATCTCAAAGGCAAGGTCAAAGATCAGGGGAAGGAATGTCCGAATGTCGCTCACCTGATGCAGCGTGGCAATGCCCACATTGTACTGGTCACCATACTGCTGTTTGATCCGTGTCACCGCCTCACGCAGCGTGGTGGTTTTGCCTGCCTGACGGGGTGCAAAAATGGTGAAGTAATGGCCTCGAGCCTCACCCGGATGACCCACAAGCTGCGTGACAACCCGATCTACCAATGCCCGGCGGTTGACGAAGAATTCTGAGCGGGGATAAAGCGGACCATAGGAGCTGAAGCGACGCATAAGCGGCCTCCCGTCTTAAACGAGTTGAGCTCGCGGGTGTACCATAGCCAGCCCACCATCATCTGTCAAAGACTATCAAGTTCTCTGAGAGGGCGCACCCGTGCGTACTGGCTCAGGTGACCGCCAAAAGGAACCGCCCATCCCGCTCCAAAATCACCTTACAGCTTAACGCTCGCGCTGAAACACATTGCGGCGACAGTCCCAGACGATGGTCCGTCTCTCTTCCGCCTTGAGGGTGATGCGCAGCTCCTTCGAGAGCGCCTCGTCACAATAGAATTGAATCACATGAGACGGACCTGCCGTCAGCTTCAACCGAGAGACGGGGACCGTGCGGGGATCGTCGTCATCCACCGACACCAGGTGATCAGGCGGCACCGTATTGAGCGTCACATAACCATATCCCTGGACCGCGGAATTCGATGGAATAAGCGACGGCTCCTCGGATTCAGACGGAAGTGTTGGCCCTGCCGCTGGTGGGGTCTTACCATCCGGGATTTCATCCGTCCTGATGCTCGGTGGAGCTGCCGGGTTTGAACCCCGAGTGCGTGGAGTTGGCGAAGATGTTGCTGCCATCGGCGACCCCGCCGCTGAAGGTGAATCCGCAGGGGGCGTCTGATTCGGAGCCTGCTCCGGCGGACCCCCTCGAACACTCGGCGGCGCCGCGTGTGGACCCTTTGAGCTCTGATGTCCCGCTTTGAACAACAGCGGCGGTAAGAGCACCATCCCAACAATCAGCAGCCCCACCACCAATCCAATGAACATCATCTGCTTTCGCATGTTCACCGTCGGGCTTGTTTCGGAGCCTCCGTCTGAAGCGGTTGGCACCGCCGGAGGTGCTGGATCGGGCGAAGAATGCGGAGGTGTACTCAACGAAGTGGGAGCACGGGTTGTCTGAGGTGGGAGGGTTGTGACGGGCTCCGACACCCTGGGCACAGCCGGAGTCTGCATACGCGGCACGCCCGCAGGAGCCTTCATCCCTTCAGCGCCAGCAGACGGTGGAACGGTTGCAGCCCTCCCAAACAGGGGCTCTGCTGCTTTGGGTGTGGGGAGCGTCTCGCGGGGGAGCGGTGTCACGGCGACGGGGGAGGCTTGCCGCATACCCGACAGGGAGGCTAAGTTCTTGGAAGGCTGGGTGACACCCGCCTGCATCGGTCGCACACGGGCATCGGCTTCCACTGTGGGCTCCAGTGGAGCAGAAAACCCCTGAGAGCTCTCCTCGGGCCACTCGACCATCGGCATGTGGATGGAGAGTGAATCCTGCAAGCCCGGTGAGTTTTGCCCGGAGTGGGACGGCACCTCCTGCATACGCCTGGACACGGGCTGAGGATGGGTCGTCTCCTCCAGCTCGACGCGGGCAAGACGCATCTGCTCCGCCACTTCTGCTTGGCTCAAGAGCTCCGTGCGTGCGTTGTCGGCTGGGTCATGGGGCTGCTGGCCCTCCAGACGTAAGTGCTCCGAGGCCGTGCGCCCCTTGGTGACCACCAGGGTTGATTCAATGACCGCTGACGTCATTACCGCTGACGTCATTACTGCTGGAGCGGACGGAGGTCTGGGAGCACGCTCAGATGGAGCAGGAATGGCCAGGGTCCGACTGGGGAGATTTTCATCAACGTGCTCCCGTGAGGCACTTCCGCTGGGCACTGGATTTAGAACAGAGGGTTGAGAGGATGGAACAGGGGTCGCCAGGAGCTGGGCAGCAGGGGGCTGAGAGCCGGACTCCGGCGTGGTGGCGAGACGCTTGCCAGAAGAGGGTCGGCCTTCTCCCTTCCCGGATACATTTTCAGATGCGGCGCTGACGCCTACTTGGGCGCTGGGGTGGAGCCCCGCCTGACGCAGCTCTTGTAGCCACGGAACCAACCGAATCGGTGGGTAAAGCGCCTGGAGTCCTTCAAGGGCCAGTGACAAGGCTTCGGCGGAGTCAAAACGCCGCGCGGGCTCCGCTTGCAGGAGCTGGGTGAGCAGATGTTGCACCGTGGCTCGACCCGCCATCTCAGGCAGCCCATCGATGCTCTCTTGAAGCCGAGCTTCTTGGGCTAAGCGTAACATGGCTTGGGGGCTCTTTGCTTGGTACGGATGCCGCAAGTGGAGCAGGTGCAGCAGCCTCAACCCCAGCGCAATCGGTGCGGGGGGTGAGCTCCAGCTCGCCCCAGGCTTGCTCGGGGGCCATGTACTGCGCCGTGCCTTTGGCCACACCTCCCACACGGGTATGCAACAGATTACTTTCCGCCCGGGCGACGCCGAAGTCCCCCAGCTTGGCCACTCCATGCCAGCTCAACAGCACGTTGGAGGGCTTCAGATCTCGATGGATGACGTTGAGGGGCTGTCCAGTCCGGTCCATCGCCTGATGCGCGAAACTCAGTCCTTCACACACTTGTCGGATGAGCTGAAACACAATGGCGGGGGGAATACGCCGCTGGAGTCGCTGATGGCAGGTCAGCACTTCAAAGAGGGTGGGCCCTTCCATTAACTCCATCGCGAGAAAATAGTATTGCTCGAGCTGACCAAAGTTCAGGACGGCTACGATGTGAGGGTGGCTGAGCAGGCTTCCGAGGCGGGCTTCACTGATAAAAGCATCCACTGCGTCCGGGTCTGCGGCGAGCTGAGGTTTGAGCAGCTTGAGGGCGACGGGTTTGCTAAAGCCATGATCTCCCTCTTGGGTGGCACGGTAGACCTTGGCCATACCACCGTTTCCGATCACCTCTTGCAGGCGGTATGGCCCGAGTTTTTCGATCTCCAGACTTGACATGGCGTGCCACCTGACATCTGATCAACTTCTTACGAGGGATGATCTCACAGTGGTTAGACCGACCTCGAATCTCCGGGGAGGATGCATCTCACGCACCAGCTTATCAGAACCGGAAGTGTCTCTTCAAGTGAATGTTGATCTCTCTATCAGTCACGCTTTGCCGGAACGAGGACTCCATGCGACACCGATGAGGGAATTTCCGCAAAGGCAGGGAGGCAATAGACCAAGAGGTCTAGGGGGTACTGTACGGGTAGCCGATACACCATCAAACGAGGCAAGGTCTAACGGATCGATGTCGGCTCCTGGAGGGCGTTGAGCACCTGAGCTTCCAGCTCGGCAGAGGCCGGAGCAGAGATCAGCAGCTCCACCAGCGCGTCGAGCCGCTCCAACTGCCGAATTTCCTTCACCTGCGCTTCGATGGAGGCAGGCACTGCGCCCAGCCGATTCCGATAGAGTCGGAAAATGGTATCGCGGGCGTTCTCCAGCTTCCCTTCCAGGACTCCTTCAAGCCAGCCTTCGCGTCGTCCCTCTCGGATTCCCTCTCGTTGACCCTCTTCTCGCAGGTTTTTGGCCCATTCGTCGTAAGTGAGCTCGGCGTACATGGCAACCTCCTTCTCATCGCGGTCCAGCTCGGGGCTTTCTATCTGAATAATACGCCATTTCGTGCTTCTCCCGTGTCATCGCGGCGCACTCCTGTGAAGGTCGGTCGAATAGGCTCGGCAAAACTAAGGGGAGCATCTTTCAGACAGGCCCACACACGCTCACGCACGCTCACGCACAGGAAGAACATCACCGCTCAGGAGTAGAGGATCCCTCAAGGTAGGACTGTAGCCGACCACCCAAAAACGCACAAGCAGGATCAAAATCGCAGAGACGCCGCACACCCACTCAGCCCCTATGCCTGAGCCTCCTCCCCCCGCCGCACTCGCAGAAGCTGCTGCACCGTCTGCGCAATCCGATTCTTACGCACATAAAGATTCTCTATCGAACACCCCAACACACTCGCCGCCTCCACCGGCTCCAGCTCCCGCTCGTACAGCAGCTCGAAGGTCAACTGAAGCGCCGGACTCAGCCGCTCCACCAACCGCTGGCGAAAATGACTCAGCTCGTGCGCCTGAAGCAAGCTCTGCTCCGGCCCCGGAGCCGGTGACGGAAGCTGAAAACTCGGCCCCGCCTCAGTGACGAAACCCTCCAGCGAGGTCTCCACTCGACGCACCACACTGGAACGCAGACGCTGCCGATTCCGCGCCTGAAAGATCGCCTGCTGCCGAATATAACCCTCCGGAGATGTCCCCCTCAGCGCATCATAACGCCCCAAAAGCTGCGCATTCTGACCCAGCAGGGCAAAAAACGTATTCGAAACCGCCTCTTCTTGGTCCTCGCGTGTCGCCCCCGACATATACGCCATCACCGTATGCCACACGAGGTTCTCGTAACGCTCCACGAAGGCACGCATGGCCCACGCTTCGCCCTGCATACAGGCACGCCGAAGCTCACCGAACTCAAGAGGCGGAGCAGCTCGCCGCAACCGCCCCAGCAGGGTCAGCAGGGTCAGCAGGGATACAATCATAAACAACGAGTCGCTCTTCTGTGAGGAACAGAATCCACATCCAGCACTACAGATGGAGAAAAACCTCCCGGGCGCTCTCCCCAATGCTCTTCAAAACATGAATCAAAATCAGACAGAGGGCAAGCCCGAAGCAGATAATCTCTCATGGCCGTTGACGACAACCGGTCATTCCCATCCACTGTCTCAGGGAATGACCTGGGCTCCCAGCAAAACAAGAAGCGTATACACCCCAAAACGCCTCACCCCCACACGTTACCCGCGCACCCCCCTCACGTTACCCGCGCACCCCCACACGCTACCCGCTCGCCCCCAGGTCGCCTCCAGGCAAGCCCACCCCCTCCCTCAAAAGATCCGATCCGGAAACAGGGGAAGTGTCTCCTGACGAGCCCCCTGCTCACGCTCCACCCTGCCCCGCACTCCACCGCTCCACGTCCGCCCCGTCTCCAGCTCCAGCAAAGCCCGCTTCCGCTCCAACCCCCCCGCATAACCCGTCAGCGTACCGTCACTGCCAATCACCCGATGACACGGAATCAAAATCCCTATCGGATTGGCTCCGTTCGCCGTCCCCACCGCTCGAATGGCCTTCACATCCCCCAAGCGCCGCGCCAGCTCCAGGTAACTCCAGGTCTCACCATACGGGATCTCCTGAAGCAAGGCCCAAACCCGCCGCTGAAATGGCGTGCCCACCGGCGCTAAAGGCACCTCAAACCGCCGACGCTCCCCCCGAAAATACGCATCGAGCTGCTCATGCACCTCACGCACTCCCCCCTGCTCCGGCATCGGCTCCGGCACTGCATCGCCAAAATGCGTGCGCACTAAGCTCCCCTCCCCCTCAAATACCAACGTCAGTGGCCCCAATGGTGTCGCCATCGTATGACTCAACACCCCTCCCGTCGCTCGAGAACTTGACATCTCCACTCCCCAAAACAAAGGATCCAGCCCCGCCTCGCAGCCATGCACCGGCCACAAGGCCCCCCGTCTCCATACCCATCATACACACCCATCATACACACCCCGTCTCCACACCCTTCACGCCGGATGCGACGGACGAGGCGCAAGACTCCACACATCCAAACACAACCGACCCGAGCGCCGCCAACGCTCCAGCCGCTCCGCCGCTTCGGAGACCGTCAAGCCCCCCTGCTCACACAGCACCCGGTTGAGCGCATCCAAAACCCCCGTCGCCATATGCTGCGCATCACCACAGATATAGATGTATGCCCCCGCCTCGAGATGCCGCGCCACCTCCTCCGCATGCTCAAGCAGCCGATCCTGCACGTACACACGAGGCTCCCCCGGCACTCGCGATGAGGCCACCAGCAGCCGACTCAACACCCCCGACTGCTGCCACGCCACCAGCTCGTCCGCAAAGAGCAGATCGTGATCAGGCCGACGACACCCAAACACCAGCCACGTACTCCCCACCCGCTCCCCTCGCGCCTGCTGCTGCGCCCGGGTCCACAAGAAGCTCCGCAACGGCGCCAACCCCGTCCCCGCCCCCACCAACAGCAAGGGCACACGCGGATCCGAGGGCAGATGAAACGTCGGCGCACGCTGAAGCTGAAGACGCACCGCATCACCCTCCGACAACGATGCCAACCAACCACTGGCCAGCCCTCGCCTCGAAACACCCTCCGAGGGCCGCTGCACCACCCCCACCACCAGCTCGAGCGTCTCCGGCGACACCGCCCCCGCCAACGAATAATGACGCGGCTTAAGCCTCCCCCTCATCGCCATCAGCCGCGAGAGGTCCAACGAGACCGACGGCAGCCGCTCCAACAACGTCACAAAACCCAACGAAGCCGCATCCACCTCACGGGCGTAGGTCTCCGGCTCCAGCAGACGCTGAAGCAGCCGCTGCTCAGGCGGACATGAACACAACGCCAGGAGATCGGTGAGCTGAGCAAGCTCCACCGGTCCCGTCAGGTCCAAAACCTGGGTCAACAACCTGCGCACGCTCAGGCGAAGCCCCGCCGGAATTCCCCGCCAAGCCTGCGAAAGCTCAAGCCCCTGCTCCAAGTCCAGACGCAGACGCCGCGCCAAGCGCTCCACCTCCGAAGGCGGATTGTGAGGCCAGAGCGCCACATGATCCCCCGGCTGCCAGTCGAGGTGTAAACCTGCTGGCCTCGTCTTCAACGCCTCCGCCCGCAGGAGGATGTGCCGAGTCGAACGCCCAGACGCTGCATGCTGAAGCTCCCGCTGCTGCACCAGGTGCGCGGTGAAGGCTTGATCGCTGCTCAACGCCGCCTCCACCCACTCCGAAGGGCTCGACAGCTCGGCCCCCGGCGGCAAGAGGGTCACGGCAGGCCGCATCGAGGCTTGAGCCGCACGGACAGGGTCGAGGGCCGGTAACATCTCCGGCAAGAGCGGATGTAAGGTGCTCAGCCACTGCGCCACCAGGTGGTCGAAGTCGGCATCGGCGTCCGCACTCCCCAAAGGATGGAACGGAACACCCCCAAGCTGCTGAAGACGCTCAAAGACCCGCTGCGGAAACTTCTGAAAGGTGTTACGCCACTGGAGATTGCCACAGCCCAGCACGGTATAGCTCAAGCCTCGAAGGGCATCGGCTGGCTGCTGCGGATCTTCCAGCCACTCGGCAAATCGACGCGCATTGTCCGGGGGTAAGCCGTTATACGTGGCGGTGATGACCACCAGGGCCCGATTCAACGGGAGGCGCTCGGCGAAGTCGTCGAGAGGCGCAGCAGATGCCGCTCGCCCCAGTCCGTGACAGTGACGAACCAGCTCTTCGGCCAGCTCCTGGCTGGTGCCCATGTTGGATCCATAGAGCACCAACAATCCCTGAGCGCTGTCGTGGGCCTGCTCGAGGAGCTGTTGAGGCTCCATCGTCTCACGCGCGCGCGTGGAAGACTGAGCAGAAGGCTGAGTGGAAGGCTGAGCAGACACCCGGGAGACCGGAAAGACCCCCTTCAGCTCCGCCCGTGGCTCGAGGAAGATCTCAAATCCCGCTGGCTTTAAGGTCAGATTTTCAGCATGGCGGAGGGTATAGGTCGGATCGGCCAGCCGAGGCCGGAACTGCTGATAAAGCCGCGCCAGCACCAAGCGCCCTTCGAGCAAGGCGATCTGAGAGCCAATACAGACTCGAGCGCCCATCCCAAAAGGGTGGTAAGCGTGTGGATGGCGTTTGGCCACGGCATCCGGGAGAAACCGGTCTGGGTCAAATCGTTCGGGATCCTCCCAATGGGCAGGATTACGATGCAGGGCTCTCAGGATGACCAGCACGGTGGCAGGCGCTTCGAGCGCATATCGCTCCAGCAGGGTGGTGGAGGTCATGCAGGTCTTGCTGAAGATCGGTGCGGTGGGATCGAGCCTCAACGCTTCACGCAGCACGCGGAGGGTATAGTCGAGCTGCTCCATGTCTTCCCAGGTGGGCAGGCGAGAGAAGTCACGTCCGAGCACCCGATCCACTTCTTCGATGAGCTTGGCTTCGACGTGGGGATTTTTGATCAGATAATACAGCGCATACGAGAGCATGCCGCTGGTCGTTTCATGACCTGCCACCAACAGAGTGATAAGCTGCGCTCGAATATTGGAGTCGGGAAGCCGCTGGCCCGTCACCTTGTCTTTGGAGGTCAGCATGATCTGAAGGATATCGTGGGGAACCGCTTCGCCTCGAGCTTGGCGTGCGTGGCGCTGCTCGACGATGGCATCGACGGTATCGGTCACGATCTGGTCGAGCTGACGGCGACGTTCCACCCGCCAGGGCTTGAAGGACTCGGGGAGCACTTCGGACAGCACTTTCTGGTTCATCTTGAGCAGCTTGATGATCGCGTCCAGGAAGGGAGAAAAAGGCCCGGTCAGGCAATGGTAGCGGGTGGTGAAGCCTGCAAAAGCCACCGCTTCAAAGGTCAAGCGGGTGAGCAGGTCGGTGATCGGCACCGGCTGCTGAGGAGGCTGGGCATGCATGACCTGCATGGCTTCTTCGACCACCTGAACGAAACACGGATAATACTGTCGAAGTGCTCGCGGACTCATGGCAGGCAGGAGGATGCGATGGGCTTGTTGCCAGATCAAGTCGGTGTCGCTGGTGGAGAAGAGTCCTTCACCCGCCGGTCCTTGCCGGATGACGGTGAGGGGACCTCGCCCTCTGAGGGGCACCACTTTTTGAAAGGTGGAGGGCTGCTGCGCGACGGCTTGCACCACGTCGGGATCATCGGTCACATAAAATGTGACACCCGGTAAGCGGATGCGGGCCAGCGGACGATGTTCCCTCAAGGCGGCTTCAAAGGCGCGGCTGGGGCCTTCAAAGCGGCCCAAGTAGGGCACATGACCAATGAGCGGCCAAGCGGGAGGCCCCAAAATCGGCTGATATGGGCTCGTCAGACGACGTGGATCGGACATGCTCGAACCTCCGCTGAGGGTACGCTGAGGGTAAAAGGAGGCTGTATTGTATGCAGGGTGGCGGATTCCTGCAATCTCTCTGGCGGAGGAGATCCGGCGAACGAGACGCTTTGCTCCAGGCGGACATGATCTGTGGGAGAAGGGCTTGAGAGAATGTGCGGGTGTGATAGAGTCAAGCCCTGATGGAGCGATTTCAGGTAAAAAAAGTCCACAGTGCTTGCTCACGCGCCTGCGTGACACCAAGAAGGGGGAGATCTCATGCAGTTTTGGGCCAGCGGTGCAGCGGTCAGTGTGCTGATCCTGATGACGTTGATGGCGTGTGCCGGGTTGCTTCGGCGTGTGTTTCCGGTCATGGCGACCTTCGGGGTGCCAACTTCTATCGTGGCAGGGCTGATGGGGTTTGTGGCGGGGCCGAGCGTGTTGGGCTGGCTCCCGCTCGACATCCCGACGCTCGAGGCGATGGTCTATCACGGGCTGGCGTTGACGTTTATTGCGGTGGGGCTTCAGCCGGTGTCAGAGGGAGAAGGGGGAGGACCGAATGCGATCTCGATGGGGTTTGGGATTGGGGTCTCAGCGGTGATGCAGGGCTTGTTGGGGCTCCTGATCGTGTTGATTCTGAACCATTTAGGTGGGAATCATCATCCGGGGTTGGGTTTGCTGCTGCCGCTGGCGTTTAATCAGGGGCCGGGCCAGGCGCTCTCGATGGGGCGAGCGTGGGAGGCGACCGGGTTTGTGGACGGGGGTCAGCTTGGGCTGATCTTTGCGGCGCTGGGTTTTCTGTGGTGTGGGCTGGTGGGGGTACCGCTGGTGATGTACGGTCGCCGTCAAGGGTGGTTCGAGCCTGCTGAGGAGACGGAGCAGAGCTCCGCTGAGCACTCGAGCGCGGGACCGATGGCCGAAAACGGGGCGCTGGAGCCGCTGACGATCCATCTGGCGGCCATCGGGGTGGTGTATCTGATCACGTATGAGCTGGTGGCGGTGTTGGCGGAGCTGCTTCAGGGGAAGCCTCAGCTTCAGGCGATGGTGTGGGGCTTTCACTTTTTGGTGGCAATGGCGGTGGCGCTGACGGTGCGTGGGCTGCTGCCGAAGGTGGGGGGGGCGCATGTGCTCAAGCGGCAGGAGCTCAACAGCATCGCCAGCTCGGTGGTGGATGTGACGTGTGTGGCGGCGCTCTCGGCGATTCAGCTCTCGGTGTTTCAGTCGAGCTGGGCGGAGGTGTTGCTGATCACGTCGGTGGGGGGGCTGTTGACGATGGTGACCTGCCTGTGGTTGGGCTCGCGAGCGTTTACAAAGGCGCGTTTTGAGCAGGCGATCTACTTTTTTGGGACGGCGACGGGAACCCTTCCGACGGGGCTGGCGCTGGTTCGGATCTTGGATCCACAGCTCAAGGGGCCGACGGCGACGAGTGCGGTGGTGGGCTCGGCGGTGGCAGCGGTGCTGGGGGTGCCGTTGATGATCGTGGTGTTGCCGCTCGCGACGCAGGCGTGGCCGGATGGTTATCCAGCGGCGGGCTGGAAGGTGGTGGGAGGGCTGGCGCTCTACTTGGTGCTGCTGCTGGTGCTCTGGAGCCGCTTTGGGGCGCTTCGGTGGTCCAAACCGCTCTGGCAGGTGTGGGCGCGCAAGCGTGAGGGCTGAGAACGGGCTCGTGGCGCATCGAGGCTGGTGCTGCTTTATCCGGTGCTGCTTTATCTGGTGCTGCTTTATCCGGTGCTGCTTTTAGACGCGAAATCCAAAGAGGGAGAGCTGATCGCCTGCTCTGGGTGGAGGGGCGAAGCGGCTGTCGTCCAGGATGACTTTTTCCTGATTGAGTCTCAGGCGCTGGCAGGTCAGGTGAAAGCGTTTGCGGACGAGCTCGGCGAAGGGGCCTTCTCCTCGCATGCGGGTGCCGAACTCGGATTTATTGAGGGTGCCTCCTCGGGAAGAGCGGATCAAGGCTTCCACGCGGCCTGCTTTTTCGGGGTAGGTGCGGGCGAGCCAGGGCAGGAACACGTCTTTGACTTCGTGGGGCAGGCGCAGGAGGGTATATCCAGCGCGGGTGGCTCCGGCTTCGTGGGCGGCTTCGAGAAGCTGCTCCAGCTCCGGTTCGTTGAGCCCGAGAATCAAGGGGGCGGTCATGACGCCGATGGGGATGCCAGCTTCGGAGAGCTGACGAATGGCTTCAAGGCGGCGAGAGGGGGTGGGGGCTCGAGGCTCCATCTGCCGGGCGAGTTGCCGGTCGAGGGTGGTCAAGGAGATAAACACGGCGACCAGGCGCTTCTCGGCGAGAGCGCTTAGCAGATCGAGGTCGCGCAGGATCAGGTTCGAGCGTGTGATGATGCGGATCGGATGTTGGAAGGCCAGCAGGACTTCGAGGATGCGGCGGGTCAGGCTCAGCTTACGCTCGGAGGGCTGATAGGGATCGGTATTGGCACCCAACAAGGTGGGCTGGACCTGATAGGAGGGCTTACGGAGGGCTTCTTCCAGCAGCGCGGGTGCATCGGCTTTGTAGTAGATCTCGGTCTCGAACTCCAGTCCGGGGGAGTGGTTCCAGTAGGCATGGGTAGGACGAGCATAACAATATGTGCAGCCATGTTCACATCCTTGATAGGGATTGATGGACTGCGCAAAGGGCAGATCGGGGGAGTCGTTGTGGCTGAGAATGCTGCGGCTGTGCTCCGCGTGCAGGCGGGTGTGGAGCGGGGGAGGCGCTTGGCCCAAGGTCTCATCCCAGGTGCCCCAGCCATCGTCGAAGGGGTCGGTGGTGAGGGTCTGAAACCGGCCCGTGGGATTGTTGACGGAGCCCCTGCCGTGATGTCCCCTCGGATCGATGCGCTGTGCCATGAGCTTGCTCCTTTTCTTCGCTTATTTCAACATACCACTGCGGCAGGCAAGCTGCAAGCTCTCATCTGAGCGGGCGGAGTCAGGGGGCAGGCCAGCTTCAGCGGACTCGCTGCGCAGTGGGGCAGAGATGGGTGGTCGAGGGGAAGCAGGGTTCTCTCCGGTGCTGGAAAAACTGTGCAGCCTCAAAGCCTCGTGTTAAACTCAAGTCTAGGACGTTGAATCCGATGGCAGGTGCGTCAAAGCTGGCGCTTTCCGCCCTGGAACGCCTTATCCGTGTCTTGAAGGAGAACCCTCATGCCCGATGA
>JBJTQF010000263.1:0-1165 GCA_046075485.1 Myxococcota bacterium | reverse complement strand
GCCATTCACAGCCGAAGACTTCTTGCGGGAACACACCCGCAACGTGATTGAGCGTGCGTCGGTCGAGGAGAGGCTGCGAGGACTCCCGGCGGAGGCCCGATTACAAGGACTCTCCGCAGAAGATCTACGTCGGCTCAAGGTGCTCCTGGAAAGACTTTGAAGGGTGCCCCCTGCTTCACCGCCGCTCTATCGTTCGCCCATCGCGGTGCTCTTGGCCAGCTCGCAAGCGTCGGCCTTCATTGCACACCTGCTCACCTCTCTCTCGCAGACCCTGGCTTCTTCCGCCCTTGAGCCAGACGCCTGTGATCCTGGCCTGCCGTCTTTTGCCTGCTGTACGCCAGAGCCTTCAGTGCTCATTCAGGAAGTGAAGGAGCTGCTGGCGCATCAGACTCAGCGCCTGCTGGTGCTGCTGCTCCTGCCCCCCATGCCAGAAGGTCAGCTCGAGCCGCTTTGGAATACGCCGACACCCCCCTCACCGCCAAACCCGAGTGCTGAGCAGACGGGCCTGGAGCTGAAGGTGCTGGGGCTCACTCCGAAAACGCCACCTCCAGTGCATCTTCATCCTTGCAGCCCGGCTCGTGTAGAGCCCGCCAGCAGCAGCTCCAAAATCCGTATCCCCCACCTCCCGAGCGACGACTGCCCGAACCGGAAGGTCGCCCCGGATGATAGCGTCCAGGGGTGCGAGAGCACTGCAAAATAGAGCCGTTTGCTCCACAACAGCTCCAGCTTTCACGGGCATAAGTATAGCCCTTCCGACTGCTCCAATGCCACGTTACCACTTCTCCCGTGTGCGCGCGTGCAGGCCCAGGTGCGTCCGCAGATGCGAGCCCCGACTCAGTCGCGCCCGCCGACTCGGAGGTCGCTTGAGACGTTGCAGAAATGGATTTCTGAGGCAACACCGCCTCCAGCCCCAGCCAGAGCTGATCGAACACAAGTGGGAGTTGTTGCGCCAACACCTGTCCCACCGGATCCTCTACGACCGCCGCAAAACGTGGGGTCGTGCCGAGGTTCTCCACCAGCAGCAGCAGAAAGCACTGGCCCTCCGTCGTATGGCACTCCATCGCCTTGAGCCAGGCTTCGCCGGGCAGACGCTGCCAGGGCTCCAGCTCGCCGCGAAATCCACACACAAAGACATAACAACTCTGGCCTGGAGGCTGGACCAGGG
>JBJTQF010000262.1:0-14690 GCA_046075485.1 Myxococcota bacterium | reverse complement strand
CGATTTTCATGAAGAAGCTTTCCTCCCTTCTCGCCTTGTCTGCTTGTTTCATCGCTGGCTGCGGCCCCACCGCCGACGACATCATCGGCACCTGGACCTACGATGAGGGCTCTGTCCTCAAGTCTGATTGTGGTGATTTGGGCATCACCGAGATCAAACTGGCGGGTGAAAGCATCACCTTTGCCGCTGGCACCGAGTTCGACCTGATCGTCGATGGTGGTGACTGTGACACCGGCTTTAGCTTCGACGGCACCGAGCTGAAGGAGGCTGGCACCGAGGGCACCTGCGAGACCGAAGAGCCTTCTGATTACGTGACCACCACCGGCGAGTTCATCTTGACCTACGTTGCCGAAGGTGAGACCGCCAAGCTGGTGGCCTCCGGTTCTGTGACCGTTGAGGACACCGAGTTCGGTTACTCCTGCACCTCTGAGTTCGTCAATGGCTCGCTGACCAAGAACTGAGCACGGCTCGTCTTGAGTCACGTCGCTTGAACGTGCCGTAAAAGCCTCGAGGAACTTTGGTTCTTCGGGGTTTTTTTTTGTCCTATTCCCAGCGTATACTGCCAGCTCAGCCTGTACAGGAGCGCCAACGTATGAAGATCGTGTGCATCTCGGACACCCACAATCAACACCAGGGCATCGAGGTGCCCCCGGGGGATGTGCTCATCCATGCGGGAGATCTCACCGGGCGAGGCCGCACGTATGAGGTAGAGGACGCCGTGACGTGGCTGCTCGACCAGCCGCATCGCCATAAGATCTTGGTGGCGGGCAATCACGACTGGCTCTTTCAGCGTCAGCCCGAGCTGGCCCGCGCTCTGGTGGCCGAGCTCCACTATCTGGAAGACAGCGGGTGCGAGCTGGAAGGGCTCCACTTCTGGGGAAGCCCCTGGCAACCCTGGTTCTGCGACTGGGCCTTCAACCTCAAGACCCGTCAAGAGCTCCACGACCGCTGGAAGCTCATTCCTTCCCATACCGACGTGCTGATTACCCACGGCCCCCCCTTTGGGATCATGGATAAGGTCGAGCATAGCAAATCCGTCGGCTGTGAGGCTCTGCTCGAGACCGTCGAGCGCATCGAACCTCGCTTGCACGTCTTTGGCCACATCCACGAGGGCCACGGCCAGCAGCAACGAGGGCGAACCCTCTTTGTCAATGCCAGCATCTGTGATGAAGCCTATCGACCGGTCCTAAAACCCATTGTGGTGGAGTTGTCCGGTAGGGGCGAATCATGATTGGCCCGACAAGTAGGATTCAGGCAGATCGAGCGGATTACGAGGTGATGCGGGCCACGATCTCAGCACGCGGCGGGAATGAGATGGTGGGGATCAGCTCTTCCTCATCGACGTCCTCGTTATGATCGTCGGCGAGCATCAGCTCTACCGTGACATCCTCGAGGGCGTCTTCATCCAAGCCATCTCCGAAGTCGGGCTCCAGCTCCTCGAGGCTGAGCTCTTCAGGACGAGCTTGGGCTACTTGGGCCAGCGCCTCGACTGTTGCGGGGCCGGAGTGTGTGGCATGGTAGAGCCAGTCCGGATCGCTAAAGCGCTGCTGGATGTTCATGGGGTGCTCCTTTATGGGAGGTCTATCAACAGGCGAGACACCGGGAGGAGATCTCTCACCTAATAGATCGGCTTTGTATTCATTCCTTACAGAGGAAGAATAAAGCGGCTCAAAATTCTTTTCTAGCAGGAATTTTAGTAAAGGGGGAAGTGACGGGCGCTGATGTGCGGAAGGCAGGAGAAAACCACACCCCTCAAAAAAGGGCTCACACCCTCACGGAAGGTTGCCAGTGCTCGAGGTAGCACTCTCGAGGGCATTTCGGGCTCGACGACGCTGACGATGAAGGGCATCCGACTCGGGACGCCGCGCGAGGGCCTGCTCAATCACCGGAAGGGCATCTTGAGGGCGTCCGAGCTCCAAATACGCATCGGCTAAGGTGCTGAGCTGGAGCGGATCACGGTTCTTCGAGAGCTCCACAGCAGTACGAGAGATGCTGAGGGCCTCTTCAGGTTTACGAAAACGCGGATCCGGTGCCGAGAGCAAAAAACGAGCGAGGGCATGCCACGCCTCCGCGAGCTGAGCATGCCGATGCACCGCCCGCCTCAACGCCTGCTCCTGCTCGTCATAACGACGAGCATCCGCAGCGACCTCGGCCAGTAAGAGCCAGTTGTTGAGACTTCCCGGTGCCAGATTTGTCAGACGCCGCGCTAAGGCCAGCGCCTCATCCCGCCGCTTCATCCCCATGAGCGCCCGCGCCGCCCCCGCAAGCCCCTCAGCATGATCGGTCTCCCGCCGTAAGACCTCCTCAAAAGCACTGAGGGCCTCCGTCCACGACTTTTGACCCAGATAAAAGGCCCCCAACGAGAGCCAGCTCGTCGGCTCCGACGGATGAATCACCGTCACCCGGCGGTAGACCTCTTCAGCCAGCTCCAGATCCGCTTGGGTCTCCGCCAGCTTCGCAAGCAATAACAAGAGCTGCGCATGGGTGGGCTCACGCTGAAGCGCAGTGCGCAAGAGCCGCTCCGCCGCATCCAGCCGGTTGAGATGCAATAATGCCTCCCCCGTGGCGGTCAAAAAGGCAATGTCGAGCTTGGGATGTTCACCCCGAAGGCGCTCCCAAGACTCCAAGACAGCGTTGGAGTTGTAGTCTTCTTGATACAAGTCCAGCAGGAACCGCCACAAGGAAGGCACCGGGAGACTCAACACCATCGTCTCGAGAGCCTCCTCCGCCTGAGCACGGCGATCCGCTTCCACGTCGAGGGCCACCAGCTCCACAAACTCCCGCAAGACTTCTTGGGCTCCAATCGCATCCTGGAGCTGCTTAAAAGCCTCCACCGCCACATAATAACGCTCGTATGTGGCCGTATTGGAAGGGGCGTCGGCCAGGGCCTTGATCGCTTGACGCGGATCCTTACGGTCGTTGAGCAATAAGGTGGCCAACGCCTCCGGTGCATGAGGCAGACGACGATCAATATCAAGGGCTCGACGAAGGTTCTGCTCCACCCGGTCCAAGTCGTTGAGACGCATGGCCAACCGAGACTCAAAAAGGTGAGCCACCGCATTGGGCTTGAGCTGACCGGCCCTCACTTCCTCGACCAAAACCAGATCGGTCTGAGCAGCCGGCTCTCGACCCGCCGGGATCGCCCGCGCACGAAGCTGGACCAGGGCTTCGTCAAGCTCGTTTCGACGCAACGCCAAGATGCTCAGCACCAGCCGGTCGTCTTGCTGAAGGGCAATATCCGGCACCGACTCGTACAGGGCCAGGGCTTCGCTGTCCTCCCCCATCAAGAAGGTGGCTTCGGCTTCAAAGGCGGCCCAGCGATGATCCGGCTGACGCTGATACGCCAAGCGGAAATAACGCCGGGCTTCCTCAAACTCATGCCGGTACAACAAGAGACGGCCTCGCATGGACGAGAGGTTTAACGGATCCCGCTCAAAATGAGCGCGACGATTCAAGAAGTCTTCGGCGGCCTTCACGTCAAAACGTAACAGCGCCAGCTCAAATGCCACCTCGAGGGCATGAGGCTCCGAAGGTGCCAGCTCCACAGCCCGCGCCATCGCCCGATGCGCCTCCTCCAGCTCAGCCTCTGAAAGTGGAGCACTCTCGACATGCAGGCGCAGCAACGCCTCCGCTATTAATACGTATGCTTGCGCTAATGGAGGAGAGAGAGAGGCCGCAGTCCGTGCCGCTTCCAACGCATGCTCCAGATGCCCCAGGGCAAGATATGCCTGAGCCAAACCACAATAAGGCTCCGGTGCGTTGGGATTGCGCAACAGCTCGCGGTTGAGCTCGGCCAAACCCTGCTGAAGAGAGACCGGGCGCGTCTGAAGAGAAGGAGAAGGGTGCCCCACACACGCAGACATCATACCCGCCAGACCCAGGCCATAGGTCCAGCGGCGATAACGGGTCGGTAGAGACCAAGGCGGCAGACACATGGGACATGGCCTCGAGCAGCGGCAGAAGATCGATGAGAACAGCGATGCTGGGTCAGCACTGTAGCGCCAAGTGCGTTGGGAATCAAGTCTCTCGTCATTCACCACGCGGGCCAGGTTCGAGGCCCCCAGCGGTGGCTCAGCGAAGCTCCGGGGCCGTGGTCAAAGAGGTCCGCAGGCCCGAGACGAGCTGCTGAAGGGAGCGCACCATACCTCGCCGAGAGACCGGATCGGAAGGCTCCACCAACGCCTCAAGCTGTTGATGCAGCAGCGCCAGCGGCGTTTCTAAATACGAGATGCGCAAGTCCTCCAGGGTCCGCATGGCCACCCCATGCACCAAACGCTTACGCGCCATCAGCTCGAGCTCAAGCGCCTCCAACCCTTCGAGGGGATGCTCAAAACGTCGGGCATGCTCCAGCAGGTCGGAGGCCAAAGAGAGCTCGCCGAGCTGGAGCGCCTGCCTCACCAAGCTCCGCATGCGGGCCGGATGCCGAGGGGGAAGCTGAGCCAGCCGACGTAGTAAGCCCCGGGCTTCTTCGATCATGCCCTGGCGCACGTAAAGCTCCAGCAGGACATCAAACAGAATCCGACAGGCCGGAGCTTGCTGAAGCCCATGTAAGACCACCCTCCGCGCTTCGTCGGGCGCATTCACCTGGAGCAGAAAGATGGCAAGGCAGGCATACAAGGAGCCCTCGTGCGGATGCGCGGCGAGCGCCTCACGCATACGCGCCCGTAACAGGTAGGCGTCATGGGTGCGCCACGCCTCCAGGAGGGCATACAGAGGTGCTTGAACCGCCGCCGACTGCTGAAGGGCATCCACAGGCTCCGTCATGAGCTGAGGCACGGGCAGGGGTGCCACCCAATCGGCTAAGGTGGGGGTCTCATCTAACACAGCCGCAGCGGCGGAAGGTAAGGGCACCTCGAGGGTGGCACCCAGCACCTCCTCCTGCAAAAGAGCGGTGAACCCCGGCTCCAGCGGCTCCGTGATGAGGTCCGGATCCGGCAGGCCATGCAGCTCCGGCGCTTGATCCGAGAGGACCAGCAACAACGGATGAGCAGGCTCCGACGCCGCTGAGACAGGGGCATCGTCTTCCCAGAGAGAGGTCACGGAGGGCAAGGGGTCCGCCTCCGCGACCAGATGTACAGGATGATCTCGAAAGAGAGACTCCGCTTGATCTTCGGGCAGTCGGTCTTCGGGCAGTCGATCTTCGGGCAGATCGGGGGACGCCTCAAGCTGCTCCTCAATATCACCCGGGAGCCAGTCGTCGAGGGGCTGCCAATCATCATCCGGGCTGGGGTCGGTAAGGACTCCCTGAGCCAGGCCGTCCAATCCCTCGGACGAGAACCCCACCTGCGCAGACGCTGAGGCCAACGCTGAGGTCAGGCCCTCCGCATCCGACACACGCGCACTCGTTTCAGCTCTCAACTGGAGCGCAGGTTGTGACGAAAGCCCTAGTAGGTCCGCTTCGTCGGCTTCGGGAGCGTCGATGAGGGGCAGCTCCTCCAACGCGGCCAGGTTTTGAAGCTCTTCGTCGTCGAGCAAGGGGGAGATGGTTGGGGCAGCAACTTCAGGAGTAGCAGCTCCGACAGAACCAGCAGCTCCGACCGCTCCGACAGGGGCAGGGCGCACGGGGAGCTCCGCGTAGGTTTCCTGAGCATTAAACGGGAGCACGACAGAGGAGTTCGGCGTCGCGGAGGGCTCCGGCAGTCGCGTCGGAGGGGCCGTCACGCTGGAGGCCACAGGCGCTGCGGAGCCGGAAGCTTCAGGCGCGGGACGCTCTGGGCGAGGTGGGATCGAGAGAGTGGCTCGTTTTCGGTAGATGCGTCCGCCACGTTGCTGCGCCGAACTCATGCATAACTCCTGTCTTAGCCTGTAACTTCCGAGGTCTTGGATCATCATAGCATCAGGGAAAGTCCTGGTATAGTCTGAGCGGTAAAGAGTGTCAGGAAGGGCGTAACTTTGGGTTCGGCAGGAGTTTGTCCCCGGCTTCGCAAAAATTTCAAAAGAAAGACACGCTGCAACCGGTGGGAATTAGGCGAGAGCCTTGACAAGTTGGGCGCGGCGAGATACTTCTAAAGCACACGCTCAGCCCTCCAGCCTTTTTGGAGCGGTCCAGCCGACGTGTGGGAGCCTCGTCTCCAAGAACGTCTCACCCGTACAGAGCGCAGGCATTCGGTGCCCAGCCGAAACAAGCAGCGCAGCTTACAGATCACCTGTACGATTGGGTCACATCAGCAAGTCACCTCGAGTCTGCCACCGGGCAGCAGGGAGCGCATGAAGCGGCGCATAGGCACCGCAGCGGGGAAGTCCCGAGCGCCCGGCGAGGATCAAGAGGTATGCAACCAGGAGTTCAAACATGAGCAGGGGTGGTGGTTGGAGAGGCGGCGCAGGTGGCCGTGACGGCCAAGATGGACACGGTCAGGGTCCAGGCCGGAGAGATGAACGTCGTGTGGCAGATCCTCAGCGCCCCGGCTCGCGATATGCAGAGCCCGGACGTTCGGAGCGACCCGCAGCGCCTCCCATGCGGTTTCCTTCGGATTCGGTGAAGGGCCGCTTTGATGGATTTGGCCCTTCTTCTGAACCTCGTCTGACTTCTTTTGATGCGCGTGATCCGCGAGATGCGCGGGATGCGCGGGATCCGCGTGATGCGCGGGGTCCAGGACGCCAGCCCTCCCGGGATGCCGCTGTTGAACGCAATCAACGGCCTTATGGTCCACGCTCGCCCCGGCAATATGAGCGTCACGGTCGAGGGCAGGCGGAGCGTGAAGTACGTCCACTCACCCGCTCGGTGGATCCGACCTATCAGGAGGTCGAGCTTTTGGCGGGGGATGTCTCCCGTCTCGAGCCGTTTGAGCTGTTCTGTGTCTATCACCTCGGCCTATGGCGAGATGCGCAGACGCGCGCGCCTCATCTGGTGGATACCGCTCGCCGCATCGGCATTGAGCCCGGCTTGCTGAAGCACGCACTGACTCAGCATCGGCTGGATCCCGAGTCCATCAGCCAGACCCGCTTTGATGTGGAGCTGGCCCGGATGGACATCCAGGTGTCTCCGCCCGGCATCTCTAAGCGAGAGCTGGCCCGCTCGTTGTATCAAGAGCTGGTCGAGGAGCTGGAAGGATTACCTCCCGCCTCCGCTGCTTCTCAAGCGCAAGGTGCGGATCTTTCTGCTTCCGAGTGAGTGTCCTGCTGCGTATCCTTCCGTATCCTTTCCCCCCAGTTGAAGCCCTCATGCCGCTTAAGCGTAGAAGCGCTTCAGAATGATACCCGTGATGATACCCGTGTACCGGAGCACATAAGATGTCTGAAGAATGGGATGTGGCAGTGGTCGGAGGTGGTGCGGCAGGCACCATGACGGCACTCCGAGCGGTGCTGTATGGGCTGAAGACCCTTTGGTATCTGGGAGATGTGGATGCCCGCCGTCGCAGTCGGGCTCCCTGGGTGTCCGAGGTCCAGGATATGCCGGGCTTTGCAGGCATTGGACACCCCCTTCCGGCTCAGCAGGTGGCCGTTCAAGACTGGATCCAGCAGCAGCCCACGTTGGCCGACAAGCTCACGGTGCTCAAGGTCTCCGTGCAGACCCTCACCCGCACGCCGGAAGGTTTTGAGCTCACCCATCAGGAGGTAAGACGTCGGCAGCCCGTGGGGACGCCCCAGTCCCGCACGGCAAGAGCGGTGGTGCTCACCACCGGGTTGCTCGACCTTCAGCCCGAGGTCCGAGGCTCCATTGAGCCGATCTTTCCCTATGCCAATGCCAATCAGGTACTCTACTGTCTGCGAAGTGATGGCCACCGAGTGATCGGACATGAGACAGGCGTGATCGGACACACAGCGCAGGCCGTAGAGACCCTCCAGCGGCTGCATCGGCGCTATCAACCTCCCCGCTTGAGCCTGCTCACCCACGGGCAAAAACTGATGGCTTCGGAGACTCAGCAGCGGTGGCTCGAGACACAGGGGATTCCGGTTTACGCTTCGCCGCTGGCCGGTTTTGAAGGGGTGGCGCGTAAGGATGGACTCCAGGCGGTGCTGCTGGAGGATGGGACACGACTGGCCTGCACGCGCTTGGTGGTGGCGCTCGGGGTGCGTTATCATCATGGGCTGGCGGTGCAGGTGGGCGCGGCACTCGATGCGGAAGGTGCGGTCCTCACGGACGAACACGGAGAGAGCAGCGTACCACAGCTCTTTGTGGCCGGAGATCTCCGCTCAGGCTTACGTCAGCAGATCTATGCGGGCTGGGATTCGGCGGTGGCAGCAGTAGAGCGCATCGAGGAGCGGTTCAAGGGGGTGTAACGCGGAGATACCGCTCACTTGATGACCAGCATCTTCTCTTTTTCGCCGTGTTTGGTCCAGCCACCTTTGCCAAAGGCCGAAAAATGATCGGCGTTCGGGAGCGGCTTCTTCTGCTCGTTGATGTTGGGAAGGCCCGACTGCGAGAGCTTCTCGTTGATGCCCTTAAAGTGCTCCCAATGAGCAGGCAGGCTGTCGGCATCAAAGATGGCCTCCGCTGGGCACTCGGGCTCACAGGCACCACAGTCAATGCACTGATCGGGATCGATCACCAAGAAGTTGTTGGCTTCATAGAAACAATCGACCGGGCACACCGCGACGCAATCGGTGTACTTACACATGATACAAGGTTCGGCAACAACGAAGGCCATGCACTCATCCTTTCCTACGAAGTGACGTCAAATATCTTGCACGCAAAAGGGACACCTTGTGCGTATTACATCCTTCAAGCCGACAGGATTATAACGAGCAACGCTCCAAAGAGCAAGTCAACCGCACACGGGGCTTAGACGGCTCGAAGCACCTGCCACGCCCCCCTCGAAGGCGCTCCCGCCGGAGGTCTTGGGGTGACGCCTCAAGGCTCTTCTCGAAGCACCACCGGGCGACATACACACCCCAGCCCCTCCAAGAGCTGCTGATACCATCGCGCGGCTTCTTGCGCTCGACCCGGTAAGGTTTTGGCTCCCCATATCACCGAGAGGGTCCGAGTTGTGCCGCTGTGAGTCTTGGTCCGCTGACTGTCTCGCACCGCATTGGCACACGGCCCCTCCTCATCCCACAAACACAGCAAGCCACTCAGGTCGATGCGCTGCTCCGACGCATTAAAGATGTAGCTGCTGCCCGAGGGTGCCAACAAAATCTTCAGCGGCCCCCGGGTGCGCTCCAAGTCCACCACGCTGATCGGCAAACCACTGTGCAAGGAGACCACGTTACACGCATCCACCGCTGCATTAATAGAGGACAACATCCCCTCTTCCAGCGCCTTCAACAAATATTCGGAGGCAGGCTTAGAACGACCCGTCGGCTTAAAACCACCAAACCGTAACACGTCTCGCACCGCTGCCCGCACAGCATCACTGCTCCGCATCGGCACGTCCACCCCGTACCCCAGCATGGCTTGAAGCGCAGGCGGTGAGAGAAGCTGCTCCAAAGGGCCACTCAGGTGTGTCTCAAACGCCGCGACCTCCAGGCGAGGATGGGCGGCTAATGTCAGGGAAACAGGTTCCACCACGCGCTCCTTTCTCGTTGAGGGGCACTGCAAAGCACCCCCTCTTAAACCGGCTCACGCAAGAAGGGCTGAGGGTGGCATACGTCGCTTCAAATTTCAAGGGCCTCGCCAATGGCTCCAGGCTCTGTCTCAAAATGAGCTGCAACATGAACCGGGCTGCCACCATCCTACAGGAAGGAGGCCGGATATCGGATCCGCCCTCCACCGATTGGCTTCTGGGACGCATGAGGTAAGGTTATGCGCACGTCGTGGCTCTCTGGCATGCTTCTGGCCGGGTTGATCGTCGCCGGTCTGGGTTGCACCTCCACCACCCCCATCGAGGACGGCTCCAATCTCGGAGGGGTGATCACCCTCTCGGATGAGTTTGTGGCCGCTTTTGTCTACGCGACCGACGACGGTGCCATTCTCTTCGACACAGGCGGAGATGAACAAGGCTCCAATGTGTTGGCAGGGCTGGCTCAGCAAGGGCTCTCGGCAGCCGATGTCACGGACGTGTTTTTGACCCACGGGCACGGCGATCACTGCGCCGGGATGCTGCTCTTTCCTCAAGCGCGGATCTGGGGCTTTGAGCAGGATCTCCCCCTTCTCCAAGCGGAAGGCCCCGCCGGAGCACAGCTCAGCGGGCTGCTCGCCGATGGCCAGCGCGTGCAAACCGGTGCGGGTGTCGAGGTCGAAGCCCTACTCACCCCCGGTCATACGCCCGGCAACGCGGTCTTTGTCGTGGAAAGGGTGGTGGTGATGGGAGATACCGCCGTGGCCAATACGGACGGCAGCATCTCACCACCTCCTTCGTTCTTTTCAGAGGATCCCGCTCAAGCCACACAAGCACTCTCAGACTTGGCGCTCCGGCTCGAGCCCCGCGCTGCCACCCTCGAGGGCATGGTGTTCGGACACAGTGGACCGGTCGAGACCCTCGATGCACTGCTGGAATGGCTGTGAGAGGAGGTGGAAAGATCAAAAGCAGGAGCGCAAAGGTGGACGGTCAGAGCCGGAAGGTCCGAGCTGGAAGGTCCGAGCTGGAATTTCAGAGCTGGACGGTCAAAAGTAGGAGGCTCACAGCGCCGGATTAAAGACCGTCACCAGGAGCACCACCAGCGGGATCAGCACCAGGGCCACCAAATAGGTGTACCCCATGATGTCGCGGGCCTTCAACCCCAGTAAGGCCAGGATCGGCAACATCCAGAAAGGCTGGAGCAGGTTGGCAATGGCCTCCCCCAGATCGTAGGTCACCACCATCCAGCCGTCTGGCACCCCCAAAGTACGCGCCGCTTCCAGCACGTAGGGCGCCTCAATCACCCACTTCGAGCCCCCCGACGGCACAAACATCCCCAAAACCGCTGAGTACAATACAATCAAGGCCGGATACCACACTTGGCTCGAGGCATGCACAAACACCGAGGCAATACTCGCCGAGAGCGCGGTGCCGGTCATCACCCCAAAAATGCCCGCATAAAATGGAAACTGAAGCAAAACTCCCCACACAGCAGGGGTCGCCTCCTTCACCGCACGCATGAGAGAGGCCGGTGTCCAGTGCAACAACCCCCCCAACATCAAAAGAAGCAGGTTGATGGTGTTAAAATCTAAGGCGTTGAGGGCTTCCGTCAGGTTGTGCGCGCGTGAGAGCAACGAATTTCCCACATACAGAAACCCCAAAAACACCACCGGCAACAGCAAGATGGGCGTCTGCTCCAGCTTCTCACCGGGCACCTTCGCCGGAGGCAATGGCAAGGGCTCGGCAGGCCCCAGGTCAATGCCCAACGAGGCAGCCGTTCGCGCTCGGCCCTCACGGGGAGCGTATAACCACACCACCCCACTCACCACCCCAATCTCGATGAGCACACACACCAGGGATTGCCACCGAAAGATGGTCTCGGTCAAAGGAATGGTCCCCCCCAAGAGCTCCGAGAGCTTCGGCGGCATCGAGGTCGGGCTCGCCATCTGAAGGGCCGCGGAGCCACTCAACCCCTGCGCCCACACCGTGCCCAAGCCCAAAAAAGCACTGGCACCCAGGGCTCGATAGTCCGCCGCAGGTACGCGCCTCGCCACTTCACGCGCCAGGATCGCACTGAAGATCAGGCTAAATCCCCAGTTCAATAAGCTCGAGAGCATGGCAGCCACCGCCACCATCAACACCGCTCCTTTGGCGGTGCGCGGCACTCCGGCCAAGCGAGTAATCAGGCGAAAGATCGGCGGTGAGGAGGCCAAAACATAACCGCCAATGATGATCATCGACATCTGAAGGGTAAACGGAATCAAGATCCAAAAGCCCTTCCCCCAAGCGTCCACCACACGCATGGGCGCTGCTCTGGCCGCCGGATCCACCACAAAAGCCGCCAAGACCACAATACAGGTGGCAGCGAGGGCAAAGACAAAGGCATCCGGCATCCAGGTCTCGGCCCATGCGGTGGCACGCTGCGCAAAACGCTCGAGGGGCGAAGGCGGCGGCAATTCGACAGGCTCAAGGGCTCCGGAAGAGGCCACGGCGGTCTCGTGAGGCGGCAGCAGGCTGGACATGAGGGGCTCTCCGTCAAGTTCAGGTATGAGGAAATGCAGCGGATACCCCCCCACTCACGGGAGGCAGCGAGGGCTCACTCGGCGCTGGAGACACGGGCGGCAGCAGCAGCAATCAAGGCTTCCACACGCGGCTTGAGCTGCACAATGCTCACAGGCTTACGATGTTCGTCCACCGCCACGTAGGTCACGTCGGCTTCCGTCACCCGCACGGCGTTGAGCAAGCCATCCGGCTCAATACGTCCCGCGCGCTCGGCATGCACCAACACATGCACGGTCACGGAGGTACGACCCATCCGAGTCGGCCACACGTAGAGGCTCAGCAGATCGCCCACAAAAACCGGTTCGTGAAAGGTCACTTCTTTCATGGCCACCGTCACCACACGGGGGATGCCCAGACGATGTGCGCCCACCGCTCCGGCAATGTCAATATGTGACAAGATGATGCCACCAAAGATCGTGCCGTGAGCATTGGTGTCTCGCGGTAATAAGGTGGTCCGAATCACCGGATCTTGAAAGGCCGGCGGGGGTAAAATCAGGTCGGTCGGGCTCGACATGTTCATCTCAAGGCTCGGGTTTGAGTCCACAACGCCTTCACAGTAGCGGGAAGGCACCCAGATTGTCAATCCTGAGGGTCAATCCTGCGGGTACACGTTGCTCAGAAGCGGCGCATCCTGCTACACTCCCGCCTGTCAGGGGCCACCCTGAAGAAGCATCACCCGCACAGGAGCTGCCCGTGGTCGCGCCGTCTACGTCCGCATCGTTTGAGGATCTCCAGCCCATCGTACTCTGCGGAGGCTCGGGGTCTCGGCTCTGGCCTCTCTCGCGAGAACACTATCCGAAACAGCTCCTGCCCTTGTTAGGGCCGCAGTCGCTGCTGGCTTCGACGTTGACGAGGTTGGGTGGGACAGGAGAGATGGCGGCTCGACCCGCGCTGGTCATCACCAATGAGACGTACCGATTTCTCACGGCAGAGGAATGTCGGCAGGCGGGAGTGCCGGTGTCGCGTATTCTGCTCGAGCCGGTGGGTCGAAATACAGCGCCCGCTCTGACGGTCAGCGCCCTCTATGCTCAACAAGAAGGACAGGATCCGATCCTGCTGGTGATGCCCGCCGATCACGCCATCGCGGATAAAGCGGCGTTTCGCACAGCGGTTGGGCAGGCGCTCACGCACGCACGGGCAGGAAAGCTGGTGACGTTTGGGATCACGCCCACAGCTCCCGAGACCGGTTACGGCTACCTGGAGGTGGGGGAGGAGCTGGCCCATGCGCCAGGCCGCTGGCTGGCTCGATTTGTCGAAAAACCAGATCGCACGCGGGCAGAAGCGTTTGTGGCGTCAGGACAACATCTGTGGAATGCCGGGATCTTCGTCTTTCGTGCGTCGGTGTGGCTGGAGATGTTGGGGCGATATCAGCCGGAAATGCTCCGCTTCTGTCGGGAAGCGTTTGAGACAGGGCAGGGGGATCAGGACTTTTTCCGGTTGAACCGGGGAGCATTTGAGCAGTGCCCCGCCGATAGCATCGACTATGCGGTGATGGAGCGGGTCACGGGGGATCACACGCTGCTGGCTCAGGAGGGAGAAGGACGTGCGGTGGTGATCCCCTTCTCGGGAGGCTGGTCGGATGTCGGAGCGTGGGATGCTCTGTGGACGCTCAGCGAAAAGGACGGTGCCGGAAATCGGGTGCGAGGGGATGCGCTGGTTCTGGACAGCCAAAACACCTACGTGGAGGCCACCCATCGGCTGGTGGCGTGTCTCGGGGTGCAGGAGCTGGTGGTGGTGGAGACGCCGGATGCGGTGTTGGTGGCGCATCGGGGTGCGGCTCAGGAGGTCAAGAAGATCGTGGCGCAGCTCAAGGCGGCAGGACGGAGTGAGCTGCTCTCGCACCGGAAAGAACATCGCCCGTGGGGATGGTATGACGCACTCGACGGGGGGGAACGGTTCCAGGTCAAGCGCATCGTGGTGCGGCCCGGGGCGTCACTGTCGCTGCAAATGCATCATCATCGGGCGGAACATTGGGTGGTGGTGCGAGGGACGGCGCGCGTGACGCGGGGAGAGGAAAGTTTTCTGGTGGGGGAAAATCAATCGACGTATATCCCTCTGGGCACTCGGCACCGCTTGGAAAATCCCGGCAAGATCGACCTCGAGATGATCGAGGTGCAGTCCGGCTCGTACTTGGGCGAAGATGATATCGTGCGCTTCGAGGACGCCTACCGCCGCGTGTGACGGGAACGTGGAGGGTGAAGCGGTAAAGGGGGGGGCTCCAGCCGGGTCAGAATCCCTGCCGGAAGCTCCCCAAATCGTACCCGTAGCTGTCGCGGCAGCAGCCTCCATCACGGATACAGATTTGGCAAACACACTCTTTCCAATCTTTGTCCACTTGAGTCCCGCCGCAACAGACACCTACCGACATGTTGATGCGGTCGATTCAGTGCCTGTGGTCCAGCAGTAACTTTCCTCACAGCAGTTGCAACACTTTTGAGTCACAACTACTACTGGCTCTCCACACACTGTGAAGGAACACGAGTATTCAATAGACTCGTAACAACCAGTGCAGTTGTTCGGCGGAGTACACTTATAAGAGCTATCGTCATTGAATTCCGCACTCTTTGATGATGAAAGTGGAGTCCTATTGCTGCGTCCACATATCGTTTGACTGAACTCTTCAACCCCATCACAGTTGTAGTCAAAGCTCTGGATGCCGGTCGTCGTGGTGTAGGACGTCGAGAAATACCC
>JBJTQF010000261.1:0-1968 GCA_046075485.1 Myxococcota bacterium | reverse complement strand
GCGCCTTCGATGGTGGTGCAGCTCTGTACGGGTGTGCTCTGTGCATCTCCGTAGCCATCTCCATCCACATCAGGAGCCCAAAATGGACAGTCGGTGGGGTCGGGGGTCTCAGTAGGACTGGGGGTCTCGGAGGGGCTGGGGTTCTCTGGCTCATCGGAGCAGCCGGTGAGAAGGGTGAGCAGTACTCCGCCGAGTGAGAGCAGCATAGGAATCAGCATGCGCATGAGCAAGTCTCCGCTGTCGAAAGAGTTTGGTGTCGCTGGACTGGTTTGGATCGTTCCACCCTTTCAAGCGAGTGCCACCTGTATGGAGTGGCTCCACCTTGAGGCAAGGGTGTCGCGTGAGGGGTGAGTGCTGGGCGGTCGAGGGTGCTACTCCAGCCGCTTCAACATACTATCTGCATGAATACACTCGGTGGATATTACCCCAGAAGTGCTCTCATGACTATGATAAATGATGTTGATGAGTTGGTACAGGCAGAGAGTGTTTGTGAGCTTCGTGTCTGGACTGTCACAGCATACTTTTGATAGAAGGATCCTGCCTGTACATCTGTGAGTATCCGCGCAAGTGTGCATGGGTGTATGTGTGCTCTGGTGAAGGCTTCCCCCCCTGTTTTTGCCCGAAAATTCCCTGGTGGAGCGTTCCCCCCCCCGCATCTCGGCTTACCAACATTTTTAGAGCCTGTTTGGTCACAGGCTTGGTCTCCGGCCCGCCTTCTATTCCCCCCTCAGCTTCTTGACCTTGAGGTTTTTGCCGTCGAAGGCGATGATCCAGCGATACAGCGGAGATGCGCCCGAAGCCTCCAGCTCCGCAGCGTAGAGGCGTTTTTTGAGCTGGCGTTCTCCCTGACGGATGAGGGTGTCCAGCGATAGACCGGTTCGGGTGGATTTCAGCTCGAGGATCGCGCCTGCTTTCCCCGGCTGTTTCGGCAGGATCAGGAGATCCGCTCGGCCCAGGCCGGTCTCGCGGTTCGATCTGACCTTGTATTCTCCTTCCAGCCAAGCGCACAACCCCAGCATCAGCCCTTGATAGAAGGCTTCGGGATCGTTGGGATCTCCGTCTAAGTATGAGATCAGATGCAATGCCAAGTGGGAAAGTGTCACCTGCAAGAGCTTGTCGTGCCCGGTAAGGATCGACTCGGTAATTTGTTCGACGGAATGGCCGCCTCGACTGGCGGCGGCGTAGAGTCCTTCCTGGAAGCTCTCCTGAAAGAGGGTGCGGACTTCGCGGTTGGGAATCTTGAGGGCGTAGATGGCTTCTCCGCTCTCCAAGACCCCGCAGACGTCGGCGCGAAGATATCCAGACCAAAAGAGCAGATTGAACAGCCCTCGTGCATCGCGGGCGAGATCCCCCAAACTCAAGGCATCGCGGATGGGCTGGCGGACGTCGCCGCCAAGCAAGAGACGCTCAAAGATCTGCCCGATATTTTGAGTAGCCCTTCTGAGGAGCTGCTTGATGAGGGCATTTTCGCTGGTGTTGAGCCAATAGGGTTTGGGGTGGAGAGGTTTAAACTCCAGAAAATTGGTAATAGACCAGGGGTTATAGATGGTGTGGGTTCCGAAGGTATAGCCGTTGTACCAGGTCCGGGCCTCCTCGAGGCGGTGGAACTGTTCTTGCCTCACAAAGAGGGCATACACTTCTTCTTCGGTGAAGCCGAAGGCGTCCGAATAGGGCTGCTCCATCATGGTACAGATCTTAACGTTGTTGAAGCCGCTGAAGAGGCTCTCCTTGGCGACTCGAAGAATGCCGGTGAGGATGCCCCGATACAAGCTGTCATTGGTCTTGAGCCCGTTGCCTAAAAACACCCGGTAAAAACCGATCACCTCATCGTAGAGCTGCTGGGCTTCAAAACGCTGGAGCTCCAGACGGCTGCGGATGGGGCCATCTTCGAGACGGTGGATGGCCTCCTCGGTGAGCTCATTGGCTCTCACCCACGCATCCTGGATGGGGGCATCATATTCGTCGATG
>JBJTQF010000260.1:0-2298 GCA_046075485.1 Myxococcota bacterium | reverse complement strand
GCAGGTAGTTCTTCGCCTTCTCAAACCCGCTCTGGGGCAGAGCGTGCCGGACAGCCAGAAAGCGCTCAATGTCCGCGACCACTGGAGCCGACAGCACTGGACGCAGCTGCGCCCGGGCCTCCAGGACCTGGTAGTGCACGACCTCAGACGGCGCATCCGGCCCGGCCCGCTGCCGCCCGAGCGCCCGCGCCTCGTCGTCAACGGCATAAAGCCTCCGGATGAGCCGGAGAATGGTGCGGGTTTCCTCGACAAAAGTGTCCTCAAAGGGAAGAAAGAGCCGTCGGGCATGACTCCAGCACATGCCAATCTGGACCGGGAGAGGCGACATGGGTGACATGAGGTGCTTGCTGGTCCCCACCAGACTGCCACTTGTATGGATAAAGTGCGCGAATTTCCTGGTGGAATGCTGGCCGCCGTTGACAGCCAATGCGCTGTAGGAGGCCAGACCATCGCACTGCAGAAACCCCTCGAAGCCCAGAAGCAGCCAGCGGGAGATCAGGGCTGAGCGAGAATCTGCGAAGGTATAGAAGACCGCCTCCGGGGCATTGAGACTCCACAAGTACCAGTTCTGCTTGCCTTTTTTGGTGAAGAGCGGCCAGGGCGTTTCGTCGCCGAAGAGCTGCTCCTGCTGCAACAGCCAGGCGTGAATGGCAGCCCAGGTGGGCACCAGGGGCAGGGCGGCGGCGTAGAGCTGGTCAAACAGGGTCTGAACCGTGACCGTCAACCCCATGCGCTCGTAGCGGTGACGCAAACGCTCGAGCGGCAGGTGCTCCAGATAACGGCTGGCCGCCACATCGAGGGCAAAGTCGGGGGAGTAACGTCCGCCGGGGATGAGTTTGAGGGGGCCGTCCGCGGTCTCAAAGGTGCAGCCCTTATTACAGGCAGCTTTCTGCTGGATGTGTCGCTTCAACACCAGCCGGGCAGGCACAATATCAACCTCATAGCTGATAGCCTCATGACCATCCATGCGGCGGGTAGGGTCTCCACAGAACGGACAGATGAGGTCGGCCTCATCGAAGGGATGCAACACATCCAGGATGGGAAGTCTGGGCTGAGGACGGGGGCCGTGACCACGCTGTTTCCTCTTAGGATTGTCCTGAGACTCGTCATTCTTAGAGGACTTAGATGCAGAGTCGGTGGGATTAGAATCGTCATCTTTACGACGTTCAGAGGACGAACCAAACAGCTTTTTCTGGAGAGACTCCAGGCGTGCTTTGAGATCGAAGAGTTCCTGTTGAGTGGCTTCAATAGCACTCTGACCTCGAAGCCGAGCGAGCTCATTGTGAGCGGCCTTAAGCTCCGAGACGAGACGGGAGATCATCTTCTCGTAGGACGAGATGATCTCCTTGAGGAACACAGGATCGTTGATGTGTGCGATATCTCTCATGCATCATGGGATACACGATTTCGGCAGATTATGCAACAATTTCTGGAATGAATTCTGCGGGTGATAGTGGGATTCTACCGACATGCATGCTGCCCTCGAAGAACAGTTGAAGTTCACTGAGCGTCAGTTGAGCAGTGCACTTTTCAGGCTCAAAGAGTGGTGCGAAGAGGCCCTTCTCCAGTCGTTTGTAATACATCAGGAGTCCGGTGCCATCCCACAGGATTGCTTTGGCCTTGCGTCGATCCTTTCCGATGAAGAGAAAGATATCGCCGCTCAAAGGATTGACTCCCAGCTCGTTGCGGATACGAGCATACAGGCCATCGAATCCCAGGCGCATGTCGGCAGGTCGCGCGTATACAAAAACACGCACATGACGCGAGGTTCCAATCATGGCAACAGCGCCACGATGTGCCCGAGCTGTTCAAGTCCAAGCCCCTCCACCCGCCATCCAGCGGGACTGACAAGGGTCAGACGTACGGGGGCTGAGGTGGCATCGGATGTCCCTCCGGCAGCAGGAGAGACTGTCGAAGAGAATGCCGAAGATGTGCAGCTTCTACGGCTATTCTCATCGGGCAACTCCTCGGACTCTGAGGGGATAATCAGCTCAAACTGCCGGAAGTGAGGGGATGGTTCCAGTCGTGCCCAGCGGGCGAGCTGGAGGGGATGGATTCCCAGCTCCTCTCCGATCTCACGACAGAGCTTCCCCTGGGCTCTGCGCTGCCGATACCATGCCACGACACGCGCTCTCAGTGCCTTGGGATAGTGACGCTTTCCAGAGCTCAGCCGCGCCTCCTGCAATGCCTTCAACAGACTCACACCTTCGTCGTTCATGATGGCCCTCCTGGCTTGATGTTACGCCAGGAGAATACCCGGTCCTCACGAGATGAGATCGGTGCAGGGCGGGGGGGTAC
>JBJTQF010000259.1:0-7908 GCA_046075485.1 Myxococcota bacterium | reverse complement strand
GGCAGGAAGGCAGGAAGGCAGGAAGGCAGGCAGGCAGGAAGGCAGGCAGGAAGGCAGGAAGGCAGGAAGGCAGGAAGGCAGGCAGGAAGGCAGGCAGGAAGGCAGGAAGTGCTAGATGCTGCTCTCACATCCATCCGCCGTGATAGGGACTCGCCTCAGTTCCCCATTCGAGGCGGAATATAGGAGCAGGTGCCGAAGTCCGCATAACAGGCCCCCTCCACACACACACCCCCCGAGCAGTCGGCGTCTTGAGCACAGCTCCAACGCTGGCACCCGTTCTCAGGCGCGCCACCTACGCAAGAGGTATATGCAGGACACGTATAAGCGCCTGTCGAACACGCGAGATATTGGCAAGTCCCATCACTCCCACAGGTTTGACCACTGGGGCATGAGTCGGCAGTACAGGCGGGCGCACATACATAAGTAGGACCGCTGCACAAACAAGGACTGTTGTCCAACACACACACTTGGCCACCGTCACAGTCCGCAGGGCCGTTACAGACGTTCTCCGGCTGATAACACATACCGCACCCCGCAGACTCTCCAGGTGCCAAACAGATCTGGCCGTCGGAGCAGTCGGCCTCCGAGCGGCAAGCCCCCGGTGGTGGGGGAGAATCACCTCCGTCACAGGACGAAATTCCCATCAGCGTGAAGAGCATCGGCGTCAAAACCCACAGCAAAAACAAATAAGAGCGCATAAAATCTCCGGGGTGCATCCGCACCCAGTGTCGATGGATGAGCCGACCCGGTACCCCTCTCGGGTCCGCCTCAGCGTATCACAAGCTCGCCTTACCCACCACGTCCAGCCGCTCCGCGCGACGCGACAGAGGAAGTTCTGCCTCCGCCTTCAGAAGGCGGTTGCTCTTAAGGCATTCCCCAGCTATCTTGACCCCCAATTTGTGCCCCCGGGCACCCTCTTCCATCGACCTTCAGTCCAGGAGTGTCTATGAAGCTCGGCTTTGGATTTTCCGCCCCCCTGCTGCACACTGAGCAGCTTAACCTGATCGCTCAGCGGGCCCACCAGTCACGCGGCGATATTGTCACCATGACCACCCTGGCCGCTTCCGGTCATCCGGGCGGGTCAATGTCCTCCATCGACTTCTATTCGATGTTATATGCCTGCGCGCATGTCGATCCCACCCAGCCTCACCGCGCAGATCGAGACCGGATTGTGGTGAGCCACGGCCATACCTCTCCGGGGGTGTACTCGGCGCTGATCCCGGCGGGATTTTTGAATCGGGTGGATGTGTTGGCCGGATTTCGTCAAGCCTGGAGCCCATTTGAAGGCCATATCGAGCGCGAAGTCCCCGGCGTGGAGTGGTCCACCGGCAATCTGGGGCAGGGGCTGAGTGCTGGTTGTGGTATGGCACTGACAGCACGGGTCACCGGACAGGAATTCCGGGTCTGGGTGTGCATGGGTGATGGGGAACAACAGAAAGGCCAGATCAGCGAAGCCCGCCGCTTCGCCAGCAAGTACCGGCTCACGAACTTGGCCGTGCTGGTGGACTACAATAAACTCCAGATCAGCGGCGACATCGAGCAGGTGATGCCGCAAAATCTCCGGGCAGGCTGGGAATCGGATGGTTGGGAAGTGCTCGAGGTGGATGGCCATGACCTCTCGGCCCTCTACGACGCCATGCGAAAAGCCACCCTCGCCGACGAGCGCCCGGTGTGTATTCTCGCGCGCACGGTGATGGGCAAGGGCGTGCCTGCCATCGAAAACAACGCCAAATATCACGGAACCCCTCTCACCGACGCACAATGTCGCGATGCCCTTAAGGTGTTGGGCCTGCCCGATGAGCTGGAGCACTTGAGATCGCTGCGTCCCGAGGTGAAGGCGCGGGTCAAACCGGCCCATATCCCGACCTTTGAGCCCAAGCTGGAGCTGGGGACACCTCGCACCTATGGTCCCGAGGTGAAGACCGACAACCGAAGTGCGTGGGGAGCGGCTCTGGCGGATCTGGGCAGTCTCAACGTGGGGAAGGCAGGACATACCCCGGTGGTGTGTTTTGATTGTGATCTGGCAGAATCTGTCAAGACTGGGCCTTTTGCTCATGCTTGCCCCTCCGCGTTTTTCCAGGCAGGCATTCAGGAGCACCACACGGCGACGATGGCCGGAGCCATGTCCACCCAGGACGTGGTGACCTTCTGGTCGGACTTTGGGGTGTTTGGGGTGGATGAAGCCTACAATCAGCAGCGACTGAACGACATCAACCACGCGCATCTCAAGACTGTGTGTACGCATGTGGGACTGGACGTGGGCGAGGATGGAAAGACCCATCAAAACATCGACTATATTGGCTTGGCGCGTAACCTCTACGGGGTACAGGTGTATCTCCCGGCGGATCCGAATGAGACCGACCGCATCATCCGGTATGTGGCATGCAAAGCTGGCAATGACTTGGTCTGTATGGGACGCTCGAAGCTCCCGGTGATCACGCTGGAAGATGGCTCACCCGCGTTTGCAGGGGGGTTTACATTTGCAGAAGGCAAGGCGATCACGCTCCGCGAGGGGCAGCAGGCGGTGCTGATGGCCACGGGGACCATGACCCATCGTGCGGTGCAAGCGTGGGAGCTGCTCAAGGCTCAAGGGATCTCGGTGCGAGTGCAACACATTGCCACACCGCTGAGCCTGGAGGTGGAGGCGCTCAAAGTGGCAGCATCCACCGGATGGATCTTTACCTACGAAGATCACCATGTGCGCACAGGGCTGGGGGCCTCGGTGGCCGAAACGCTGGTGGAGCACGGGATCTCCGCTCGTTTGGTGCGGCTGGGCGTGGAGAAATATCAGCCGTCCGGTGCAGCGGATGCGGTCTTTGCCGCAGCAGGTCTGGATGCAAAGTCGGTGGCAAGTCGAATTCAAGCGGCACTCCGGGGCTGAGGAGCACTCCGCACACGGCGCAAAAGGTGCTGGGGCGTGCGCTCAGCCTCAGCCAGCCCGCCAAGCTCGGCGTGGAATGCCATGCGCTCGTACTTCCGGGAGCGGGCATCAGGTGTGATGACCGACGACCGTGAGGGGATGGCAGCCGGTATTCCTCACTCAACGAGCGGCGGCAAGCGCCAGCGGATGTGGGCTCGGTAAGTGGCAGATGAAGGAGGTGCTGTGCGACGTGCGGGACCGTGGCTGCTGCTGATGGGATTTCATGTCGTCCTCATGCTTTTGTGGCATTCTCAGGATACACATCTACCAGATGGTGATGAAGCGGGTCAACTGGGTGCCATTTATCTGTGGTGGACGAGCTTTCCCGATAAAGGGGTTGTGCAGACCCTGGTGGATGCCTTTACAGGTCCGGGAGACTATCCGCCTGCCTTTGCGGTGTGTTATGCGCTGCTGTATGCGCTCTTGCCGGTTTCAGCGCCGTTTCCCACGGGTTTAGGGGTTCTTTTGAGCCTTACATCCGCCTGCACGCTGCTGGTGACGGGGCTGCTGGCTCAGCGTCTGGCGCGTGGGGTGGGAGAGGCTCCCGTTCCCATGTCGGCACCGCTCGTCTCTCTGCTTGCCGTGGGGAGCTTGGGGACGGCACCTCTCTCGGCGGCGCTGGCGCGTCAGGCGATGCCGGAGTCATTCCTGGCGCTGTGGGTGGCGCTGGCGCTGTGGTGTGGGCTCTCGGCGCAGGACTTTACGCGGCTCCGCTTTTGTGTGGGACTGGGGTTGGCCTTGATGATGGCGGGGCTGACCAAACAGACGATGGTGCTGTACTTGGCGTTGCCGCTGCTGCTCCTGGGGGGACTGGCGCTCAAGCGGGTGGGGCTGAGGGCGTTGGTGGGACTGTCCTTGACGGTGCTGTTAGCCTTACCACTTCCGCTGTTATGGCTTCAGCTTCACTGGCAAGAGCAGGTGGAGTACGGCACTCGTTCGGCGGAGGCCAAAACGACGGTGCCGCTGTGGGCGGAGCTGGCCTATTATCCGGCAGGGCTGGTGGGAGAAGGGCTGGGGCTGGTCTGGACGCCGCTTTTTCTGCTGGCGTTGGGCATGCTCATCCGCAGGCGGGCTTGGTTGCCGCTGTTGATGTGGGGGCTGATGCTGCTGGCGGTCCTGGGGGTGCCGAAGAAGTATCCGCGTATGCTGGTGCCGATGATGCCACTCACGGCGGCGCTGTTGGCGGTGGGGGTGGGCTGCGTGGAGCCTCGGCGACTGCGTCAAGGGCTGGTGCTGGGAGGGCTGGGGCTGGGCACACTTCAACATCTGACGTTGAGTTTTTCACTTCCACTTCCAGACAAGCTGGGGATCTGGACACCGGGACTCTACCACGAGCTGGATCCAGACTGTGCTCAAGAGTGGATTCGTCGTGCGCAAGCGGAAGACCCTGCTTTTGAGGGAATTCTCTCGCTGTACAGAGAGTCGGAGTCGGTGCTGGGCTCTGAGGTTCTGCTTGTGCGGGAGCCTCCCGTGCCGTGTCGGTATGAGACCACATTCGGTTATGCCTTCCACTTTTCAGATTTTATGAGACGACATCGGCATGAGCTTTCCGATGTGGCGGTGGGGGAGGTCAACCCGGACGATTTTGAGCGCCAGCTCCCACACGCGCGGGTGGTGGTAAGTACACGTCCGTGGTGTGATGCGCAGGCGGGCACGCAGGAGGAGGTGGGCTGTGGGCTCCGAGGGGCTTTTGTGGAGGCGGGCGTGCTGGAGGGAAGGCTTGGGCCAGCAGGGGCGACGCCTGAGGATTTGCAGTTTAAGCTCTATCTCTATCGCCGGGTGGTGCCGGTGGAGCGAACGCCTTGAGGGGCGTTTGGGGGACTCTGCGGCGGGGACGGGGGGCGGGATGAAGGGGAACGACCGTTGTGGAGCTGGCGCCGTCACGGATGGGCTGAATACGACTGTTGGAATTGTCTTCTGAGCCTGGAGCGATGCGGCAGATGCTTAGGGTGGACATCGTTAAATATATAATACAATATCAGTCATACATTCTATATAACTCATTAACCACAAGACATCAGCCAGCTCTTGGCCATTGTCGTGGCCTCTCCGCGCTCACCCGCTGGCTCGCGTCACCAGCTCTCAGTCCTGGTCGAGGGTGAGGAGTCAAGGCGTTCATACTTAAAGCGAAGGGCTGAGAGGGGACGGAGGCGAGCTGACAACTTGGCGACGGGCGGTTGCACGATGAGTCACTATCCCGGTGATGCGACCAAGGCGTCAGCAGGCAGGAGCTTCCAGTGTTTAAGCTGCACCACAAGCTGTTCTGCATACCAGGTATAGACATAAGGTGGCGCATGGATGCGCTGATACACTTCGGGAAGATTGGTGCTGGAGAGTAGAAAATAGGGCAACCCCAGGCTTGCGTGATACGGATAAAACCGGCTTGGTTCGATGCCAGGACATAGAAAGATGAAGAACGGCACTCGTTTACGATACTCATCGAGGAAGCTCAGGGTCTGTTCGATGTACTGCGGCTCGTAGGCTTCGGGGGTCATGACGCGGGGGCCAGGACGCTGCGCCAGCCGCTGCACCACCCAAAATCTGAAGAGGGCGCTGTGTTGCAGCAGAAACCAGCGAAGGGCCACGCCGGAGACCTGTTTGGGATCAAAGTAGTGCGGGGGGAGCTGCTCGCGCCACAAGCTGGGATCGGCGGTGAAGGCGCTCTCCAGCGGCGTCAGGCCGGGTAAGGCAAAGCGGGGGCCGTGGTTGCTGAAGCAGTAGAGGATCAGGTCAGGCTCGAGGGTGGCAATGGCTTCTTCAGCGGTGGCAATCATCTGGAGGGGGTTATAACCTGCGACTCCGAGGTTGAGGACTTCAAAACGCCCGTGCTGCTGTTGGTTCAGCGCTTTTTCAAGCTGAGCGGGCCAGGTCTGGTCGTCGTTGATGCCTGCGCCATAAACGTTAGAGCCTCCGATGGCGACAATCCGAAACGTGCCTGATGGCTTGGGGATGCGTGGCTCGGGGCCTCGAAAGCCGAGCCCATTGATGGAGACGGTATAGGGTCCGTAGGCGGCATGGCCTTCAAAACGCGCGTGGGGTTTGAGGGTGATCAAGCGCCGAGGATCGGGTGAGGGAATGTGGAGACTCTGTTCGTCAGCGAGGACCGGCATCAGACGGTCGAGAAGACGCCAATCGTCGTGGCGCACACGCACCAAGAGCTCCGCGAGCAGGAGCGCGAGTACAGAAGCCATGAAGAGGAGCAGCAGACGATTCAGCCAGCGATGCATAGGGGCTCCATTTCTTGCTTTGCAAGATATACATGAGATAAAGCTCCATTTTTGCCGGAATGCTACAGGAAACGACTGAAGAGAAGTAATTTCGTCCGAGCAGTCTCTATCAACTAGACAGACGTCGATATTTTATGTTGCATTTTGTGGGCTGATGGGTTGAAAATAGTGGGTGTTTGGAAGAGAGAGGTAGGGACCGGTGGTCAGGGTCGGAGGTCGGGCGGAGGATTTGAGTGGGGTCAGGTATTTTGAGAGCTGGAGGAGGGGTCGGCGGATGGCTCAAGGGCAGCGGATCTTCCAGCGAGGCTTCTTCCTGACTCAATAATCATCAGACGGACTCGTCCGGTTGCTGCGATTCGGGAGGAGTCGTCATAGACGTTTACTTCCCAGACGTGGGACTGACGTCCCGTTTGGAGGGGTCTTCCGACGGCGCGGAGGTGGCCTTCGCGGGTGGCGTGTAGGAAGGAGGTGTGATTTTCGAGGCCGACGGCGAAACAGCCACGGTCGAAGACGTGAATGGATGCACCGACGGAGGCGACGGTTTCGATGATGCCAGCGTAAACGCCTCCGTGAACCAGTCCGAGGGGCTGTTTGTGTTGTGGTCCGACGGAGAGCTCGGCGACCACTTCTTGGGGGCTGGCGGAGGTGAATTCAACGTTCATGGCTTTAACCCATCCATCGTTGATGGCTTCAAGCCAAGCAAAAATGGCGGGGGAGAGGGCAGCAGAGGAAGACATCAGATGAGGCTCCGCAGATAAGGAGGATAAAAGTCACCGAGGAGGTGACGGGGACAAAGGTCACTATGCCTTGACAGAAGGTGGTCTGTCACCAAAAAGTATGTTGACATATAGGTGAAGCTGGACATAATGTAACGCTCGAAGCCCGGATGGTGGAATGGCAGACACAGGGGACTTAAAATCCCCAGACTCGTAAGGGTCGTGCGGGTTCGAATCCCGCTCTGGGCACTTTGATTTCAGCTACTTAGCGCATTTCGTCCAGTAATGTCTCGGCGACTTCCTCCCCCTCGTGTGTAATTCGTGTGTAATTGCGCCAGCCGCTCTCTCTGCGTCTCTAAACGGCTCTCCGATTCGCACGGGGTCATATGGGAGGCCCGTCGGGTTCTCCCGAACAAGCCTCCAGTAAAAGGTTGACTCTTTCAGAGCACGGCTCAGCCCTTCATGCCGGGTGCCTCGCCCTTCGCCGTGGCTCGCAGCACCTCCCCCTTCGTCGTGGCTTGCAACGCCTCCCCCACCGGTGCCTGTCGCGCTTGGAGCTTGTCCATCGCCGCTTGCACATGCGCTCCGTTCTGGTGCGCATACCGCATCACCATGTGCAGGGTCTTGTGCCCGCTGATCCGCTGCACCGTCGGCAAGTCCACCCCCGCCTGCACCAAGTGGGTGATCGCTGTGTGCCGGAGGGTGTGGCGCACCACCTTCTTCGCGTCCAGACCGGCCTTCTTCACCAGCTTCCGAAAGCCACCTGAAATCTCCGTCATGTGTCCCGAAGGAGAGCGCGTGGATGGAAATAGCCACTCTTGCCCCGGCTCCGCCAGCGTCACATAGGGCGTGAGATAGTCCGCCAGCCGCTCCGTTATCGGCTGTTCGCGCGCTATTTGAATGTTATTAAAGCAAAACAGAGGATCATAGCCGAATTATTTAACGTTCTGACCAGCCATTGCACACTGAAGATCATCGTCGGAGACCGATGTGGCAAACGTGTCTTTGCCATCTCACATAGAACTAATGCAAAGCGCTCCAATAT
>JBJTQF010000258.1:0-3224 GCA_046075485.1 Myxococcota bacterium | reverse complement strand
CGAGGGCAAGCAGCATGGAGCACAACAGAGGGGGAGGAGCCAAGCTCAACCGGTCGGAGGTGGTGTATGTTCGGCTGGACCCGATGGTGCATCAGGGGGCTCAGCTTGCGGCAGCACGAGAGCGTCGAACCCTGTCGAGTTTTGTGGAATGTGCGGTGGAGGAGCGGATTCGGACCATCTCATCGGGTATCGCAGGACGTTCGATCTGGAGTGTCTTGGAGGAGATCTGGCATCCAGAGTCCGCGATTCGTTTTGCTCGACTCGCGTTATATTATCCACACTTGTTGAGTCATAGCGAGCTGAGACTTTGGGAGCTGGTGTGTCATCATGCCTACTTTTGGGTGGGTGAGTGGAATGCCCAATACCAGTGGTGTTGGTATTGTATGCCACAGAACTTGCTGGCAGATCGGCTCATTGAGTACTGGCCGATCTTGACCAGAATCATGGCCGGTGAGCTGGATGAGTCAGCGATTCCAAGTGTTCAGCATCGGTCATGGGAGCCCCTGCCATCCGCTGCGAGTGTGTCCGGTATATACCCACCGGCTCCAGCTCCAGGCGGAGGGACTCCGCCAGGGCCACCGTATGAGCTCGCAGGACGCCCGCCGCTCGAGGGCGCGTATGAGCGCGTGTCACATGCGCGTACCGTTCGCACGAGAGACGCTGAGACTCCTCATCCTTCGTCCGCACCGAGTGGAAAAAAGCCTCGTCGATGAAATCCTGATAAATGTCCCCTGCGCTAAGCCGTCCGCCGCGTGACGAACCTGCTGCGCGGGGTAGAGTGCGGGTGGATAACCTCCCTTTGATTCAGCTCAAGCGCGTGAAGACCGTGTGGTTCTGTTGCTCAGCGGATGGTCGAAAAAGTCCTCGGTCCACGAAAAATTCTGCTTGTTATTAAATCATCGTTATGTAAACAATGAGACGTCCCATCCTGAAGATGTGTATGAAGAAGTTCCGTGTGATGCGCCTGGACGCCAGCGAGCATGCGGATGTGTATGATGCGTTGATGGGCTTGCACCTACACCCTCACGAGAACAAGATAGAATGATATAGAAGTTTGTAGAAAAATATTTAAAAACATATGTTTATGAATGAAAACGCCTCAAATGAATCCCTTGACGAGACGTGATTTCGTTCTTATGGTGATCCTCGATACAGTCAACATCCTCACCTGAACAGGAGCTGGTATGGCCCTCAAGTTTACCTTACTCACCCGTGCGAATATGCGTCAGAGCAGACCCGGCGAGACCCTTCAAGAGCATGGCATCCTCTTTGAGCGACTTGAGAACGGGGACGGTCGTTTCCGCATCAACCTCCGCATAGATCGACAGCGGATCCATCGTGTCATCGGTCTTGAGTCCGATGGTGTGACCCGCGAGAAGGTGGAAGAAGTCATTGAAAAGCTGCGCACCGAGGCACGAGAAGATCGCCTCAATCTCCCAAAAGGACGGAAGACCTTTTGGACTTTTCGAGAAGCATGTGAGCAATACCTTCAGCGGCTCCGTGAAGAAGGGGGGAACAATCTGAAGGTCAAAGAGCGACAGATGAGACAGCATCTTATTCCATACTTTGGTACGATGGGATTGGAGCGTATCACCACATCTGAGCTGGAGCGTTACAAAAAGCAACGAAGAGAGCAGGGCATGAGACCCGCCACCATCAACCGTGAGCTGGCGGTGATCTCTCATCTCTTTAACAAGGCTCTGGAGTGGAAATGGATCCAAGCACGTCCCGGCAAGATCAACCGACTGGCGGAGGAGAATGTCCGCATCACCTACCTCACCGAAGACCAGTCAGCGGCGCTGTTAGAAGCGACTCGAGAGCATGCGAGTCCTTCGCTGTATCTGTTCACCTCCATTGCGTTAGAGACCAGCATGCGAAAGAATGAGATCCTCGAGATTCGGCTCAACAACATCGACTTGGAGCGTCACCTGATCTTCATTCCGCATGCGAAGCGAGGGCCGCGTGAGCAGCCGATCACCCGGAAGCTGGCGGAGCTGTTACGGCCTCACCTTGAGCTTGCGGAGCCGGATCAGGTGTGGCTCTTTCCATCCAAAGGTTCGGCGAGTGGGCATCTGACCACAATTGAGCGGGCGTTTCGAGAGGCGGTGAGAAGGGCCGGTCTGGACGTGAAGGAGGTCTGTCGGCACACCCTCCGCCACACGGTAATCACTCATTTGGTGCAGGCGGGGGTGGACTTGCCGACGGTGCAGCGGATCAGCGGGCACAAGACCCTGCACATGGTGATGCGGTATGCGCACCAGAACGGAGCGCATGTGCAAGCGGCGATGGACAAGCTGGAGACCCGTATGCACGGCAGGTTGACGGCGGTGGAGCCGGTGACGCCAGAGCAGCCACAGGAGCAGCCGAAGGAGCAGCCACGCGAGCGGAGGCAGCCTCTCACGCCTGCGCCACAAGACAAGGCGAATAAGCAGCCACGCCCTCCGCAAAACAAGGTGTGTTTGGCGGCGCCCTCAACGTCGGACGTCACCTCCAGCCTGCGCGGACCAAGAGCCGCTGCTCGTCTGGCTCGAGAAGAGACGAGCACTTCCGAGAACTCAAGAGAAGGTAGAAGAAAATAGTCAAGGGGCTATCAGACGCGAGGATTTTTGTGCTGGACCTCGAAGGGCTTGAGCTGAGCGGTCGCCGTGCGGCTTCTGCCCAATGACACACGAATGACACAGACGAGCGGAGAAGTGACCAGTCCATTTTAGACGGGAAAGCTGTAACCTATTGAAATCAAAGTGCCCAGAGCGGGATTCGAACCCGCACGACCCTTACGAGTCTGGGGATTTTAAGTGCAGTTTATTGAGCTTCTAGTTTGTTCTCAAAAAGTCTAAAACCTTATATTAAATTCATAGTTGAGACCATCAGATCGGAGCAAATTCTTCTCTTAGCTTCTCGTTTAATCGCAGTTGTTCTTTGCACAGTTACACACGAATTACACATCCACGAAGCTCCGGGGACTCGAGCCCCCGCGCGCTTCTTCCGACGTGCTCGTCCCGAAAGTATATGAGCACTTCTTAGAACTTCCGAGAAGAAACAGGTGATTCCATCTTTGAGGTGAGCTGATGTGCCCATACAGCTTTCTCACCCCCAGATGACCAGGATCTTCCGTTGTTCTGGCGTGCGATGTGTCTCTACTTTGGGGATGATGGGGGCTTTCAGCGGGAGCTCTCGCCGCTCGGTGATGAAGAGCCAGGCTTGGAAGGACTCGGTGCCGTCAC
>JBJTQF010000257.1:0-25638 GCA_046075485.1 Myxococcota bacterium | reverse complement strand
GCCTCGAGGACGGCCTCGCCCGCACCATCCAATGGCAGGTGCAGCGCATGCGCCTGCTGGGAGAGCTGCCCCCCGCTCGAGATAATCAGCAGGAACGCCCCCCGCTGATGCTCATCGGCGTCTGAGCACACCCCCTGCGCCCTCACCGTGGAGTTGGATACCAGCCAAGCAAGAGCAAGGCCGCCCGTCGCACCTCGATGCCCCCCCAACCAGACGCATCCGCCTCACCCACCGCCCCGGGTGATGACACTCGGTCCCCTCCACACGCCCGCACCTCCCGGAGCACCCAGCACAAGCCCTCCATCTCCCCCGCCTGCGCCAGCGCCAACGACCGGGCCAAGTCGGCATCACGCTGAGCCCACTGCCCCTCTTCAAACGCCAGTCCCGCCCGGATGCCATAGGCATACGCCAGCGCCCACGGAGCCCCTCGACGCTCCACCTTCCGAAGATCCCGCTTGAGCTGCTTCTTCAGCGGCGCACGCTGGGAGAGCTCCCTCGTCTGATGCAGGCACGCTAAGGTCGCCCGCATCCGAAACAGCAAGAAGGTGAGCAGCTCGGTCTCGGCATGTAACATCGACGCCAAGGGCTTTTCAAGCCGCCGCTGCACCGCCAAAGCCTGCCCTCCCTCCCCCTGCGCCAGCCACCACGAGACCTCCGCTCCGAGCGCATACGCATTAAAGAGGGTCATTCCCGGTGGCATCAGCCCCCGAGCCAGGGTCAGGTTCTGCTGCGCCGCCTCCAGCTCCCCCTCCAAAAGATGGGTCCAAGACATCACCCGGAGCCGCACTTGCAGCTCCTGAAGACGATCCCCCACCGCCCGCGCCCGCTGCAACAGCTCCTGAGCACGCCGATGCGCCATGTGCCACCGACCCTGCTGCACCCACACCACCAAGAGCAGACCGTCCGCCATCGCCCGCTCCCACAACAGCTCCGAAGGCTGCGCATCCAACAGACGCTGACTCTCTCGATAATGATGCGCCGACCGAGACCACTGGCCCGTCCACATCAACGCCACCCCATACCCCAAGTGCAGCGCAATCCGAGGCATAGGCTCTGGACGATCCCCCAAGAGCTCAATGGCCAGCCGATGCACCCGCTCCACCTTCTCACGGGTGCCATATCCCCCCACCGCAATAAAAGCCAGCTCCGACGCCAGCGCACGCACCACACGCTCCACCTCCCCCAACGAGAGGGCCATCAACAACCGACGACTCGCAAAATCAAGACTGTCCGCCACCGACCAATACACCAGCCCATCCGAAATCGATGTCGCCAAGTCAATCGCTCGCACACGAGCCGAGACATCCGGCGCGTCCGGCTGAAAAACACGCGGCTGATACCCCCGCAGCAGGATGTAAAGGGTCCGCATCACAAACGCCAGCAACGCCCACGTCGGTGAAGAGGCAAAACGCATGCCCAGCGGCGCCAATAAGGTCGCCAACAACGCCCGCGCCTCCTCCACAAACCCCGTCTTGAGCAACATATCCGCCGCGTGAAGCCGACACTGAAACGCATCCGCTTCCGGCGCAAAAGCCGCCGCTTGGAGATACACCTCCGCTGCCTCCCGGCCTCGCCCCGCCAGCTTGAGGGCCGTGGCCAGCTTCTGATGCAGCCCCAGCCGCTCCGCCGAGTGCTCGTCCAGCAAGCCCAGGGCCCGCCGAAAATAAGAAGCCGCCAGCTCAAAGGCAAGCTGCTGCATACCCTTCTCCGCCGCCGCCAGCACGTAGGGCAGCGCCCGCTCTCGACAGCCCGCCGCTTCAAAATGATCGGCCAACCACTCAGGGCGAACCTCCGCCAGCCGCTCATCGAGGTCGGAGGCCAAGACCTCCCCAAATGCCTCATGGAGCTGCCGTCGTCGGCCCGGCGGTAACGCCTCGTAGAGCGCAGTGCGCAGCTTGTCGTGATACATCTCCACCACGTCCAGACGCTCCGCGCCCGCCTGAACCCGCACCAGCCGCATGAGCTTGGCCTGCGCCAAACCCGCCGAGTCTACCTGCTCCAGCTCCACAGCACGCTTCAACAAACGCAGCGCGACCGGATGGCCCGCCACCGCCACACCCTCCAAGAGCCGCTGCGTCTCCTTCGGCAGCCACGCGATGAGCTGCATGATGAGCTGGTCCAGGGTCAAGCTCTCACGCGCGAGCCCCTGCGCATGCACACGCGAGGCCCGCTCCACCAGCAGGCTCAGCAAAAACGGATGGCCCTGCCCTTCCGCCGCCAGCCGCCGAAGCTGCTCGGGGCTCCAGTCCTCTCGCTCCGCTAAGGCATGTTCCACCAAACGCTCGGACGCCTCCGCTGAGAGGGCCCCCACCTCCACCACCCACTCCTCGGGAGAGGCCGGATCCGAGTGAAGCTGCTCCAGCAGGCGCTGCAAAAACGGACTCGTCTCCAGCTCATCGCTGCGATAGCTGCACAACACCAATACCGGCGGCGCCTGAGGCTGACGCAACAGCTCGCTGAGCAGCGGGGCACTGTCCGCATCACCCCACTGAAGATCGTCCAGGTGAATCACCAGCGGATGTTCAGCCGCCAGCTTTCCGATGAGGGTCCGCAGGGCCTGCATCGCCCGCCGAAGCTGCTCGTGAGGATCCAGGGTCTGCTCCGCCTCACGCTCCAGCGGGAGCAGATGGCGCACGGATGGAAACAGACGCTCGAGGGCTCGCCACTCCGGGGGGAGCAGGCGGGTCAGCTCGGTGGGATCGTAGGTGCTGAGCAGCTCCGCCAGACCATCCACCACCGGGTCGAGGGCTTTAAAGGCCAGATTCTCCCGCTCATGACACCGGCCTGACAAGATTAAGGGGGCATCCCCGGCGGCCAGGGCGCTCAGGAAATGCTGGAGCAGCATGCTCTTGCCCATCCCCGAGAGACCCTGCACCCTCACCAGCAGCGGACGACCGGTTTTGACCACCTGCCAGGCTCTCTCGAGGGTCTCGAGCTGTGCCGCACGTCCCACCAGCAGGTCGGCAGAAAAAGGGCCTCGGCTGAGCCCCAGGGTGGCCTCCAGCTTGGGACTCGTGGCCCGAAGTCGGCGGAGGATCTCTGCTCCGGTGGGGCGCCTCGAGGGATCTTTATGCAGGAGCTCTTGGCAGAGGGTGGTGAGATCGGGTGGCAGAACACGCACCAGCTCAGCGGCGGGGGTTGGCTCCTGCTCCTGGATCGTGTGTAACATGTTCAGCAAGGTGCCTCGAAAGGGGAGCCGTCCGGTGAGGCACTGGTACATCACCACCCCAAACGCCCACCAGTCCGAGGCCAGCTCCGCTTCTCCTCGGATCACCTCGGGGGCCATAAAGGCGGGCGTACCCACGATGTGTTTTGAGGCACCACTCTGGGAACGAAGGGGCCCCGTCACCTTCTCACGGCTTTGAGTCCGAACCTGCGCACGGGGTGAGAGGGTATGGGCCAGCCCAAAATCCAGGATCACCGCCCGTCCATCCTCTCGGACCAGAATATTGGAGCACTTGATGTCGCGGTGAAGTTTTCCAGCTTGGTGAATGGTTTCCAGCCCTTCGGCCACCTGGAGCAGCGCGACTCGGAGCCGCTCCACGTTCAGCCGACGCCAGGGGAGCTCTTCCGAAACCTCATCCGGGGAGGAGAAGCCGGAGGACTGGCTTGGCCGCTCAGCATGATGGGCATCCGCCGGAGCTCGGCGAGCCGTGGGAGATGTACCCGCGACATCAGATTCCATCCGAGAAGGCCACGGGTCTCTGAAGGAATGGGTCCGGCTGGCCTCGGGTTGAAGCTCCTGGGTGCCCGTGAGAGTGGCGGTGTGGGTAAGGGTGGCGATGTGGGTCAGGGTGTGGCTGTGGGTCAGGGTGTGGGTGGGGGCATCTCCCTCCACTTCCTGGCTCCACGCGGAGGTGACGGCAAAAGCCTGGGTGCGGGTCAGCTCCGGCGGAACCGAGCTGGGACGGGTGAGGGTCGGTACGGGCGTCTCAGGCCCCACGTTGCTGGCCATCTCCCACACATGCTCCAGGAGGGGCACGCCTCGGATCAGCTCCATGGTGAGAAAACAATCACCGCCGTCGGCAAAAAGCTCCAGGAGGATCACCAGGTTGGGGTGTCCTACGTCGGCGACGGCTCGAAACTCCTGCTTAAACTCGTGGAGTGCTTCGGGTCTCAGCTTGCGGAGGGTCTTGAGGGCCACCATGCAGTTTTCGCGCGTATCATAAGCTTCGTAGACCACACCATAACCGCCTTCGCCGAGCTGGCGCTTGAGCTCGAAGCGGGCATCTTGGCCAATGGTGACACGCACCTCATCCATGAGAGTATCCCCCACCTTCTCTTGCCGTTTCAGTCATCATAGAATTTTCCCAGCATATAGTATGGTATCTTTGGCCGCATCATTCTTACCACTCAATCCATTTTCCAGGAGGAGAGATTATGTACGCGAGGTTCAAGGCTTTCCGTCAGCAGCTCTCTCAGTTTTTGGATCTGACGGCCTTTGAGCAAGCCCCCCACGCGAGCCACTATTATACGTACCTCGGCGACGACATTTTAGAGTTAAAACATGATCAATTCCATAATCAAAACAAGGCATTATGGCTCAATGTGGGTTATTGGAAATCAGCCGTGACCTATCCAGAAGCCTGTGAAGCACTGACCCGCTTGTTGGGCGAACAGGCACAGCTCTCGACGGCACACGAGGCTCTGGACTGTGGCTTTGGTTTTGCCGAGCAAGACCTGCTCTGGCTGGAGCTCTATCCTCAGCTTCGGCTTACGGGGATCAACATCACGCCGCTGCATGTGGAGCGCGCACGGATGCGGGTCCACGCGCGAGGGCTCACGGAGCGTCTTCAGCTTCTACAGGGGGATGCCGCTCAAATTCCGTTTGAGGCGGCACACTTTGATCGGGTGCTGGCGCTGGAGTCTGCTTTTCATTTTAATACGCGCCAGCGATTTTTTGAGGAGGCATTTCGGGTGCTGCGTCCGGGTGGACTGCTGGCGATGACGGACATGCTGCCTTCGAGCCACCAGCCTGAGCCACATCGGCTGCAACGGTTTACCCATCAGCGGGTGTATGTCCCGCGTGCGAACTGTTACGACCGCCTATCCTATGAGGAGCGGCTACGAGGATGTGGATTTCAGGGGGTGCGGGTGGAGCCCATCACGGCGTGGACGCTCCGAGGGTATGAGCGATACGTGGTGCAGCGGCTGCTGGGTCGAGCACGCGACAAGATCCAGGTGAAGCTGGAAAACGAACTCAGGCCCACCCCCTGGGGTCTGCTGGAGCATGTGGCCGGTTTTGCGGAGTACGTGCTGGTGGTGGCTCAAAAACCGGGAGGGTCTCATCGCTGAGGGAGAAGAGGCACTCCGAGAGCGCAGCTCAGGGCTGGCTCAGCAGCTCATAGAGCGCACGAAGGGGCCGGGAGCGTCCGGCGAGGCTGGCAAAGTCCACCGCCGGGGCCACGTTATAGGAGGCCTTTCGAGGGGCGAGCTGAGGCAGCCAAGCGGAATGGATGGTCAAGCCGGTGGCCAGGGGCACGTTGGAGTCGGAGGAGACCAGTCGGCAGACGGGTTTTAGGTCGGCGGCTTGATAGACTCTCAGCTCGGTGGAGGCGGAGCGGGCCACCACGGCCACCAGATAACCGTGATCGGGATCGGGATCGATCACACCTCCCTGTACGCGCGGCACATGCTGGAGCGAGAGGGGCAGCTCATCGGCGGCAAAGCTGAGCTGATGGGTGAGCTTGAGCTGGTGGGCATCCACCCGGAAGATCATGGCGGGGATCTCTTCTTGCTCCAGCTTTCTCAGGCGCGTCATGGGGACTTGCCGATGAGGATAGTGCTGGTACAGCTCCTTGATAAAATAGGAGGAGAGCTCTGGGATGACTCCGCTGCTCATCCACCACAGGGCGGTGTAGTGGCTGGGGAGGGCATCCCAGGCGGGGGTCTGCATGCCGGTGCAGAGGGCCAAGTTCCAGAAGGTCGGATCGGCTGCCAGGGTCTGGGCGAGCTGGATCACCCCGGTCTTGGCGTCGATTTCGTAACGTCCCAGGCGGGAGATGTCTTGAGCGCCGGTGGTAAAATAGCGCTCGATGCGGGCGCTGGGTCGGTCTCCGGTGTAGACGTTGACGTCGGAGGGCCTGAGCCACTCGGCGATGTCCATGGCGGCGTTGTGTTGGATGTGGAGCACAATCCGGTCCTGAGGGTTTTTGTAGTCGGCCACAAAATGCAGCACCTCCATCGGCATCCGCACGGTGCGGACGGTGAGGGGCTTAGAGGGCAGGCTCAGCTCCGAGCGTTTGATGATATAGAGCCGTCCGAAGGCGTCCATTGGGGCGGCGAGCAGGCGATGCAGCAGGGATTCCAGCCCTGGCAGATACACGACGGGACTGGCCAACACTTGATCAAGGTCGAACTTGAAGGCAGTATCGGCCAGAATGACGTAATCTCGGGTGACCGCAAGCTGATGCAGGGACTGGTGAATGACGATGGGTGCGCCGACCTCGTCCACCAGGGGCCACTGCTGGAGGCTGCCGCTGCCATCCCAGCGCACGAGGTGGGTAAAGTTGACGGGCATCAGCTCTTGACCGGCGGCGATTTTGGTGGACTCGCTCCAATACTGCTTCAGGATCTTTTTGACGGCTTCTCTGAGCCATGTTGCGGTGGGGAGGCCAAACCCATCGAGAATGCCCAGCTCGACGAGCACCCAGGTGATCCAGTCGTGGACTTCGGCAGGCAGCTCCATGAGCTTCTGCACCACGGGGAGGTTTTTCAGAATGTTGAGGGTGCCTCGACCGTAGTTGACGGTGAAGAGCTCGCCGGTGCTAAAATCGCAGACGGGATGGGCGGCGGTGAGCACGGCTGGAAAGGGAAGCTGGCCGATGGCTTCGGGTCTCCACTCGGACTGAAGCCCGACGGGGGTGGCGATCTTGAGCGAGACGGGATCTACTTCGTGAGGGCGTCCTCCATCGTAGGTGACGAGGAGGCGGGTGCTGGTGTCTCCGGGAAAGCGCATGGGCACAACGGCGGTGTTGAGAAAGTTGCGGGCTCCCATCGAGGAGGACATGCGCACCATGCCCACGTTGACAAAGGGCTCCAGTCCCTGATGTTGCAGCGTTCCACCGGGTTGAGTGGCTTGGTCAGCAAGCTGGTCGGCGGAGCGCATCACCTCGGAGGAGATCCAGGCTTTGCCACTCTGAAAGTCGCACCGGTAGAGCATGCCATCGCCGTTGAGCGGATAATTTCGGGCAGACTGCTGCTTCTGGGCGTCCTCGGGGTTGAGCAGGGCACCGATAAAATAATAGTGTCCCACCAGGTCGGGGGGGAGCACGCCGTCCAAGACCGTCAGCTCCAGGTTTTTCAGCACTTGGCCGGAGGGTTGACGAACAACGGCAGGCAGCTTACGTAACATGGGAGCTCCTCAAGGCTGGAGGGGAAGGGCATGGATGTGAACGGAAGGGTAATACACAACACGGATGCAGCACAAGTGGATAAGAGGGAGGGGGGCATGGCTTTTCCAATGCAAGGGTTGCATTCCGATCTCAGCCAGCGCATGGGGCGATTCGCCCAATCTGTCGCGACTTCGCGGGAAGACACCCCCTCACATCGGCAGCGTCAAGCCCCATCCCAGCCCCACGCAGGCCAGCCCCGTCAACACCAGTCGCCGAGGCCCTTCTTGGCTCGCGCAGGTGGAGACCAGCGCCACCCCCAGCAGATACATCGGGGTGATAAAATAGTGCGATGGAAAATGATCGATGAAACACAGCAGGAAGGTATACAGCAGACAGGTCAAAGCCGTCAGCCAAGCCAAGCGCGTCCGCGCCAGCACCAGCAGCAGCGGCGTATACCCCAAATATTGCAGCAGCAGGCCATAAAACTCCGGCGGACGAGGCAGGAGCGACGACAGCGCATAATCTCCATGAAAGTGCTCCGGGAAGGTCTCAAAGTAGAGGATCTCCAGCCAGTGGGGAAGCTGCCCCTTCATACTCCCCACCAGCACAAACCCCACACAGATCACCCCCACCAAGACCATACCCGCCGATGCCGCCTTTAACACCCCTCGTCGCCGCCCCGGATACAGCCAGCCCTGCACCAGCGGCAATAAGACCATCACCGCCACCCCCGGATAACGCACCAACGTGGTCAAGGTCGCCGCCGCCCCATACCCCACCGCTCGCCCCGAGAGCAGCGCATACACACTGGCCATCACCAGCAACGCATACAGATTATCCGGAAAATTCGTGGAGCCCGACCCGATGATGATCCGCGCATGGCTCGCCCCCACCAGCAGCAACGGCACGAGCAGATAACCCGGCGCATCCCGCTGCTCGAGCCGCACCACCTGAAAGCCCAACCACGCCGTCAACAAGGTCTGCGCCAAAAAAAATAAGTTGAGCGCCCACGTCCCCCCATGCCCAAACACCATCACCGCCGAGAACACATAACTCCACAGGGGCGGCTGATTGAGCGTCACCCACCGGTCCTGCAAGACCTCACGCGCCCACGCGACGTTCTCCGCGATGTTTAAGATCTGATAGTAGTGGGTCAAGACCCACCCCTGGGTCGCCGCCGCCTCCTGCACCTGGCCATCCGGCCAGTCACTCACATCCAACAACACCCCCGGCATGCTCGTCTCAGGCCGGAGCACACATCGTCGCGCCTCCCGGAGCGGGAGCTCCAAGTACACATACCCCAACCCCTCGTCGAGATAACGTAAGGTCGGCCCCTCCTCCTCCACCTCCACCGGAGCCCGCTCGATCTGCACCTGGCTCTGAAGATCCTCACAGTCCAGGGTCAGCCGACTGTTGAGCGGTCCCCGCCACAGATACCGCAGGGTGATCGCCCCCGGATTTAACGTGCTCAGCTCCAGCGAGACCGGTTCTGTGACCCCCTCGAGCCGCCACAGCGGACGCTCCGCCTCGAGCGCCTGCCATCCCCCCTCCCGCTTCAGGCTCACCCCCTGCGTCTCGAGGGTCGGCGGAGACTCCCCCACCTCCACAAACACCGCCGGATGATACCAATACGCCCCCAGACTGCGCGGGATGAAGTGGCGATGGGCATAGGTCAGCAGCAGCCCCGCAACCAGCACACACCCCAGCTCCAGCAGAAAAGCCCCGCGTGTGTCTCCGTCCAGACGAGGCACCTGGAGCGGAGCAGGCCGCCGTCGAAACAGCACAAACCCCACACCCACTTCCACCGTGCCCAGGAGCAGCAATATGCCCGGCGAGACCGGAATACTCAGCGCCTTGAGCATGTTGACGTGCAACAAGTAGGCCACAAAACTCAGCCCCGCCGACTTCAGCAGGAGCCACACCGGCTCGAGCGGACGCGCACTCGGCAAGGACAGGCTCAAGGGCAGGCCCGGATAGAACGCCAAGATCCCCATCCCCAGCAGGAACTGAAGCTGGTCCAGCCGTCCGAGGGGCAGTGACTCCGCCCATAAAACCGGAGGCGTGGCCCAGAGCCGCCCCGTCCCCGCAGCCACCAGCAAATACAGCAGCAGCCACAGCCCCGCGCTGAGCCAGAGTGTGCGCCGCCATGTGGTCTCGAGCATGCCGCCTCCGCAGAAATCGCCGTCGCTTGAAGACGCTCCACCTTCGCTTATCACGTCCCCGTGTCCGCCCGTGTCCACCCCGTGTCCACCCCGTGTCCGTCCGTGTCCGCCCCGTGTCCGTCCGTGTCCGCCCGTGTGAGCTCCTTCACGCGCACGCACGAGCCTTCAGTCCAGCCCCGCCTGGTTGAGACAGGCCGGCGCAAAGGGCATACCATTCCCCTCAAGCTGGCGATCCAGCCCCAACGAGACCGCCGAGCGCCGCATCACCTCCCGCACCGCATCCACCCGTCGCCCGTCCGTCAGACGGCGGATGTCGGCATGACTCTCGAGCACCAGCGCACTCAGCCCCGCAATAAAGGGCGCCGCTTGACTGGTGCCCATCCAAGCCGTATACCCCACCAGCCGCTGCTCCGTGGCATCCCAGCCGCTCAGACCCGACGGCACCGTGGAGAGAATCGCTACGCCCGGCGCGACAAAATCCAACCCCGGTCCACTGCGCGAAAAACCCGGAATATAATAGTCACTGAAACGAGGACTGAAGCTCGCGCCCTCCTCGGCGCTCGAGAAATAACTGCCCTCGGGATAGGTGCCGAGCCTGCCCACCGCTCCCACCGAGATCACCCGAGGATGCAACGCCGGATAATCCACCCCCGCCGCATCCTGGAGCCCTCGCCGATTCCCACTCGGTGCCACCACCACCATGCCCCGCCGCCAGCACTCCTCGAGCAGCTCGTCGAGCACCCGGGATGGACGCGCAAAGAGGCTCATATTGACCACCTCGATGCCCTGGTTGAGACACCACTCCAGGCCCTCAATCAGATCGGTCTCAAAAGAAGTGTTGGTGAAGCGCGTGGCACTGGCGGTCTCCACCCGACCGACCCGCACCGCAAACAGCTCACACTCCGGCGCAACCCCCACCAACGCGCCCGGATGCCCCACCGCCCCCACGATGCCCGCCACATGGGTGCCGTGCCAGTGTGTATCCTGCCAACGACGGTCATCCTCTCGATCCGTGGTGTTGACGCCCCCCACAATACGCAGGTCAGGATGAGGACTCACCCCCGTGTCCAGCACCGCCACCCGCACGCCTTTTCCGGTGATGCCCGCCTCATGCACCCGATCTATCTTCATCGCCCGGGTGAAGCCCCACCCATACGACGTCGGCGCTCCGGTGATCGGGGTTAAGCTGACCTCCAGCGTGCCGTTCGGAGAAGAAATCCCCGCCTGCTGACGCATCGGCCAGTAACCACTGGTCGGAAGCACGTCAAGCTGAACCCACTCCTCCTCGAGCACATGCAGGAGCGCAATGCCCTCCGGGTTGGTGTCGGCTTGATAGCTTATGCCCGAAGCACCCTCTAGCACCACACGCGCACCCGGAATCGGACGCTGGGTGATCGGATCCACCACCCGCACCGGCGTGCTGTAGCCCTTCGAGAGCCCCTCCGGCAACAAATGCCCCCCCAAAGGACGGGAGACCCGGTCGATCACCGGCTCCTCCACCAGCCACGCGCCCGAGGCAATTTCCTCACCACGCCACCGACGAGCGGCCGGAAGACAAATACGCCACATCCCATCTCGACGAAGTGATAAAACCCGGCCCTCCAGGGCACGTAAGCGGGCCTCCACCTCTTCCTGTGATACCGGCCAACGCAGCAGATAAAACCGCAGCGGCCCCGTCGGAGACATGCTCATCACCACACCTCAACGAATGGAAGGCCCACCCTGGGGCGCACTCCCGCCCTGTGTGCTGGGCACCGCGCCCGGATTTGCTGGCGGCTGCGTCGGCGGCGGCAAGCTGCTCCCACCGGATCCCCCCGTCGATGCGCCTCCCGTCGATGTGCCCCCCGTCGATGCACCTCCCGTCGATGCACCTCCCGTCGATGCGCCTCCCGTCGATGCACCCCCCGTCGAAGCACCTCCCGTCGAAGCACCTCCCGTCGATGCACCCCCCGTCGATGCACCCCCCGTCGAAGCACCTCCCGTCGAAGTGCCTCCCGTCGATGCACCTCCCGTCGAGGGCTTGGTGCCCCCCGTGCTCGGCAGGCTCACATCACTGGACTCAGGATCTCGTCCACCTGCGCCCGCACCAATCGGCGCACGGGTGGCACGGGTCTCCCGAGGAGGCCACTCAAAAAACGGCTCCTTCATGTTGATGCTCAGCCGCCCCTGGGCATCGTTGTCGATCTCAAAGAGCCAGATGCGCGGGGAGAGGTCCAGTCCTGCACTCCCCCCCACACTCGAGACACCATAATCTTCCGTCGGGATCGGAAAGAGGGAGGCAAAGACCTGCTCGAGAGACGTCCCCAAGATCGATGCCACGCCCGAGGTGGTGGCCGAGATGATCTCTCCCGCCACGTTCTCCTGGGTGATCTCCGTGCCCTTAAAAAGCCAGCCCCCTTCGAGCTCATACTTCACCGAGCCCGAGGCAAAAGGTCCGCTGTGCTGCTGAAGGGCATACTGCCGCGCCAAGTCCGGCAGATACACCACCTGCATCCGATAGGTCGGCACCACCTGGCCGGCCTTCACCGCCAGAGGGGAGGCGGCCCCGCCCACCGCCGAGATGCCCTCATCCAGCGTGCCGACGGGTTCCCCTGCCGCTGGAGTGGAGGGGGAGATGGGCACCATCGAACGCACCGCACCACTCGACGCCTCCACGCGCTCGCGCAGAGAACCCACGGCAGCCGTACCAGGGCCCGCAGGCATGCCCGCTGCCGCCAAGTCCTCTTCACTCAGCTCCACGTTGCGGGTCACCAGCAGATACGGACGAGGCATATAATACGGAATGCCTTTGGTACGCCCCATCTCCTCCCGCGCTTTGGGGCTCACCGGGACAGCGGTCAAGGACACCGAGCAGCCACTCAGCAGGCTCAGCCCCACGAGCGCCGCCCACACTCGAGACAGCCTCGGCGCTCGCGCAGTCAGCGCCAGCGTAGGCAGGCCCAAGCGTTGATCCAAGGAGCGTGGCAAACGGTTCATCTTGACCTCCAGTGAAGCAGGACAGGTAAGGGACACACCCATCAGGGTAAAGCTCGAGCGTAACCGGGCTGTCTGTTTTTTGCAAGGTGCCAGGATGTCCGATGATGTCCGAAAATCGACGCGGTGAGCGGTCAGGCAGGACGCAAGCAGGACGCTGGCAGGACGCTGGCAGGACTCAGCGAGGAAGCATCCACTCAAATAAGGGATGAGCCGGGGTCAAGAGGGTCTCCTGGAGCGGCACACGCAGGTCGAGACGCTTTTCACCGCCCTCATCGGCCACCACACGCCCGGCGGTCAACAAGAGCCCCACGTCCTTCTGACCATTAAAGAGCGCATATCGTAAGGTGAGCTTCTGAGGCACCTCCGGCCAACGATAGGTCAGCACCAGCTTGAGAAACGCTCCCTCGGTGCCTTCATGATGATCACGCCCCACCAACGCATCGGCAAAGATACGGACAGGCTCACGCCCTCGCTCATCCTTGAGCACCACCTGCTTCTGCACCCGCTCGAGCACCTGCGCACGCATACGCGAGAGCTCTTCTCGGGTCAACAGGCCATCCCGGTCGAGATCCAGCTCCTTCACACTCTCAAGATACGGGGTGAGGGTGAGCTTTACCGTGGCACCGTCCAACAAGAGCTGAGCCTGCCCCGGTCCCACCCCATGCGCCCACCCCAACCTCGCAGTCAGCATCCACCCCAGGACCAAACCCACAGCCATCAGCCAAAGCCACGCCAAACCCCGCACCCTCGCCGCCTTGATGGCCATGCGCCAGTCAGAGCCCGGAGCCCTCCGCGTGCCACGCGCGGCCTCGTTCATCGGGCAGCTCCCACCGTCAGCTCTTTACCAGGCGGAGGCGGTGGCATATCACCTCCGAAGGTGTCGTCAGGCTCGGCTTTGGTACAGCGCGAAATCCAAGGATAGTTGTCGGTCAGGAAATAATGATAGGTGGTGCCAAAATCCGGCGTCACCCCCGTGCGACCGTTACACTCGTCCAGATCTCCCAGGCCCTCCACATACTCGTAGTCGGCGGTGAAGCTGCCATCGTACTCACCTCCCGGACCACTGGGCCGAGTGCCCTCCTTGAGCTTGTAGCTGGAGATCATCTTACGCACCGCGCTGCTGGCATCGTCGGGATCCGAATAACCATAGCGGGCATACATCGGATAACCATCCGCCGCATATCCCACCAAGAGCATCTCACCGTCACCCCCCAGGGCCTCGATCAGCTTCTCGGGCATGCCGTGGAAATGATAACTCCCCGTAGGCTGCACATGGGCATGGTTACAGTCCACCCCCAGATCCAACGCCCCCGAGAGCGCCTCGTACTGCCAGCCCGAGCTCGGATCGTCGTTGTAGAACTCGCCCGCCGAAGGCTCAAACAAGATGCCGTTCACCGAGATGCCCACCCGCTGGATAAAATCCACGCCTGCACCGCTGGGCTTCAACGGCATGCGGAAACTAAGCGCCTGCGCCGAGATGGTGTTCGGATTGCCCGAGTTCGGGAAAGCCCCCACCGCATGATCCGGGATGCCATTACCTTCGAGATACCGATAGCTGGCATCGGTGGTAAACGCATAGTCGGACTGGGAGATATAAGTGGTGACCGTACAGTCGCGAAGGGTCGCCCCCACTTCCGTACCCGGCGCGGCGGTGGGATCTCCCGATGGATCCGGGGTGGGAGAGCTGTCATCGTCTCCGCCAGAGCACGCACTGATCAACATCATGGGCAACAAGCCGACCGGAACAAGACGAACCACTGAGCGCATCCGCATCGTAAGCTCCAACGTGAGGTTGAAAGGATGTTTGTCTTATACCAGAGCTGGAATAAAAAAAACAAAGTTGGAATAGACGGTTGTTCGCTTGACAAAAAAGACTAGGCAGGCTTTTTGCACGATGAGCGCCGTTAGAAGTCTCCTCCCACCGGCAGTCCGCTGGGCACCTCCGAGGGCACCGAGACTTCGTTGGGCTGCACAGGGCTGAGCGCCTCCAGAAACGCCACGAGCTGCGCTTCTTCGGCAGAGCTGAGCCCCAACGGACGGATCTCCGGGGAGAGCTGCGGCACCGTCAACCCCATGCCTCGGCCTCCTCCCAGGTTGTAGAAGTGGACCACTTCTGCCAGCGTCCAGAACACCCCATTGTGCATATAAGGAGCGGTGCGCTGGAGGTTGCGCAGCTCCGGGACTCGGAAAGCCCCTTCATCGGCAGGATCGCCAGTGATGGCTGCACGCCCTCGATCCGAGCTGAGGGCCGAGCCCATCACATCCGCAGGCACACCCAGCACTTTAAACAGAGGGGTGTGATACGCGGTGGTTCCCACTTGTGTCACCGGTGGCAAGGCATGACAGGTGGTACAGCCGGCCTTACCCTGGAACAAGATGCTCCCGGCATCGGCCTCTTCGCTCATCATGCCTTGACGGTAGAGATCCTGATCGTAGACCGAGCCCAGCTCCATGAGGGTGCGGGTATAAGCCCCCAGTGCGGTGCTGACCTGCTCCAGGGAGATCGGAGCGCCGGGCCAGAGGGCTTCAAACTGAGCAGCGTACTCCGGGAGTGCGGCAAGCTGCGCCACCAGCACCTCGGGATCTTCATTCATCTCGAGAGGGTTCTGGAGGGGGCCTTTTGCCACCGCATCCAGCGAGGTCTCCCGGCCATCCCAGAAGAACGCACGCTGAAGCGCCAGGTTTGCCACGCCGGGGGTGTTGCGGCTGAGCGGCTCTCCATCGAGCCCTTCGGAGGCCACTTGTCCATCGGCAAAACCCTGCTCCACTTGGTGACAGGAAGCACACGCTCGGTCATCCGCGCCCGAGAGCAGCGGGTCAAAAAAGAGCAGGCGGCCCAGCGCCTCCAGCCGATAGAGCGAAGGCAGCGGTGCGTCGAGTGACCAGGTGCCACGTCTCACCTCCAGGTCGTCGAAGTACGAGTTCCCCGCTTGATAAGAGGTATACAGTCCTTCTCCGTAGGGGGTATTGTCAAAGAGGTGAAGGTAAACCGGAGCGCCGACGTGCACTCTCCCGGCGGTGAACGGTCCTTTGAGATAGGTTTGTTGTGAGTCCTTGACCTTGACCACAAACTGCTGCCCCTTGACCTCGATGGATGCCCAGAGGGGCTCCCCGTGGGTCTCGAGCAGGAAGTCTTGCCGAGAGGTCTGAGGTGCATAACACAGGTTGTTCCACAAAATGGTCACATGCTGGATCCGGTCGTACTCCAGCGAGAGCCCAAAGCAGGTGTTGGTCTGAAGCACCGACACCCGCCCCTTGTTCTGCACCCACGAGAACGCCACAGACTCCTCGCCATCGTTGGCGAAGCTGTCTTGGGTCCAGCCTTGTTCCCAGGCATCCACTTCCAGCATGCCATTCACATAGGTGAGCGCATAAGCAGTGTGCTCGAGCGAGCCCCAGCGGGTGGGATCGCGGGTCACCAGCTTGAGTCCATCGGGGAGGGTAAATCGATCCGCCCAGAGCAGGCTGGAGGTCGGATCGGCTTCAACCTCCAGCGTGAAGAGGCGAGAGGCGAGCTGTCCGATGCCATCCTTTACTGTCACGGTGGGCTGAAAGTGGCCTGGGGTGGAAGGTACACCACTCAGCACCCCATCCGGGGAGATGCCCAGCCCCGGCGGGAGCCCACTGGCCGACCAGGTAAAAGGAGGTGTTCCGGCTCCAGGGGCGAGCCAGTCTCGATATCCCACCCCTTCGTAGGCCCGCAACAGAGTGGTAGTGTCCACCCGCACGGGGTTGATCTTCTCGGGCATGGCGCTGAGATCCTTCACCCACACATCGTCAAAGAGTCCGGCGTAACCCAGACGTACCAGCCAGTCGCCATTTTCGCAGGTGCCTGCAAAGCGGCTGTTGTCGCGGAGATCGGTGGCCTGCATGCCACTGCCTCCGGTCACGTAGGTACGTGATTGAATCCCCTGGAGATATACCTCCAGGGCCACGGTGCCATCGGCGCGTGGGCTGACGCTGAAGGTGTCGGTATAGGTCTGAGGGGCATATCCCAGGTTGTTGCTCCGCACGGTGACGGTTTTGCTGCCATCCCAGGAGACGGCCACGCCGAAGCCGGTGTTGGCGCTGCACAAGACGTTAAATCCGCCTGCTTGTCCGGCAAACGCACGCACGCCAAAGCCCAGCACCCGCGAGGAGGCATTGCGGAACTTGCTGAGGGTGGTGAGGGTTCCCCAAGTGCCAACCTTCGCCCGGTTTTTGTCGTAGGTGGCCGAGACGGAGCTGGCGCCATAACGTCCGGTCCACTGGCTTCCGGGCACATCGTGGATCATGGTGCCTTGAGTGCCGGTGAAGCTCTCGCCGAAGGAGACGGTGGGGGGTTTGGTGGGGGTGATCACCAGGGTATAGGGGCGCTCGTCGATTCTTCCGGCGGCGTCTGTGACCCGCACGGTAAAGGAAAAGGAGCCGGTGAGGGTGGGAGTTCCCGACAGCTCACCCAGCCACATCTGGGGCGAGCCGTCGCTGGTGGGATCGTCCAGCACGGTCTGGAGGCTCAACCCGGGAGGCAGGCTGCCCGCCACTACCTGATAGTGGAGCGGTTGAGTGCCGTTGTCCGCCCGCACTTGCTGAAGGAACACGACACCCTGTGAGACCATCCAGGGCTCTTGCGGCAGGATATAGGGGGTGTTGATCATGCCCTCCACCAGACTGGAGGTGACGAGCAGCGGAGGCCGAGGGCTGGGTGCTTCGGGGGGGCCCAGCGTGTCGTAGCTGACTTCGATGTTGTCGTAGGTGCCGCCATATCCCAGCCGAAGCAAAAAGTCGATGTTGCCGGTGATATCGGGGCTGGTCCAGCGTGGGGAGGCTTGGGTGCCCAGGGCGTCGGTGACAAAGACCTGAGCATCTTTGTCTTTGAGCCAGACGGTGACTTCGACGCCGCCGTTGAGGGGGGAGACTTCCAGGCCGGTGCTGCTCCAGGAGCCTTGTGCAGCTAGATTTCCGGCGTGTACGGTCACGGTGCTTGTGCCATCGAAGCCCAATGAGACGCCCATCGCGTTGTTGGGCACCAGCAGATACCCAAACCCGGAGGGTCCATACAGCTCCAGGGAGACTCGGGTCCAGGTATCCCGTTTGTTGATGAAGCTCTCGGTGGAGGTCAGACTACGCCACGTATAGAGGGATGCTTTTCCGTCGCGGCTGATGGCGCTTGGGTCGGGAGGAGCATATCGTCCGGTCCACAGAGCCTCGGGACTCTGCTCGATGATGGTGCCTTCGGGATAGTCAAAGGCATCGGTAAACAGGAGCAGCTCGGCCCGTGCGGAGGCGGGCAGGCATAAGACTGACAGCAGGGTCAGGAGCAGCAGCGTCGGGAGCAGCAGCGTCGGCGGTGTTGAAGACCTTCTTTTGATGACATGATGCATACAATACCCTTCTGGAGCGGCAGGGCGCGCTCCCTTCAGGAGATCCAAGTAACAGGCGGGTGGGTGGCCCTTTCCAGCGAGACCCGCATGCTGAGTTTAAACGATCTAATTCTGCGTTCGGCATAAAGTGGACCTCGCCATGACCTTTGTTTTGTCCTTGCACCCTCATGAGGGCTCTGGTAGACCCATCAAGACACCCGGCACAGCTCCGGGCGGAGGCCGATGACACCGCATCGGCTTCTCTGGCAGGCCATCTGACCGACAGCCGCTCTCATGATTTGGAGGCTCCTCATGGATTCTTTGATCCTGTCCATTGACCAGGGCACCACGGGCTCCACCGTGCTCTTGCTCAACCCTGCTCTGGAGGTGGTGGCACGCGCCACCCACGAGTTCCCACAGCTCTACCCCGGCCCTGGTTGGGTCTCTCACGACCCCGAAGACATCTGGAACAGCGTTCGTAAGTCCATTCGAGCGGCCCTCGAGCAGGTGGGGCCAGCAAATATCTCCGCGATTGGCATCACCAACCAGCGTGAGACCACGGTGATCTGGGATCGGAGCACCGGCCAACCCATCGCTCACGCCATCGTATGGCAGTGTCGGCGCACTGAGCCCCTCTGCCGCGCACTCAAAGCACAAGGGCTGGAGCCCCTCTTTAAACAACGCACCGGCTTGGTGCTCGACCCATACTTCAGCGGCACCAAGATCCGCTGGCTGCTCGACAACGTCGAAGGCGCACGTTCACGCGCTGAGCGCGGAGAGCTGGCCTTCGGCACCATCGACAGCTACCTCGTCTGGCGGCTCACCGGCGGCAAAGTACATGTCACTGACGTCTCAAACGCCAGCCGCACCCTGCTGATGAACCTCGAGACCCTCGACTGGGACGATGAGCTGCTGGCCCATCTCCAAGTGCCCCGGAGCCTGCTGCCCTCCATCCGCTCCAGCTCGGAGGTTTATGGACTGACCAGCAGCGCAGGGGTATTGCCCGATGGTATTCCCGTGGCGGGTATGGCCGGAGACCAACAAGCCGCCCTCTTCGGCCAGCTCTGCTTTGAGCCCGGCAACGCCAAATGCACCTACGGCACCGGCGCCTTTATGCTGATGAATACCGGTGAGCAGCTCGTGCGCTCTCAAAATGGACTGCTCACCACCGTGGCCTGGAAACGAGGCGAGCATGTGCAGTATGCCCTCGAAGGCAGCGCCTTTATTGCGGGAGCCGCCGTGCAGTGGCTCCGCGATGGGCTCCAGGTGATCCGCTCGGCATCCGAGATCGAAGCCCTCGCCCGCACCGTCGAGAACTCTGGCGGGGTGGTCTTTGTACCCGCCCTCGCCGGGCTGGGTGCCCCGCACTGGAGACCCGATGCCCGTGGCCTCCTGCATGGCATGGATCGCAGCACCACCCTGGGACATATCGCCCGGGCCGTGCTGGAAGGCATCGCCCTTCAAAACGCCGATGTGCTCAAAGCGATGGAGAAAGACCTCGGCAGCCCGCTCAACAGCCTCAAAGTGGATGGAGGCGCTGCCGCCAACAACCTGCTCATGCAGTTCCAAGCCGATATGCTGGGCGTGCAGATCGTGCGCCCCCGCATGCTCGAGACCACCGCGTTGGGTGCGGCGCTCCTGGCAGGTCTGGCCGTGGGCGTTTGGGGGAGCCTGGAAGCCCTCCGCAGCGCCTGGGCCGTCGAGCGCACCTTTGAGCCCAGCATGCCCGCCGCTCAGGTCCAGACCTATCTGGATCGTTGGGCACACGCCGTTGAAAAAGCCTGACGACATCCCTGACGACATCCCTGACGACCTCCCCGACGATCTTAAGGAGCAACACACATGGCATCGTATGAGCTAGACGCCGCACGCGGCAAACGTATCCTGGTGACCGGCGCCACCGACGGGATTGGACTGGCCACCGCTCAAGCCCTCGCCCGTGGAGGCGCACGCCTGCTGGTGCATGGGCGAAACCCTGCTAAAGTTGAATCGCTGGCGCATTCCCTTGGAGCGGTGGGACTGGTGGCCGATTTTGCCGAGCTCGCACAGGTTCGCCGCTTGGCCCAAGAAGTCGCCGCTCAAGGCCCGCTGGATGTCCTGATCAACAACGCAGGCATTTTCGCCGGAGAACGTGTCGAGAGCCACGACGGGTACGAGCTGACCTTCGCCGTCAACCACTTGGCACCCTTTCTGCTGACCCTCAACCTGCTCGATCACATGGTGCCTGGAGGCCGGTGTGTCCATGTCAGCTCCATCGCCCACACACGCGGGCGCATGCGCTGGGACGATCTGGATCTGCGCACCCACTATGACGGGCAAGCGTCCTACTCGATGAGCAAGCTGGCGAATGTGCTCTTCTCCAATGCCCTGGCCCGGCGCGTGGGCGCGCGAGGACTGACCAGCAACGCACTGCATCCCGGGGTGATCACCACCAAGCTGCTCAAAGCAGGCTTTAACATCACCGGCGCATCGGTCGAGGCCGGAGCCCAAACCTCCTTAACCGTGGCGCTGTCCCACGAGCTGGAAGGGGTGACGGGACGCTACTTCCGCGACTGTCGAGAAGTCCCTGCCGCACCTCAAGCCCTCGACGAAGCCGCTCAAGAGCGTCTTTGGACGGAGAGCCTGCGCCGCGTAGGACGCTCAGAGGCGACCTGACGGGAATCCATCCCACACCTTCTGAAAAGCCCCCCCTTTCCGATTGTATCATCTGGCTGCGGGTGATGTACTGCCGTCGAGACTTTCCCCAAATTTCCAGTAACATACTTATTGGTTTATTTCATACAGCGGCATGTATGATGTCTTTTTTTTCTCAATACATATTTTTAAAACTGTATCGAGCGGTTATAAGATGACATACCTAAAGAGCTCGAGGAAATTTTGAACCATCACGAGTATTAAGGAGAATTAACGTGGTGCCGTCTTGTTGCTTATAGGGTCACGCTGCCGCCCAGTGTACCCAAGCTGCGGGTGCAGAGTAGGTGTCTCAAGAGCTGTCGAGGACTCGGCACCCAAAAGAGACACCACAAACAGAAAATTGAAGCTCGGACGTGGATAGAGGTACAGGGTGTCGCACACATGGCTCGGCGATCAGCCGTTGGAGACAGCTCAAATTTCAGCCCACACCGCTGAAGGGGAACCCATGCACGCGCCAGATGCATTCCAACACCCTTCACAGGGGCATCTCACAGAGGGTGCCAGCGAGCTGAGCGCTGGACCCGAGAGCTCAAGCATACCCACCGCCTCAAGCATCCCCACCGCCTCCACGCAGGACTCCTCCTGCCATCAGTCCGAGGACGTCTTAAAGACCCTGGAAGCCCTCCAGATCGGATATTGGACCCACCACCTCCAGACCGACGTCAGCTTCTGGTCCGAGACCATGTTTCGACTGATGGGCTTTTCCCCCCACAGCGTGCGGCCCAGCTTCGACCGCTGGCTCGAGCGGGTCTATCCCGAAGATCGCGAACGGGTGATGGCGGGAGAGCTTCAGCCACAACACAATGTTGAGTTCCGCGTGGTGCATCCCGACGGGCGTTTGGTGTGGCACAGCAACCAGTTTCAGACCCTCTTCGATGAAACAGGGAAACCCTACCTGCTGCGTGGGCTGATCAAAGACATCACCGCCCAAAAAGAGACCGAAGACACCGCAAAGCGGCTGGCGATGGTGGCCGCTCGCACCCAAAACGCGGTGATCATCACCGACGCCCAAGCCCGCATTGAGTGGGTCAACGAAGGTTTTGAGCGCCTCACCGGATATCGTCGGGAGGAGGCCTTAGGACGCATCCCAGGTGATTTTTTACAAGGTCCGGGCACCGATCTCCACGAAATCCGCCGCATCGGAGAAGCCATCCGGCAGAAGCAAGCCTTTAAAGCCGAGCTGGTCAACTACAGACGCTCGGGAGAACCTTATTGGGTTCAGCTCGAGACCCAGCCCCTGCTCGACCCCCTCGGCCAGATGACCGGCTATATGGCCATCGAGAGTGACACCACCGAGCGGAGGCTCTCGGCGCAGCAGGGCAGCGTCATGCAGCGGGTGGCGGCCCTGCTCCTGTCGGCGGACTCCGTTCAAGCGGCGGCGCAAGGGGTGGTGGACGAGCTGATCTCCTTTCTCGACATCCGAGTGGCTCAGTTCTATCAGGTGGAGTCCGATTATAAACCGCTCCAGCATGTGGCGGCTGCGGTGACACCGGCGCACAGGACAGCGGGTCAGGTCTATATCGCATTCTCACAGCAGCTCCTGTTTATGCGGGGCACGACGTTGGATGCCGGAATCGGTGGTCCCGGGATGGCGTGGGGAACCAACCAGCTTCTGCAACTCCACAGTGACATGCTGGTGGATGGCATGCCCCTTAAGCAGCGCTCACGGCGGCGGGAGATGTGGGAATACCTCGGGGTCAGCGCGCTGGTCTTCTGTCCCGTGCAGGTCCACCAGCGGGTCATGGGGGTGCTGGAGATCGGCAGCTCCACCTATTATCCTGGCTTTGAGAGCCTGCCGCGCTTGCTGGAGCAGATTTCAGCACAGATGGCTCAGTTTATGCTGCGTCAAAACGAACGCCTACGGTTTGAGAGCATCTTTGAGCACTCCCCTGAAGCCATGCTGCTGGTGGATATACAAGGAAAAGTCACCGCCGCCAATGCGCGGGCCATCGCCCTGTTTGGAACACCGCTGGAAGCCAGTCTGTTTTCTCTGGTGGAGCCCGCAGAGGCGCTCTTATCGCCGGTGATCGATTCAAGCCCTACGGCACGGCGCACCAGCGTTGAAGGCCGAGGCTTCGGACCTGCCGGTCGTATCTTCCCTTCTTCGAGCTTCTCCGCACGCATCAACCACTTCAACCTCGACTTTATCATTGTATCGGTGCGCGATCTCAGCGAACAACGCCGCATGGAAGAGACCCTGGCTCGAGAACAAGCCAGCTTACAGCACCTGAAGCAGCTCCATCGCACCGTAGAAGGGTTTATTCAGTCTTCCCCCACGCCGTTGCTCGAGGTCAATTCCGTTGGCCGCGTGGTCCGCTCCAACCTGGCGGCTCGCCGACTGTTGCACTGGAACGGGGAGCAAGAGCTCAACCTGAGTGCCTGCCTCACCCCCCAGGCGCTGAAGGCGCTGGAGCAGCTTCCGCCCCATGCCAGCCTCGATGTGGAGCTGTTCTCCCTCGAAGGACACACCCTGCCCGTTGAAGTGCGCTCCAGCCCGCTGGAGAGCATCGAAGGACACTCGCTGCTGATCTCACTCACCGACCTCACCGAGCGGAAGCGGGTCGAGCAGGCCATGATCACCGCCCAAAAGGAAGCTCAAGCCTCCGCACAAGCCAAGAGCCAGTTTCTGGCCAACATGAGCCACGAGATCCGAACGCCTCTCAACGCCGTGCTGGGCCTGAGCCAGCTTGCCTTGCAACGCCAGATCGAGCCGGAGCTCAAGCGCTATTTTGAGAAGATCCACGGTGCCGCTCAGGGGCTGCTCGGGTTGATCTCCGATATCTTGGACTTCTCCAAGATCGAAGCGGGCATGCTGACGGTGGAACAGGTCGAGTTCTCACTCGAGGAAGTCATCTACGCCTCCCTGGACCTGGTGGCGCTGAAGGCCGAACAGAAAGGGGTTGAGCTGCTGTGCATGATCGATCAAAACCTGCCTGCTCGGATGTTGGGCGATCCGCTGCGCATCTCCCAGATTTTACGCAACCTGCTCAGCAACGCCGTCAAGTTTACCTCACACGGAGAGATTGAGGTCTCGGCACAGCTCCTGCACACCCACGGCCAAGAGCTCCGCGTAGAGCTGAGCGTCCGAGACACCGGACCCGGCATGACACCGGAGACCGTGGCAGGACTGTTTCAACCCTTCGTGCAAGGAGACGCCTCCAGCACCCGCATCCACGAAGGCACCGGGCTGGGCCTGGCCATCTGTAAACAGCTCACCGGTCTGTTGGGCGGCGAGATCGCCCTGCAAAGCCAGCATGAGCAGGGGACTCAGGTCTGCGTTCGTCTGCCCTTCTTCAAACGCGGCGAAGGAGAACGTGAGCACCTTCGACGCCTCCCTTCTCGCCTGCATGCGCTCAAAGCCCTGGTCGTCGAGGACAGCCCGGCCTCTCAGCAGCGCATCAAACACCTGCTGGAGTCGCTGAGCATGGAGGTCATCTTGGCAGGCTCCGCTGAGGCAGCACTCGCGCAGCTCGCCACCTTGCCCCACGAGGCGCTGGTGGTGTTTGTAGACATGAGCCTCCCAGACATGCCCGGCGTGGCGTTTCAGAAGCAGCTTGCCCGCCTCCGCCCCGATGTGCCCGTGTTGATGATGGTCACCTCATCGGAGGAGCTGGCCGAACATCCAGACCTGCTTCACAGCCTCCGAAAGCCCCTGCGCTCCTCAGAGGTCATGGACACCCTCATGAAAGTGCTGGGGGATACCCACCCACATCGGAACCTCTCAGGCGCTTCGGAAATCCGCCGTTTTGATGGGATGAGGGTTCTCCTGGTGGAGGACAACGACATCAACCAAGAGATCGCCTGCGAGCTCCTGCGCGCACGCGGCGTCCAGGTGACCGTGGCTGCTCATGGTGCGGAGGCACTCCGCCTGCTCCAACAGCCCACCCCTGCTGGGAATCCCCCTGTTGACCTCATCTTGATGGACATTCAGATGCCGGTGATGGACGGACTCAGCACCACCCGCGCCATTCGTGCCCTGCCCAACTCCAACATCGCACGCCTGCCCATCGTGGCCATGACCGCCCACGCCATGAGCGGCGACCGAGAAAAAAGCCTCGCGGCGGGTATGAACGACCACCTCACCAAGCCGCTGTCCTTCGACGAGCTGGAACGCACCCTCATCCGCTGGCGTCCTCCGACGGGAACGCCTCACGCGGCGGGCCGACCGCTCTTTCAGGCCGATGCCTGTCTGAAGCGAGTGGCGGGCAATCGTGCGCTGCTGGTCAAACTTCTCAACCATTTTCTGGCAGAACGTTTAGGCTGTGTTGAGCAACTTCGGTCACACCTCCCCGAAGACCGTCTGGGTGCCATGCACTTGGCCCATACCCTACGAGGCGTCACCGGCAACTTGGGCATGGAGCTGCTGGCGGATACCTTCGCGGAGCTGGAGAAGGCCCTCAAGTCCGGTCAAAGTGGACAGGTCCAGCTTCACCGCCTGGAAGAAGAGCTCACCGCCACCCTGGAGGCTGTGCGTCAGTGGCTGCGGGCCTCCGCGAGCATGCAGGAGGGCTCCAAACCGGAGGGCACCTCGGCGGAGCTGCGGGCCATCCTGATCCCACTCCAGGACGCCCTTCAAACTCGGCAAGCTGCGGTATGTCTGGGAGGAGCACAGAAGCTGGCGGAACGAAGCTGGCCGCTGCTTCAGATGCCGCTGGTGCAGGAGCTGTCGCGGGCGCTCACACGCGGACACTTCGACATGGCCAACAGCCTGTGGATCCTGCTGATGGAGGAGCTCGCCGACGGATAACACCGCCCGGTGAGGCATCGGAGTCCGATAGGGCTCACCTCGGTGAGACCCATCTAAGAAGTGGAGCCCTTCGGGAAACCTCCTCCGTCATCCCTGAACCCAACTCAGAGGTGGGAACCACTTCGGAAGGGGTTGAACGTCATGACCGCCCCCACCCCGGCACAGCCGAGCCGTCCGCCCCCAGCCCAGCCCGAACGCCCCCACCCCGGCGCAGCCGAGCCGTCCGCCCCCACCCTGCCCGTGGGGGAGGGTGAGGACATGGAGTTGCGTCTTATAATATAGACTTTTAGTTAGCCTCCCCCCCAGAGTTGGGGGGGCGGAGGGGGGCGGAAGGGGGGCGGAAGGGGGGCGGAGGGGGGGCACCGAAGCTCGCCCGCCTCACG
>JBJTQF010000256.1:0-1197 GCA_046075485.1 Myxococcota bacterium | reverse complement strand
GTGATCTCTCACTTGACGCTCAAGCCTCAGTTCCACGCCCTGGCGGGCCTCACACATGCCGACGTGGCCCTCGCCGTGGAGCAGTTTTCAGCCGCTTTTCCCGAATGTGGTACACGGGAGGTCATTCTTGAGGAGCTGCTGGACAACTACGACCACTACCGCTTCTCGCTGGAGGTGGAGGAGACCCTCTTTAATCCCGATATGGTCTTGTATTATCTTCAGGAGCTCGCCAGCCGGAAACGTCCTCCCCGCGATCTCCTGGACAACAACTGTCGCACCGACTACGACAAGCTGAGACTGATTGCGCAACCTCCTGAGCTCACCGATGATGCGTATATAGAGTCTCTCCTCGACATGGTGAATACCGGTCGCTCAAAGGGTGAGCTCTTGATGAGCTTCAGTGCCTATCATGTTCACAGTGCCTTAACCTTGCCCTCGCTGCTTTTTTACATGGGCCTGCTGACCCTCGAGGGTGAAGATTATAATGGTGTTCGTTTTGTCATCCCCAACCGGGTGATCAAGCAGATGCACTGGCAGGAGCTCTACGAGCTTCTCCTTCGGCAGAACGGCATCACCGTCAACATCCCCCAGGTGTTGGAATGCCTGGGACAGATGTCTTGGTTTGGAGAGCTTCAGCCGCTGGTCAATCTCCTTCAAAAACATGTCTTGGACATCCTCTCGAGCCAAGATCTGAAGTACATGAGCGAGGAGGTGGTGAAGGTGCTGTTTGCAGGATACATCGTGTTAGGAGACGTCTTTAACGTGATTAGCGAGCCGGAGCTGACCTCGGGCGGATACTGCGACCTGTTTTTGGGACTGGACCGGCGTTATCCGAAGGCGCGCTGGGGCTGGATCCTGGAGTTTAAGTACGTCAAGCAGCGTGCTTCCCAGGCGGTGATCCAGGCGAAACAAGAAGAAGCACGAGAGCAGCTCCTGCGTTACTGCGAAGAGGGTCCACGACTGCGGCAGCTCCTGGGGAGAACATCGTATAAAGCCGCCTCGATTGTCTGTGTGGGGCTTAAGAACTGTGTCGTGGAGGTGGTGAAGGTGGTGGACCCGGCAGCAGACGGGGTTTAATCCGGTGTGAGGCAGGTGGAGGGCTGCGGAGGGCGCGATGCATCACGCCCCTACTTCTGGTTGGGATGAATCGCTGGATCTTCATCCTGACAATCTTCCCCCAGCAACACATGGGCGGGA
>JBJTQF010000255.1:0-7414 GCA_046075485.1 Myxococcota bacterium | reverse complement strand
GTTTGAGAAGGCGAAGAACTACCTGCGCAACCACTGGAAAGCATTGACGTTATTCCTGAGTGAGCCGTCGTTGGACCTCGACAATAACCGGTCAGAACGCAGCCTGAGAGGTCCGGTCGTAAGCCGTAAGAACTCCTACGGGAGCCACTCGGAGCGGGGGCTGCTGGTAACCGCAGTGTTTTATTCGCTCTTTGAGTCCGCAAAGCTCTCGGGGGTGGAGCCGGTGGGCTATGTGAAGGCCTGCCTGACGGAGGCCCTTCGTCGGCCCGGTCATGTCCTGCTGCCCTGGGATTACGCGGCAAGACTGGAAGCCGCCCTCCCAGACGCCGCGACCCCCCTGGCCGCCTGAACCCGCCATTCTCCCTGCCGAAATCTTCAATCCAACGCATCGCCTGAGCCCCTTGTGACGCAAATCTCGCACCGCGTCAGGCAGTATGCCTCAGCTCAAGGTCGTAGAGCCCGGTGCAGGGCGGGATGTTACGGATGGTGGAGCAGGCCCGGCGAAATCTCAGCGGCTGGGCATCCGACGACCTGATCCATTTTGAAGTACAGGATGGACAATCCCTGAGCTTCGAGGATGCGCAGTTTGACGCAGTGTTCTCCTCCTTTGGCATCTTTTTATTTCCGAATCGACAGGCGGGCTGGTGAGAAGCAGCGCGGGTTTTGCGGCCCGGTGGATACTTCGGCACCGCCGTCTGGAGAGGCCCAGAAGACAACCCCCTCAGCCGCATACAGCTGGCGCCGATGATGCGCGCAGTGCCGGAGCGGCTTCGTGATCAGCAGCCGCGTAAGAGCTTGCTCGAGATCGCAACCGCCGACGGCTTACGCGCTGAAGTCTGTGCCGCAGGTTTTATCGACCCGGAGATCACAGTCTTTGATGCCATGCTGACCTGCCCAAGCCCTCGCACCATGTGGAACATCATGCGCGACAACCCGATGAGTGAGCAGCTCCTGAGTGCTTGTACGCCCGAAGAGCTGGCGGTGGTGGAGCAGTCCATGCTCTCGGCCTTCGAGGAACTCTCGGGAGGCCCCGCTCGTGCCCTCAAGATCCCCGCCTCCGCACATCTTTTGATCGCACGACGAGGCTGAGGGGTTGTTTCTCTCCGGTTTTGCTGGTCCTCGAGTCCTTGCCTGCCCTTCTTCTCAAAAACCTCCGTCTCGGGATGAACCTTGACGCTTGAGTTTGGATGGGCTATCACATCCCCATCCCTACAGCAAAAAGGAACGCATGATGACCACACTGTATAATTTTAGTGCGGGCCCGGCCATTCTCCCCCGAGAAGTGATGGAAGCCTCAGCACAAGCGGTTCTCAACCTCAACGGGAGCGGTTTGAGCATTTTGGAGGTCAGTCATCGGGGCAAAGAGTATGAGCCGCTCCACGAGCAAGCGGTTCAGGATATGCTGACCTTGATGGGGCTCTCCAGCGACGAGTACAGCGTGTTTTTTCTCGGAGGAGGTGCCAGTCTCCAGTTTGCGATGGTGCCGATGAACTTTCTGCGCGCAGGCCAGCGGGCCGATTATCTGAACACCGGCGAGTGGGCGTCACGCGCCATTGTCGAAGCGCGACGGTTTGGCCAGGTCGAAGTGGTCGGCTCGAGTGAAGCTCAGAACTTCAACTATATTCCTCGGGAAGTCACCTTTCACGACGATGCGCGGTACATTCACATCACCTCGAACAACACGATCTTTGGCACGGCATGGCATACGTTTCCGGCGTTTCCGGCGAAGGTGCCTGTGGTGTGTGATATGTCCTCCGACTTTTTGAGCCGTCCGCTGGACTTTAAGCAGTTTGACCTGATCTATGCGGGCGCTCAGAAAAATGCGGGTCCAGCCGGTGCCACCATCATCGTGGCGCGTCGAGCCTTCATTGCCAGCGCCTATAAAGATGTCCCGACGGTGCTCTCATATGGCACCCATATGAAAAACGGAGGGCTCTACAACACCCCACCGGTTTTCCCGATCTACGTCATCGGCCAAGTGATGAAGTGGCTGCTGAGACAAGGGGGTCTCGAAGCGATGGAGCGTCACAACCGCCTCAAAGCCGAGCTGATCTACAACGGCTTGGAAGAGCTGTCCTCGACCTTTGTGCCGACCGTGCCTCGACCTGAAGATCGCTCCTGGATGAACGTGACCTTCCGGCTGGTCAACCCGGCTCTGGAGAGTCCGTTCCTCAAAGAAGCCGAAGCCGCAGGTTTTGTGGGGCTCAAGGGCCATCGCAGCGTGGGAGGCTGTCGTGCCTCCATCTATAACGCCTTCCCGGTGGAAGGGGTTGAAGCCCTGGTTGCCTTCATGCGCGCCTTCGCCCGCCGAGAAGGTTGAGCCGCCCTCGTCCAGCCTCCGCCCTCGTCCAGCCTTCGCACTTTTCTTATCTTTTGTGGTCTTCGTATGTGATCTTTTCTGCTGAGCAGGTCTGGTGAATGTTGACGATTTTTTTGGCGAGGGCTGTCAGATCAGGCCATCCCGTGTACTGCATATGGGTGACTGCACCGGAACACCTCGGAGAAGGTGTTGAGACACACATCACGAAAAATCATCAAAGGAGATCTCCATGCGGACGAGTGTTTTGTTGTTGGGTTTGGGCATGTTATCTGTCACCAGCACGGCGTTTGCCGCTTCTGATCTGAAGGTCACAATTCCTGCACCGGCGGCTGCTTATGTGTACAGTCCGACCGCTTATGCCATCAAGGTGCAGAATATTGGAAATGCGCGAGCCGATAACATCAGCTTGACCATCACCTTGCCCTTAACGCATACCAGCCCCAGTGTGTATGTGATGGGCACGCTGAGCAACATTGATACGCGGTGTTCAAAGCAAAATAATAAGCTGGTCTGCGCACTTGGCAGCCTGAATCAGAACAAATCCACCAACGTACTCTTCAGCATTGCGCTGCCGGAAGCCAATGAAGTCCTGAAAGTCAGTGCAGCGGTCACCACCACCTCGAGCGAAAACTCGACGAGCAACAACAGCGCCACCGATACCCCTGTGCAGCTCAACTATGCCTATTCGATTCCGGGCGGAGCATATGCCGTCAACAAACACTGCACCGGCACCAACTTGACCTCTTATTTTGAGTGTGAGCTCTTTCCATCCTCCATTACACAGCATGATACTATCTTTAATGGAGATGGATCGGTGACGATTGTGGACGATCCGATCAACTATTCGGGCGTCTGGTCTCAGCCTTCGTCCAATCAGTTGAACGTTCAGTATTTTGACAGTATGGGGACTCTGATTGCAGACTTTAAGGGATATGGTACTTCCAATCGGTGTTTTGAAGGCATCACCCTCTTTCCTGGCTCCACCTATCTCTCGCCCTATCGTGTGTGTATGTGAGCGCGTGCGTGCGTGAGCGTGTGAGCATATGCGTGTGAGTATATGCGTGCGCGTGAGCGAGTGCGTGTGCGTGCGTGAGCGTATGCGCGTGTGAGCACATGCGTGCGCGTGAGGTTTTATCCTTCCTCCAGCAATCCTTCCCGTTCGAGATATTGGTGTGTCTCTCGGAGGTGTGCTTGAAAGCCTTCCAGCTCTTGGAGGCTGATGGCGATTCCATCCTTGAGTCGCTGCTCCAAGTGCGCGGCGAGCGCGCCCAGAGACTGAAGTCCCAAGGTATGACTGGCCCCTTTAATATCGTGTAAGCGAGCACGTAGAAAGGTCGGGTCTGAGATGCGCTCGGGTTTACTCCACGTCGCCACTTCCTGCTCATAGCGTTGCACGAAGCGTCTCAAGAGCAATCGGAGCTGAGACATATTGCCTCGGAGTCGGCGCAGTGCCCCCAGAATATCCAGCGAGATGGTGGCCGAAGGGAGGGGAACTTCCACGGGAGGCAGCGTGGCAAGCTCGGCGTTACGCGGAGCATCCTCCACCAGCAGAACATGTTCACCCGAGGAGGGAGGGTGTGGGAGGGTGGACTCCGGCGGAGGTGCTGTTTTTTCCAGCGTTTGGGGGGCGCTTGGGAGGCTGACCGGCTCTCGGAAGGGGCGCTCGGCCTGGATCCGCTCGGTGAGACGCTGAAGCTCGTGCTGCTCCCACATCTGGCAGAGGTGAACGCGGGGAAGCTGTGGAACGGCCAGCAGCTCGAGGGCGATCTTGCGGGGTTCACCTTCTCGTTGAAGCAGGCGCATGCTGCGGATGGAGCTGCGCTGGCTGCGCTGGCTGCGCTGGCTGCGCTGGCCGAGCTGGCCGAGCTGTCCTCGCTGCTCGCGGAGGCTGCGGAGGGTGGCTCGATCATCGGGATGTAGAAGCTGGCTCAGGTTAAACTGGAGAAGGGCGGATTCTGGATAACCCACCAACCGCTCGGCGGCGGGGTTACAGTGGCGGATACAGCCTTCGTTGTCGATGAGAAACTGCGCTTGGGTGCTGGCTTGCCAGGCGCTCTCTACAAAACGCAGACGCAGCTCACGTTCGGCCAGGAGCGCGAGGTCTCGCAGCATGCGCTGCTCTTCGAGGCTAAACACCCGCACTTGGGAATCCAGCACACACAGGGTGCCAACCCCGGAGACTCCAGCGGAGGCCATCAGCGCAATGCCCAGATACGAGCGAATATGGGGCGGATTTTGAACCGAAGGCAGGTTCCGAAAGCGGGGATCCTCCCTCGTGTCCGAGACCATCTGAAGCTCGGACGAGAGAATGGTATGAGCGCAGATGCTCAGCTCTCGGGGCATCTCCGCCACGGGGATGCCTTCGCTTGCCAAAAAATAGAGCCGATGCCGATCCACCATTGCCAGCGCCACCGTCGGCACCTTCAGCATGGTCTGTGCGAGCCGAATGATGCAGCGAAAGTGCGCATCGGCGGACTTGTCGAGCAAGTTGAGCGCATAGACTCGTTGAAGGCGATCATGCTCGTCAGGGGGCAGAATTCCGCTCATAGGCGCTGGTCCTCTCACGTTCTCAAATCGAGGCGTTTTCATTAAAACGCGGGATGAATCGAGACGCAAGCACGACCCACTTCTTTGCAGCGAGATCCCGATGAGCGTATGACACCCACGACAAGCGATATAAGACAATGGTTTAAGCTGGAGGTCTGGAGCTGCTCGGCAATACCTGCACCCCTGAAGACCGAGACGCGGCGAAGACAACATGCTTGGAGCCCTCCAGAAGCATGATAAAGTAGCGGCGCAGTATCTCTGTTGCATCCTGACCGTCTTCAGCCCCTGGATGGAGGAATTACGTCCGTGAAGTCCGACCGCTCTTCTGTGTTGTCTTCTGCTTCGGAGCCGCCTCGTGCTTCGGAGTCGCCTCGTGCTTCAGCCCTGCCTCGTTCGGTGCTTCAGCCTTTTGTGACACAGCTCGAGCGACCGGTGTTTGCCCTGCGCAACCTCCCGGAAGAGGTGGTTGCGGTGCTCTTTGCCTATTACAGCCGGAGCCGAGAGCCCTTGCGGGAGAACCTGCTCAAGCTGTTGGCCGACGGTGAGCTTCAGGTGGAGGCGGCGGAAGGTTCGAGCTCCGACGTGCAAGCGGAAGCAGACGATGCCGCGCTCGCCCATGCGCGTGAGAAGGCGCGCCAGTTTCATGAAAAGTGGGTGGTGGGATATGGTCATGCGTCGGTGGCCGAACATGCCGTGGTGCATCTGGCGCTCGAGGACGTCTCGATCTTGGCCAGCAAGGTCATAGAGGACTCTCGGCTGGCGTCGTACACGGAAAAATCGACGCGCTATGTGGCATTTGAGGCGGGACGTTATCATCGTCCACGGGCGATCATGAGCTCTCGCCATGCGGAGCGGTATACGCGCACGATGGATGGGCTGTTTGAGACCTACACGGCGCTCCAGCCGGTGTTGCAGGAGCGGCTCCAGCGGCTGTATCCACCTGCGCCGGAGCAGAAGCCGGGGCCGTATGCGGCGGCTTTGCGCTCAAAAGCCTGTGATGTCTTGCGGGCGCTGCTCCCGGCCTCTACCTATACCAACCTGGGCTTGACCCTCAATGGACGGGTGGCGGAGCATATGCTCTCGCGGCTGCTCTCGGACTCGCTCGAGGAGGTGAGAGGGCTGGGGCAGGCGATGAAAGAAGAAGCGCAGAAGATTTTGCCGACCCTCATCAAGTACGCGGCTCCCAATGTGTACCGGGCTCAGACCCATGATGCGCTTGATGCCCTGGCCGACGTTCATTTTAGAGACATTGAGTCGTCGGTGGCCCGCGAGGTGAGCTTGATGCGCTACGACGTCGATGCCGAAACAACGGTGGTGGCGGCGATCTTGTATCCGTATACCCGCGCACCGATGGGGCAGCTCCGGGAGGCGGTGGCGCACTTCACCCCTTCTCAGAAGGAGCAGGTGCTACGAGAAGCCCTCAGTCGTCGAGGGGGTCATGACAACCCGCTGCGCGCGCTGGAGCAGGTGAGTTATCAGTTTGACCTGCTGGTGGACTTTGGCGCGTATCGAGACATTCAGCGCCATCGGCTCTGCACACAACACGCACAGGCGGTCACTGTGGAGCATGGTTATGAACTCCCCGAAGAGCTGGAGCTGCTCGGCCTGGCAGACCTTTTTGAACGCCGGATGGATGAAGCTGCCGAGTGTTACCGGGCGCTGGTGGGCTCGCTGCCTTATGAAGCGTCGTATTGTGTGCCCCTGGCCTTCCGTCGCCGCTTGCTGATGACCATGAACCTGCGCGAGCTGGTGCATTTTGTGGAGCTGCGCTCCGCGCCTCAAGGTCACCGAAGTTATAGACGGGTGGCTCAGGAGATCTATCGGCAGGTGGAGGCGGTGCATCCCACGCTGGCGCAGTTTATACGGGTCAATCGAGAAGCGGTGGGGCTGGAGCGGCTTAGGTCAGAAGAGAAGCTGGCTGCTCGCCGAGGCGAATAGAGAGAGGAAAAGCACACAGCGGGAGCGCTTCAGCGCGGAGACACCGATCACAGAAGGGGGAGAGCCCTTCTCTCCCCATCCCATCGAGCCCCATCCCATCGAGCGGATTAGTCAAAATAACCGGTGGCCGTTTCCCACAGCTCACCGGCTTCTTGCCAGGTTTTATCCCAGAGCTGCTCCAGCTCGTCGAGGGTGCGATCCATCGGGTCAGGCGAGGCGGCACTGCGGCTGGAAGAGCCCGGCGCTTGAAGCGGTTTACCCGTGCCGGTGCCCGTGCCCGTACCAGTTCCCGTGCCAGTTCCAGTTCCCGTGCCAGTTCCCGTGCCAGTTCCAGTTCCCGTGCCAGTTCCGGTTCCGGTTCCAGTACCCGTACCGGTGCCTGAGCCACCTGCATCTTCACCTTCTTGGCCGTCGCAGTCTTCATCCACCCCATTGGAGATGTCACCGAGCTTGTTGCCGGGATAAGCGTAGTTCTTGGAGTCGTCGCAGTCGCACTTCTCTTCGGTGACGCCGTCTCCGTCGTTGTCTACGTTGCAGTCACCGTAGCAGGTGATGGGCTGAGACTTATAGGTGCAGACGGTGGTGGTGCCGGTGACCGGAGCGCCCGAG
>JBJTQF010000254.1:0-10912 GCA_046075485.1 Myxococcota bacterium | reverse complement strand
GGTCGGCTCCCCGAGCACACCTTAGAGGTGGTCTCCCGTTATTTTGCCGCCGCTCGAGTGCTTGCTCAACCGGAGACCTATGGTTTTCGGTGGGAAGCCGAGACCCCTTCCCCACTGGTGTCTGCTGTCGCCAGCAATCCTTGACCTGGACAGCCCCCCCTCACCTGGACAGCCCCCCCTCACCTGGACAGCCCCCCCTCACCTGGACAGCCCCCCCTCACCTGCGACCCCCCTTTGAAGAGGGACGTGGACACCCTGCCGACGCTGGAGCGGCTCCGGAGGGCCTCTGCGCATCTTTTTTGTCCTCCTCTTTTGGCTATTCTGTAAGCGGGCCTACCCTGTGACTGACCATCCTGTCTGCTAGAGTGCTTGAAATCCCGTAACGATTGCTTTTGACCATCGTGTCGCGTAAACACTTGTCAGAAAGGCGGGATCAGGTCAGAATAGGCCCAACCGGGAGGCCCTATGCCACACTTCCAATACCAGCGTGACACGTTACCCACCTATGAGATCGACACCGATCCTGCCCGACTTGATTTTTCACGGCTGCATCGGTTTCTGTCACAGGAAGCCTATTGGTCTCGTGGTATTCCCCGCGACTTGGTCGAGAGGGCCTTACGAGGCTCGCTGAGCTGGGGCGTCTATCATCGGGCCACGGAGCAAATCCCGGAGCAAATCCCGGAGCAGCAGGTCGGTTTTGCGCGGGTGGTCACCGATGGCGCCACCTTCGCGTGGCTCTGTGACGTCTACATTGAGCAGGAGCACCGAGGGCAAGGGCTGAGCAAGTGGTTGGTGTCGGTGGTGATGGCCCATCCGCAGCTCCAGGACTTGCGGCGGTTTATGTTGGCCACCGCCGACGCTCACCCTCTATCAGCGTTTTGGTTTCTAGCCCTCAGCCCCGGGCCGCGTACTGGAGATCACCCGACCCAACCTCTACCTCGAGCGTCGAGCGTCCGAGGCCACTTGAGACTGATAATAAACGACCTATGACGGAGTGCGTATATATCTGTTCCCCCGGCTGGGAGACGCCCCTCTTGGATGAGCTGGCGCGTGTGTATCCGACCGGAGTGCATGAACAGCGCAGCCCTGGCTGGTTATACAGTCAGCTCTCAGAAGCCGATGCCGAGCGGTGTGTGAGCCTGACCTTTGTGCTTCAGAGCCTGCCTTCTCCGATGGCACTGGAAGCAAGCTCCATTGTGGGCTGGGTGAAGGCCGTGGGCCCCAAGCTGGTCGAGGCGCTGGCAACCCTGGAAGGACCGTGGGAGCTTCAGGTTTTTTGTGTGGATTATCCGGGCAGTCCCGTCACCCAGCTCCGATGCAACCGGATCAGGGAGGGGCTCATCGAATGGCTGAGCCAAAAGCAGCGGCGGCTCTCCCGCACCCTCTGCCCCGAGCTACGGCTGGGGAAGGCCCACGAAGAGCTGACCCCTGGCACTCAAGCCGAAGGGGCTGCTCTGGTGATGCTGGGACTGGAGACCCCTCAACAGGGCTGGCTCTCGGTGCTGTTGCCGACCGAGCGCACTCGACAGCGTGGCATGCTCTCCCGCCTGCCTGGAGGTCGCCTGCCGGTCCCCGACGACTTGGGCCCTCCGTCGAGCGCCTTTAAGAAGGTGGTGGAAGCCGAGCTTCAGCTTGGGCAGCAGATTCAGCCGGGCCAGCGCTGTGTGGATCTCGGGGGATGTCCGGGAGGTTGGTCTTATATCGCCCTTCAGAGGGGTGCTCGAGTGGTCGCAGTAGATCGCAGCCCTTTGCGTGAAGATCTGATGAAGCACAAACGTCTCTTTTTTGTCGAAGGGGACGCTTTTAAATTTGAGCCTCCTCGACGGGCCGATTGGTTGCTCTGTGACGTGATTGCCTTCCCGCAGCGTAGCATCGAGCTGCTGGAGACGTGGCTGAGCCGTGGCTGGTGCGAGCGGTTTGTCATCACCCTGAAGTTTAAGGGGCAGGATGAGTATGAACGGCTTGAGCAGTGTAAAGCCATGCTTGCCAAGTACCCAGTGACTTATGTGTTACGCCGGCTCCAGGCAAATCGGAATGAAGCCACCGTCATGGGTTTTATGAATCGAGTTGAAGGCTCCGGAGAGCCTTCGGACGAGCAGGAGCAGGGCTGAAACGAGGCATGCCGCCTCAATAATCCAGAACAACCGGAACATTTTCGTTTAAACTAGATAAAAGCGGGCACATGGGCAGCGTGCGTGCGGGCTCACGGGGAGCTTCCGCATAGGGAGGTAGGATATGGGATTTACCCCAACAAGAGCCTGGATGTGGGGAGCAGCCTGTCTGCTCGCCTCCTGGGTTCCTTCTGAAGCGGAGGCACTTTCGACCTCCGCCGTCGCATCGTATCAGTTTCAAGGCAACCTCAACGCGGAGCAGTCTGGCGTGACGGCGCTGACAGCCGTCAACCCACTGGGCACCAATAAATTTGAGACCACCACCGTCTTTGGTGTATCCCGTCAAGTGTATCGTTTTGACGGCAATACCACCAAAGGCCAGCAGGCGGGTGTCACCTTCAACGGCACCAACCTGATCACCGGCAGCAACAACTACTCCCTCGAGTTTATCTTCAGCTTCGATACGGCCAGCACCTATCGAAGACTGGTGGACACCAGCGGACGTACCTCACCCAATGGACTCTACGCCTGGAACTCCAACAAGCCCTACTTCGATCCAGGCGGCACCGGAAACACCGCCATGAGCGCCAACACCTATTATCACCTGGTGCTGGTGGTGCCCGCCTCGGGCCTCTACGAAGTGTATCTCAACGGCGTGCTCGAGAAGAACCTCACCACCGCCTACAACTACCTCAACCTGCCGAGCAATAAGCTCGTGAACCTGTTTCTGGACGATGGCACCGACTTCTCCGACGGACGCATCGCCCTCTTGAGGGTCTACAACGCCACCCTCACCTCGGCAGACGTGACGGAGCTGTACAGCAATCCGTTCTCGGCGGTGGACAACGACAAAGATGGCGTCGCCAACGACGTGGACAACTGCCCCAACACCGCCAACGCAGATCAAGCGGACCTCGACGGCGACAAACAAGGCGATGCCTGCGACACCGACGACGACAACGACACCATCGCCGACACCGCCGATAACTGCTCGCGGGTGGCCAACACCGACCAGCTCAACACCGACGGAGACACCCAGGGCAACGCCTGCGACTCCGACGACGATAACGATACCGTGCTGGACACAGCAGATAACTGCCCGCTCAACAGCAACAGCAACCAGCTCGACACCGATAAAGACCTCCAAGGGGATGTCTGCGACACCGACGACGACAACGACGGCAAGCTCGATACCGCCGACAACTGCCCCACGGTCTCCAATCCCACCCAAGCCAACAACGACGGCGACAGCACTGGGGACGTCTGCGACTCCGACGATGACAACGACTCCATCGCCGATACCGTTGACAACTGCCCCTTCAACAGCAATCGCTCTCAAGGCGACATCGACCAAGATGGCCTCGGAGACGTCTGCGATACCGACCTCGACGGCGATGGCGTGGCCAACACCAGCGACAACTGCCCCAACACCAGCAACGCCGACCAACACGACTTCGACAACGACGGTGTGGGTGACGAATGTGACCCGGACCTCGACGGAGACGGCATCGACGACATCAACGATAACTGTCCTTTTGTCGAAAATACCAACCAATCCGACATCGACCAGGATGGCAGCGGCGACGTGTGCGATTCCGATGACGACGGTGATGGGGTGCTCGACGCCGTAGACAACTGCCCCACCGTGTCCAATGCCAACCAGCTCAACACCGACGGCGACAAAAACGGCGGGGATGCCTGCGACACCGACGATGATAACGATGGCGTGCTCGACACCTCCGACAACTGCACCACCGTGGTCAACGCCGATCAAGCCGACTTCGATAAAGACGGCAAAGGTGACGCCTGCGATACCGATGACGATGGTGATGGCATCACCGATACCGCCGACAACTGCCTGAACCTGTCCAATCCCGATCAGCTCGACACCGACGGCGATAAAAAAGGCAACGCCTGTGATACCGACGACGACAATGACGGTATCCTGGATACCGCCGACAACTGCCCGCTCAACAGCAACGTCGATCAAGCCGACCTCGACGGCGACAAGCAGGGCGATGTCTGCGACAGCGACGACGACAACGACGGCACCGCCGATACCGCTGATAACTGCCCCCGCAACGCCAACAGCGACCAGCTCGACACCGACGGCGACAAGCAGGGCAACGTCTGCGATACCGATGACGACAACGATGGTGTGCTCGACACCGCCGACAACTGCCCGCTCAACAGCAACGCCAACCAAGCGGACCTCGACGGCGACAAACAAGGTGACGTCTGCGATACCGATGATGATGGGGACGGAGTGGCCGACACCTCCGACAACTGCCCCACGGTCTCCAACAGCAACCAAGCCAACCAAGACGGTGACAGCCAGGGTGACGCCTGTGACGCCGACCGCGACGGTGACGGAGTCGCCAACACCGCCGACAACTGCCCCGACGTCTCCAACAGCAACCAGGCCAACCTCGACGGGGACGCACAAGGTGACGCCTGTGATGCCGACGACGATGGAGATGGAGTCGCCGATGCCTCCGACAACTGCCCCACGGTCTCCAACAGCAACCAGGCAAACCTCGACGGGGACGCTCAGGGAGATGCCTGTGACTCCGACGTAGACGGAGACGGTGCCAGCAGCACCGCCGATTGTAACGACCGTGATCCCAGCCTCCAGACACCCAAGACCTTCTACGCCGACCAGGACAGCGATGGTTTGGGCGATCCGGCCACTTCCACCAATGTCTGTCAGACCAGTGCTCCCACCGGTTATGTCAGCAACAGCGCCGACAACTGCCCCACGGTGAGCAACGTCACTCAGGAGAACACCGACGGCGACGCGCAGGGCAACGCCTGTGACGCCGACGATGATAACGATGCCGTCAACGACAGCTCCGACAACTGCCCGCTGACCTACAACCCTGACCAAGCCGACACCGACAAAAACGGTGTGGGCAATGCGTGTGAGAACGACAAAGACGGAGACGGCATCAGCGACAGCCTCGACAACTGCCCGCAGACCGCCAACACCAACCAGTCGAACTACGACGGAGACAGCCAGGGAGATGCCTGTGATCTCGACGCCGACAACGATGAGACCCTCGGGGTGGACGACTGCAACGACTTCGACGCCACCGTGGCGGAGGTGACGACCTTCTTTGCCGACAACGACAACGACGGCATCGGCGACTCCAACGATACGCTCGAGGCGTGTGCAGCCACCGCCCCCACTGGTTATGTGGATCAGCCGGGAGACAACTGCCCCTCCGACCCCAATCCGCTCCAGGAGGATACGGACTCTGACGGTCAAGGAGACGCCTGTGACGCCGATAAGGACAACGATGGTGTGGCCGATGACATCGACAACTGCCCGCTGATCGCCAATCCCGACCAAGCCGACGGCAATGGTGACGGGCAAGGAGACGCCTGCCAGGGTGACGAAGACGGTGATGGCGTGCCCGATGAGCTGGATGTCTGCCCTCAGACCGCCGATCCGCTCCAGCTCGACCAAGACAACGACGGAGATGGTGACGCCTGTGACACCGATCTGGACGGCGACACCATCGAGAACACGGCAGATAACTGCGTGGATGTCGCCAATACCGACCAGGAAGACCTCGACCTGGATGGCGTGGGGGATGCCTGCGATGATGAAGTGATCATCGACACGCCGACGCCCACACCGGACGGAGACACCCCTACGCCCACCGCGACACCGGACGGAGACACTCCCACGCCCACCGCGACACCTGACGGGGGCACTCCCACGCCCACCCCGGATGGAAACGACACTCCCACTCCGACGGCAACTCCCGACGGGAGCACGCCGACGCCCACGGATGGTCCTTCGGATACCGACACGCCTGGACCGACCGATACGCCGGATGTGGCCGAGAGTGGCTGTAACTGTGATACGACTGCGCCTTCGGCTCCGCTGCCGATGGGGACGGCCCTGGTGGGGCTGGTGGCCCTGGCGGGTATGCTGAGCGTGCGCCGTCGCCGCTGAATCCCTTCTCTTCCTGCCTGCCTTGAGCGCCTGCCTTGAGCGCCTGCCTTCTTTCCCGGCTCCCGTTTATCTTCCGCTTTGAGCTCGGATCTCCAGCCTGCCCGTGTGCGTGTGCCCGTGTGTGCGCGCGTGTGCCTCCTTGATTTGTGAAGCGTCTGAGGGATTGCGCTATCCATTCCGTCGTGGGTATGTTTTATTCGGAGCCGTTGGATAATGGGGTGGTTCATTTGGGAGGATACATGCAGACCTCTTCGGCGGCCTCTGAAGTGGAGCCAGCGAGAGTACCTTCATGGGGGATTTGGGGGCTGGCATTTGGGTATTTTGCCTGTTACGTGCCGTACAGCGCGTTGGTGAAGGCGGTGACGCAAGGGGCGTTGCCGGGGATTCCCGAGAAGCTCTCGAGTGCGGAGACCCTTCCGCTGATGTACGTGGCCTCGGTGGTGTGTATGTATGGGGTGTTAACGGGGTTGGGATGGTGGCGTTATGCGCCGCAGCTTGAGCTGGGGGGATGGAGGCTGCCCTATCCATCATGGGCGTTGCTTCCGGCGGGGTTGTGTACGGCGGCCATTACGGTGACGACGACCTTGGCCTATACTTTTACGGGGGTGAGCATCGTTTTTGTGATGTTGTTGATGCGGGGTGGGGTGTTGGTGTTGGCGCCGCTGGTCGATCTCTTGACGGGCCGGAAGGTGCGTTGGTTTTCGCTGATGGGGCTGGGGTTGAGCCTTATGGCCTTGCTGGTGGCGTTTTCGGACGATCATCATACGGGCTTAACCTGGGTGGTGCTTTTGGACGTGGGGTTGTATTTGCTGGCGTATTTTGTGCGGCTGCGGCTGATGACTCGTTTGGCCAAGTCATCCGAAGCCGATGCCAATCGTCGTTATTTTGTGGAGGAGCAGCTCTTGGCGACGCCGCTGGTGGTCTTGGCGTTGGGGCTGCTGGCCTTCTGGGGAGAGGGGGCGTTTATGCAGGCGCTCCGGCGGGGTTTTATGGAGAGCTGGGGGCATCCGGCGCTGTGGGCGGTCTTGCTGATGGGCGTGCTCTCGCAGGGCACGGGGATCTTCGGGGGTCTGGTGTTGCTGGATCCGCGTGAAAATACCTTCTGCGTGCCGGTCAATCGGAGCTCCAGTGTATTGGCGGGGGTGGTGGCCGCGTGGGTATTATCGGTGTGGATGGGTCAGCCTCCACCGGGTGCTGAAGAGCTGCTGGGAGCGGCTTTTATCCTGGGGGCGATCTTATTCTTGACCTTGCCACCCTTGTGGGAAAAGCGTCAAGCCCGTCGTCGAAGCTCCTGAAGCGGCGCTTCGGTGAGGTCGTGCCGCATGCTTTGCTGGACCTGTCGCTTCTCCTTGATTTGCCCGCCTGGAATGTTAAGATTTTGCCAGCTTCTTTGAGCGGTGTGGAGAAGCCAGCAGTTGAGCGGCATTGAAGCGTCTTTCGGGTGCGCGTTTATGGAGCAGGAGCGGGTTATGCAGTCAAATCAGAACCTCAGCGGTCGAGCCTTTGTGGGTGACGTGGGTGGTAGATTTACCACGAGGTATACACGCGCCTGCGTGTGGAGCCTCGGAGCGCTGGTGCCGTGGCTGGTCTTCTCTGGCTGTACGGAGTCTCGCAGCGGAGGCGATACGCTGGTGATGAGTGACAAATCGGAGCCCGCCGTTCCACAGGACGGATCGAATCCGGCGCCTCCAGCGGGCAGCGATGGGTTTAACACCAACGTCTTTGCGGTGCCACAAGAAGAGCTCTCCACAAAAAAGGACATCCCCAAGCTCACCGGGAATATTACCGTGAGTGGGTATGGACAGGGCCTGCTTCAGATGGACGTGCTGCTGCCCCAGGATGGAAATCCGGTGCCTCCCAACACCCCGCCGATCACGGTGGCCCGCTTTAAGAGCCCGGGCCCATACGAAGTGCTGATCCCACCCGGTGCAAAAGAAGTGGGCTTGGTGTTGATCCTCGACCTCAAAGGCAACGGTCCTGACGCCGAAGACCCCAAGCTGCCGTATCCTAAAAACCCGGTGAAGATCGACGGCCTCCTCACCAGCGGGATCGACTTTGTGCTCGACAAAGCGGCTGTGGACGCCGCCGCCGTCGAGACCGGCTCCGCCCCTGGTAGTGGTGCCGGAGACAAGGCCGCTGCTGCTGCGGCTGGCCAGCCCGCCATGACCACCGGCGAAAATGGAGCGGGCACCACCTCTGCTGCCACCGCCGCTCCCAACGCCACCCTCTCTGCCGGAGCAACGGCTGGAGCTGCTCCGGCCAGCGCCTCCTCTTCTGCTCAAGGTGGAAGTGCCTCCGCTGTACCCTCGGGAGGTGCTGGCACGGGCGCAGCGGTCTCCGCCGCACCAGCGGTCAACGCAGCCGCAGCCGGTGCCAACAACGCCAGCATCAAACGAGGAGCAGATGCCTTGGCAACGTTGAGTGGAGGCTCTGCACCCGCGAGTACGGGTAGCACGGGTGGTTCGAGCACCTCTTCAGCGCCAGCCAAGCCCAGCGTGGCACCGGCATCGGCTCCTGCTCCTGCTCCTGCTCCTGCTCCTGCTCCTGCTCCTGCCTCCAGCAGCTCGGGAAACAAGAGCGGTGGCTCCTCAAGTTCGGCGGTTCGCCCCACCAGTGCGGATGGGCGTCCTGTGACCGATGTCTTGGATGAAGCCCTCGACGGTGCGCCCAAGCTGGCAAAGTGAGCCCTTCTGCCTCCCATCCATGTGTGTTTACTGCTCTCGAGTGCCATCCCCTGCCGACCGTAAAGATCCTTCATCTCTCTCTGCGAGTGGATGGTAAAGAATCTTGCAGGACGGGATCAAACGCATCACTGCCGCTTCCTACCTCTTTATTTTATTATTATAAATCAAGCATTTACAAAATATCTCATTTTTATTCGTGGCTGGCACAGCGCATGCAAATTCCTTTGGCAACCGCGCATGGAGCGCATGACAATAGACCTCCAGACCATGATGAGGATGACCATGAAGACCACCAAGACCCTGCTGAGCGTTGCCAAGACCACCACCCTTTTGAGCCTGCTGGCCCTCGTCGGCTCCGCAGAAGCTGCCACCCCTTTCAGCGGCCAGTACGGGCTGGGATACGATCACCTGGCGGTGGCCATCCAGTGTGGTGAGCTGGTCAACGGCGCCGTGCAAATCCAGTACAGCACCCAGCTCTCCGCCGCGCTCGACGAGAGCCTGACCCTGCCGGAAGACTTCACCGCTGCCGCCCAGACCTCTTGGTCGATCTGGGTGACCACGCAGTCGCTTACGCCTCGACAGGAAGCGGCGGCTCAGCAGGCCCTCTCCCTTTACTTTGAGGGACTGGAGCGTACCATCGAGGCCAGCCTGCAAACGTTGCCCGAGACCCTGACGATTCTGCCTCAGACCGAAGGAGAGACCCGTGTCTCCTACAACTTTATGGCGCAGCTCCAGGATGAGCGCATGAGCAGCCCTGCGCAGACCAACGGAACGATGGGCAAACGCAGCGGAAACTTTAGCCTGGTGCCCGTGGCGGTTGGAAAGCTGGTGGAAAACTCCCAAGTGCTGAGCTTGGTCTCCACGGGCTTGACGCTGAATGGCTCCGTTCCGCGTCAGGAGGCCACCCTGCGCTGGACCTCTCAAGTGGTGATGAACAATCCCATCAACGGGCTGACCCTCGGCTGTGTGATGAGCAACGCCGTCGAAGCTGGGCTGGTCCTGGAATAAGCAGGCGCAGAAATAAGGCATGAGTGCTGCTTCACACGCGAGCGGTGGCACACGCATGGCGGGAGACAGAGAATCGAATGGCATGAATGCCACAGACCTGAGACGGAGTCCATCCCCGATCTGACGCACACCGGGACAAGAGGTGATACACGGGGCGATACGTGGGAGTGTTACGACGGGGAATTAAACCGGGGGGCGTCTGCGAGGACTTCAATCAAAGGCATCAGCGTACAAAGACGAAGCCAAAGGCGGCCACATTTCTGTCGCCGTTATCGGGTGAGCAGGTTGCAGTATTGCCCACCGAGATGCTGGTATTCTGGCCACAGTAGGCTCCAGATCCTCCGATGCCAATGCGCGAGTCACACGAGCCGCAGTCATTCTCTTGGTTGCTGACGATGCCGATGCGAATCTTGGTGTCTCCACCGCAGATCGAGTTGAGTCCCTCCAAGTTGCAGTTCGGTTGAAGAGAAGGTGAAGCCATCAGACTCTTCCATGCATTCCGACCGATATTGCTGTTATAGTATCCCGCCGTCATCGCGGCATACAAAGAAGTGGCCGAGCGAGAGAACCTCAGCGCCCGATCCACTCCACCATCTCGCATCACCACTCGGATTTCGGTGAGTGCCACGTTGTTGAAGCTGCTGAGTTTGGCCTCATTGGTATCGTACCCCGGAGAGGTGGTGTTCAGCAGGGTTATATTGGTCCAATAGGCGCTGTCATAGGTGAAGGTGCTCGCCGAGCCATTGGCCTTGATGACCAGCGTCCAGCCGCCACCATCGCTGGTCATGTCACAGTAGACTTGGTATGCTGCAATGCTGGTGCTTGCCCCATCCGGGTCGATGGTATAGAGACCACTGGCCGAAGAGGGCACCCTGGTGAGCTGGTCTTTACACGAAGTCGCATACAGACCTTCGTCCGTTGTGCCGTTGCAGTTATCATCCACACCGTTGAGCGTCTCGGTGGCACCCGGCTTGATGGATGCATTGGCATCGTTGCAGTCTCCGGTGGGATCGCTGGAGACCGCTTCAAAGGCATCCAAGCAATCTTTGTCCGTCGAAGTCACCGTGGAGGTCGAGTCGGGACGATAACCATCATCGTCGGCGTCCTTATAGCAGGTCTCTGCATTGTCGCAGTTCTGGTCGATG
>JBJTQF010000253.1:0-22596 GCA_046075485.1 Myxococcota bacterium | reverse complement strand
AACAACCGCAAACACTACCGCCAGGAGATGACCCTGTATGGCGAAGACACCGCCAACTACGTCTCGGGCAGGTTTGAGGAGCTTGCCCGTGAGCTGCGGGGTGAAGCGCCGGTCTCTCAGCCCTTTGACGAGCCTTCGTTGGCAGATTTTGCCCTCGAAGACTCGGTTTATGCGGAAGTGACGGGGCTGGAGCCGCTGGTGGCAAGCTGGGCCAAGAGTATTCCTGCGCAGGATCGTGCGCGCGTGGGCAGTGTGGTCAAGGCTCCCACCACCGTCAACCCGGATGAGATGGGCGTACCCGCCATTCACTTCGGCTGGAAAGGTGGCACGTCGGATCTGGTGCATCCCTCCGTCAGTTTGGAGTATGATACGGGAAATGGGGTCTGGAAGTCGGTCTTAAACCAAGACAGTCCTTATTTGTGGCTCCTCAATACTCGAGGGGGGAATTGGGAGGCCGTCTGGCATCAGAAAGGCACCGTGACCCCGGGAAGTTATCGATTTGTGGTGCGTGGCCTCTATCGGAGCGGTGTTGCGGGATCGAGCACACCCGATCCGATCTGGGATCCAGAAGGCAAAAATCAGAGCTACGCGGTGGTGAGCACTTCTTTCTAGGTGCTCTGAGTCACGTTGATTTTCTTTCATTCTCGCGCTTTTTCCGCTTATTTTGAATCTGGTACAAACCGATTCATATCCATATGTAGTGGCATTTTGGTAGCCTGATGCGGAGAATGAGCCATGAGCACTCGAACTTCAAATCGTGCGGAGCTGGCAGCTAATGCCTCCACTCCAAATCCTCTGGCGCTGGTGGTCGCGGAGTTTTCGCGGCTGCGGGCGCTCTTTCGCTCAAAACCTGCGGCACTTCCGTCTCCCATGAAACATGAACATCGCGCGGAACCGCGCTATCAGATCTTTGGCCACGGTCATCTGACCATTCCCGGTCGGTTGGATCAGGAGCCGATTCAAATCCTTAACATCAGCATGCGGGGCATGTTGTTTAGAACCTCACAGCGGCTGTTTTTGCGAGAGCAGGTGCTGGTACGGGTGCAGCTCGCCGGAGCGCCGGCCTACGAAGAAGTGCTGGAAGTGCGCTGGGTTGATGAGCAGTCGCACGAGGATGGGCTCAATTTTCGGATTGGAGTAGCCCTGCTCGAGCGGGTTCACGTCTTCTGAAGCGCCGAGGGGCAAGCCGTGGAGCAGGCTTTTCTGGGGACGAGCGCCTCTGAAAAGCCGTGCGACCTCTGAGGCGACCACGTTCCCGCGTAGGCATCCCACGCATGCATCCCACGCATGCATCCTGCATAGGCAACTTGTTTAGGCCGACGTTGATCCTCGCTCAGCGGCAGAGATCGAGTAGGAGTGCTTCGAGCTGGACTTCGTCTGGCGCTCGACGGGTGCGCAGCTCCACTTGGGCTTCATAGATCCGGCGTACTTGCCGCTCCAGCTCTGCCAGGGAGCGTTTTTGCACCAGGGGCAGGGTTTCTTTTTCCCACTTCCAGTACATGCGCTCGTTTACACCTGCCGAGAGCATCAGTGGCTTGAGCTCGGCGGGGCTGGTGCCATGTTGCATTGCCAGTCGTGCGCGGTAGAGCTGCGTCAGATATCGATACAGCGGTGGGATGAGCTTTTGAGCATGGGTTTCCGGATCCATATCGTACATGCGCCGGAGCTGCATGACCGCTCGCCCCGCGTCTTTGGCACCAATGGCGTCCGAGAGGTCAAAAACATCGTCGAGGCTCACATCGGAGATCACCGCCTTGAGGTCATCTAGGGTGATGGAGCCACGATTTCCAACGTAGAGGGAGACCTTCTGAAGCTCGCTGTGAAGCTCTCGTAGGTTGTCTCCCACCAGATCGATGAAGGCCGTGAGCACGTCCTCCGCCATTGTTTTGTTGAGCTCCCGCACTTCAACTTTGAGCCAGCCCTTAAGCTGCCGGTCGTAGAGGGTTTTAAACTCCAGCGCCAGCCCTTGTTTTTTGGTCTGCTGTACAAACTTTTTGCGCCCGTCCACCTTCTCACCCACCATCACAAACACCGTGGTAGGACTGGGTTTTTCGGTATATTTCGAGAGTTTGTCCAGCGCCCCTTCTTTGAGCTCTTCTACGTTGCGCAGGATCACCAGTCGGCGAGGTGCCATCATCGGGTACAGATTGGCTGTGTCCAGCACCCGTTGGATCTCGACCTCTTTGGCGTAAAACTGGTTAAAGTTAAAGTCTACCGGAATTCCCTTCAGAACATGCTGCTGAAGGCGCTCCATCGCCCGGCTGCGCTGAAACTCTTCCTCGCCATACAAGAGGTAGAGGGGATACACTTGGCCCTTTTTGAGCTGCTGATTTAAGGTGTCCAGCTCTTGTCCACGTTCGATCTCGGCCATTTTAGGGCTCCTCGGGGTGATGAGGCGGTTTGGGGGGTGGCTGTCTGAGTGGCTGTCTGAGTGGCTGTCTGAGGGCGAGCAGCAGCTCATCGACGACGGCTTCGGCAAGCTGGAGGCTGAAGGCATGTGCAGCACGACTGCTCAGGCGTCGCTGTTGCCAACCCTGCTTTTGGACCGGTGCGTTGAGCACGGGCAAGATCTGAAGCCGGTCGATGCGCCAGCTTGCCAAGAACTCCCCCTCACTTGTCTTTAAGCTCGAGTCCAGCCTCAGCCGCTCTTGGGTGGCAATGGGGGTGCCCTCCCCTCCCAGGATCGGCTCAACCGAGGCCCGGCGTAGGGACAGCTCCAGCATCAAGAGGGCGCGGTGAGGATCCAGACACTCCAGCCCCTCACGACGGAATACCTGCTCGAGGGCCGGCTGAAGCTCCATTCCTAAGCTGGGCTCCGGTAGATAGATCCTCAGCGGCATCAGGCGCACACACGGGCGTGAGGCGTGGAGCTGGATGCGCTCGAGCTGATAACCACAGCCCAGCATGGGCGAGAAGAGCGAGAGTAGGAGCGACAACAGGGGCAAAACGCTCCGGAGCAGCCCGTCACGACGATGTATGACAGGTTCGACACTGGATTGTCTCAGCTCGGCGCGGCTCATCCGTCGTCCTCATCGCTGCTGCCTTCGGGACGGAACTGCCGGGCGTCCAGCTCGATCTCTTTGAGTTTTTTTCGCAGGTTCGGTGCTTCGATGTCCACTTCTTTGGCGGCTTTGTTGATCACCCCGTTGCAGCGTTTGAGCACGGCGCTGAAGTAGTAGTGCGCAAAGTGGACTTCTGCCTCTTTTTTGGCCTCTCGATAGGTGAGGTGGGTGAGTGATTCTTCGTATGGAAAGCCCGAGACGGGAGGCTGAGGGGCTACATACCGATCACGCAAGACGGAAGGCGGCAGATCCTTGAGCTGGATCGTGTCGGTGGTGGCCGACGCCACCGCATAACGCATGGCGTTCTCGAGCTGACGCACGTTGCCTTCTCGCCAGCCGCAGCCCTGGAGTGCTTCGAGGGCCTCCACCGAGAGCTGAGTGACGTTTTTGTGATCGGCGGTGGCAATTTGCCTCAAGAAGTACCAAGCCAAGCTGGGCACGTCTTCGGAGCGGCTGCGCAGCGGCGGAATCTCGATGGTGATGGCGTTGAGGCGGTTATAGAGGTCGTCTCGAAACTTGTTCTGCTGAATGGCGGTCTGAAGGTCGCGGGAGGTGGCGGCCAAGATGCGCACGTTTACTTCACGTTCTTCGTTGTCTCCCAAGCGGCGGAACTTGCCTCGGCTCCGGCTGTCCAGGAATCGAAGCAGTGAGACCTGCATCGAATAAGGCATATCGGCCACCTCATCGATGAAGAGGGTTCCGCCATCGGCCTCTTCGATCAAGCCGACGCGGTCTTTGGTGGCACCGGTATAGGCACCTCGCACATGGCCCCACAGCTCGGAGGCAAACAGACTCTCATTCATGGCACCCGCGTTGAAGGCCACAAACGGCTTGTCGCGACGGGGGCTGAGCTTATGAACAGCCTGAGCCACCAGCTCTTTACCCGATCCTGACTCGCCTCGGATCAACACAGGGGCGCTGGAGAAAGCAAAATTGCGGATCTCGGTGTACAGGTTTTGCATCTGCATGGAGCGACCGACAAAACTCTCCATGTCGGTACGGGTGCCGATCTGAAGCTGGAGGCGCTCTTTTTCGCGCTGGAGCTGGACCTTTTCGGCGGCCCGTTCGATGGCGATGCGGACCTTCTCGGGCTCGGTGAAGGGCTTCTGGATAAAGTCGTAGGCACCCTGTCGCTCGGCTTTGAGGGCCAAGTCGATGGTGGGCTGGCCGGTCATGATGATGACTTCAGTCTGGTAGGCACGAGACTTGATAACTTTCAGCACCTCCAGACCGGAAATGCCTGACATGTTGATGTCCATCAGGACCACGTCGATGGCTTCTTTTTCGAGCACCTCGAGGCAGCCTTCTCCGCTGTTGGCGGTGAAGACACGAAATCCGACCCGTCCCATCGTCTTAACCACACTGCGCACGACAAAAGGTTCGTCGTCCACAATCAGCACAGTCCCCTTTAAGTCCTGATCCATGCGCCCCACCCTTGATTAGAAGTCCGCTCCCAAACGACGGCCTCTGCCATAGACGTCTGCGGGAGTCTAAAGTAAATCGATTTCTTAGGATTCTAAACCTTCTGAATTCTCGTGCAATAGCTCGGAAGGGTTTGCCGGTAACGAGACGACAAACTGAGCCCCTCGACGATACGAGGACTCCAAGCGTAACGTCCCGTGATGGCGTGTCACAAGCTGCTGGCAGAGGTAGAGCCCCAAACCACTCCCCCCCTCTTTCCAGCGGGTGGAGATTCCACGCTCAAACAGGTGAGGCAGGATCTCAGGCGGGACACCCGGCCCCTCATCTTGGACCACCACCTCCACATACGCGCCCATCAAGCGGGTCTGAATCAGCACCCGTCCCCCTTTTGGCTGAGCGTCGAAGGCATTCTTAAGAAGGTTCTCAAACACGCGCATGAGCTCCTGAGCACTGCCCTGCACGGTCGGAATTTGGGCCAGCTCCAGCTCCAGCTTCACCCGCTGACGTCTTGCTAAGCCAGAATAGAGCCCCGGCAACATGTTGAGCAGGTGGTTGATGTGAACCGACTGCTGGGCTTCTCCAGGCTCTTGGCCCAGTCTCCGGTACTGTTGGAGCGTGACCACCAACTGGCTGATGCGCTGCCCACACTGCTCCGCATCGTCGAGCGAGCTCTGAAGGCTCTCCAAGTGCTCCCTCAGCACCCGTCCCTCCCCTGGGTTGCGCTCCTGGATGCCTTCCTGGATGCCTTCCTGGATGCCTTCCTGGATGTGCTCCCGAAGGCTGTCCAGCTCTTGACGGAGGTTATAAAGCTCCATTCGCAGCGCGGAAGCGGGCTGGCCCAGGTCATGAAAGAGCAGCTCCGAGAGCTCACCAAACGCTGCATAGCGTTGTTGATCCATCACCAAGCTCAACAAGCGGCGCTCTTCGGTGATGTCCCGCAGGTAAAGCAGGCCCACCCCTCGCTCAAACTCCAGCGGAAGCCAGTGTCGCAAGAATCGGCGACTGGGGGCCAGCTCGAGCACCTCTCCACGGCTGCCCATCCGCTCCGAGCCCGGAGCGCTTTGAAGCTGAGCAACGCTCTGATGCAGCAGCTCCTCGATGGGCGTGCCCGTGAGGGTCTTGAGCGGACGTCCGGTGAGGGTGGCAAAGGCCCGATTGGAACGCAGCACCTTTCCTTGCGGATCGATCAGCACCAGCGGATCGGGAATGGCGTCGGCGGTGGCCTCCCATTCTCGCTTGGCGGTGACAATCTGTCCGAGCAGGCGCACGCGATGAAGCTGCTGGCCCAAAAAGCGCGCACACAACAACACCAGGGGGGCGCTGAGGGGCTGAGGCCCTCCTCCCTTCACCCGTCCCACCACCAGCCGAGGAGAAGGACCACGCGGGAGTGGACATTTCTCTACTCGCAGCTCTTCCAGCTCGGCCTGCATCATCCAGCCAGACCAAGCACTGGCCGTCACTTGGTCTTCTTGGATCAGCGCGCAAAAATCTGCATCCAGTAGAACGTTGATGTGTTCAAGCAGCTCATTCCATGCAGCGGACGTCCCCGGAAGCTCATGATCAAACAAGGTGGTCAGGGCGTGCAGCAGAGATGGATGGGTGGAGAGGGTCTCATCCAGCGTTCGGTCCCGATCCAGGTGCAGGTTCAGGGCCAGTGTACTCTGAAAGACCCCCGTGGCACCCTCTTGAGCATATTGAAGGGCGTCTTTTGCCTGCACATGCTCCTGATATATATAGTATACCGGATCCGCCACCAGCGAATGCAGCGCCGCAAGGTCCGCAGCATTCAAGGGCGTGGTGATCAGCGCCGGTAAGCCGATGGGCTCACCCGCTGGCTGGAGCCGAGGACTGGGTGCATCCAATGTTTGCTGGCGCTTCACGTTCAGCAGCCGCTGGAGCAGGCCATAATAGGTCTCAAGCTGATCAAGACGCTTGACGGGCAGGGAACTCCTGAGATCATACTGCTGAAGCGAGTGCCACAGCGCATGTTTTTGATTTTCGGGCATATCCAGATGGAGCCAGTACATGGAGCCTCTCCCCGTTTCCCGACCTGCATGTGCCGTGGCGTCTCCACGAGCGGGCTTTAGAAGATACCGCAGGCGCTGGCAGGCTGCAACTGCAAGCTGACCATTCCGACATGAGAGGAAGCCTTCAGATGGCCCGTGCATCGTCCCTGAGTCCCGAAGAAGAAGCATTTCTCGCACGTCTGCATGCCCTCAAATTCCGACCGCGTGGTCGAAAGATGGCGGTAGACCGGCTGGGAGAGGTGCTCGGAAAAACCTTACCCGAGGTCTCTCGGCAACCCTCACCGCGACGAGAAGCACTGGGGCTGCTGGGACCGATCTGGAATAAGGCGGTTGGGCCTTATATCAGTAGCCACGCGCAGCCACTGCGCTGGGATTATCCAACCCTGGTGATTCGGGTGGATTCGAAGGCACTGGTGGATGCCCTCACGCCCCTCACGCCGGAGCTGCTGGACAAGCTGCGCCTGCATGGTGCCGGACAAATTCAAGGGCTTCGCTTCTTACAAGGCCCACTGCCCACACCCAGTCCAGGATCTACAGAAGCGCGCACCGCCAACGCCTCCCAGGTGGAGGTGCTGGAGGGGTCTTCACCAACGCCTGCTCCACCCGCTCACGCCATACCAGAATGGGTGCAACAGGTACGACCGGAGCTGCGCACTCGGGTGATCACCTTGCTGGAGAAACAAATGCAGCTTCAGCAGCGACAAGCCGAAGTGCTTCAAGGAAAAGCGGAATCCGCCGCACTCGCCGGTGAGACCACAGGCTCTTCTCCCAAGCCTCCCGAGAAGATACCGCTGGGCTCAGGACGCTCCGAGCCTTGAGCTGCGATGCCCAATATCTCGCCGATAGTGTTGTTCCTCCCAAGTAAGTTGGTCGCAGGCCGCATACGCGCGCGTGTGTGCCTGCTCAAAGGTCTCGCCGAGCGCCGTGACGGCCAGCACACGGCCTCCGCTGGTAACCACCCGCCCTTGAGGGTCTAACGCAGTCCCGGCCTGGTACACCTGAACATCGGGCGGCAATTCTTGCTCAAGCCCTTGAATCAACATGCCTTTTTTGAAGGAGCCCGGATATCCCTTGGCGGCCAGCACCACCGTGACCGCGTGTCCAGGCTTAAAACGCAGCCGATGGCCTCGTAAGCTGCCGGTGGCCGCCGCCAGCAGGACTGGTAACAGGTCATCGTCCAGACGACTCAGCAGGGCCTGCGTCTCGGGATCTCCAAAGCGGGCGTTAAACTCGAGCACGCGGGGCACACCTTGATGGATCATCAGGCCAGCGTAGAGCACGCCCCGAAATGGGCGACCGGCTTCCTGCATGGCGCGAAGGGTGGGCCGGATCACGTCGTTGAGGACACGCTGTTCAAGGGCCGGTGTTACCAGCGGGGTGGGACTGATCACCCCCATGCCGCCGGTGTTGGGCCCCTGATCGCCGTCAAAAACTTGCTTGTGATCCTGAGCACTGGCCAAAGGAAGGGCATCTTCACCATCACAGATGGCTAAAAAGGAGGCTTCTTCGCCCGGCAGGAATTCTTCGATCACCAGGCGCGCGCCGGCTTCGCCCAGGATGCGGGCATCCATCAGCTCCCGGACAGCCGCTTCTGCTTCGGCACGGGTTGAGGCAATGATCACCCCTTTGCCCGCCGCCAAACCATCCGCTTTGACCACCACCGGCAGCGGACAGGTGGACACAAACGCCAGTGCTTCAGTGAGCACGGTGGTTGTCATAAAAGCCGCAGTCGGAATGCCCGCTTTCTGCATCAACGCTTTCGCAAATGCCTTAGATCCTTCGAGCTCAGCCGCCGATGCTCGAGGGCCGAAGGCAGGCAGGCCCAGGGCTTCCAGACGATCCACCAACCCTTTGGTGAGGGGCACTTCCGGTCCCACCACGGTCAGATCAAAACGCTCGCGCTCCGCCAGCGCCACCAGTTGATCTATGTCATCGGCGGAGATCGGCACACAACGGGCGAGCTGGGCAATGCCTGGATTGCCAGGGGCAGCCCAAAGCTCAGGCTTCAGCGGACTTCGATGGAGCACGGTGGCCAGGGCATGTTCTCGCCCTCCACCTCCAACAATCAACAGCTTCACGGGTGGCTCCTTCAAGGGTGTATCGGAAATACGGAGGTATGGGGGAAACGGATGTACCGAGGAAACGGAGGTACAAGGGATACGGAGGTACAAGGGTGCAGGTCTGCGCAGGTGCAGGTCTGCGCGGAGATATGGGGGTGCTGAGGCGCTCGTGTGCGCGGGGAGGCACTCCCGCTCGAGAGGCGCTCGCGCATGCGAGGAGATCAGCCATCACTCAACCGATAGAGGGCACGCCGAGCTGGAAGGTAACGCCGATCCAGGGCAATCGACTTTCCAAAGGCTTTACGAGCGGCTTCGTTTTCCCCTTTTCGAGCCGCCAAGAGGCCAATGGTCTCTTGCAGAACCGGATTATTACGCTCGTATTGAGTGGCCTTTTCCAGCAGGGCGTTGGCTGCTTGGAGCTGCCCCAGGGCAAGCTGCGCCCGCGCTTGATAGATGTAGGCCAGCCCAAGCTGAGAGTCAAACTCTAAGGCGCGGTTGAGCAGCTCAAATCCACCTCGTGCGTTGCCTTGCTCCACCGCCAGGATGCCGAGGTGCAAAGAACCCGCCGGATTACGCTCGTTTGCCTCCACCGCTTGAGAAAATGCACGCTGGGCAGCGCCTCGATTTTCAGATGCCATGAAGAGCAATCCGACCCCCAGATGAGGCTCAGCCAAGTACCCTTTATCTTGCACCAGGTTGTTAAAGAGCGGCAATGCACTGCCCGGATTGGGCGGCTGATGGAAATATTCGGTGCGAAGGCCCCGCTTGGAAGGATATACCATGTCCAAGCGGCTGGCTTCGCGTATGGCGTTGAGGGCTTCATCCGCTTGTCCCAGCTCGAGGAGCAGGCGAGCGCGGGCCACATGCAACCTCAAGTTAAACTTGAAGTCTTCGATGGCATCTGTAAGATCATCCATCGCATCTTTCTTTTTACCCTGCGCTCGAAGGATCTCCGCCAGATAAAACTTGATGTCAGCTTCCAGCTCTTTATCATTCACTGCGGCGCTGGCGGCACGGAGGGCTTTTCCGGCATTGTCCAGCTCTCCACGCACCAGATAGGTCAGGCCCTGCTGGAAAAGGGCGGGGGCATAACCCGGATCGTCTTTGAGCACCCGCGCCAGGGTATTGAGCGCACCCGGCGCATCTCCCGAGAGACGCTGAGCGGTGGCCATGTGCATCAAGGCCGATTTATGCTCCGGAATGCTCAGGCGGGGAGGCTGATCGGGAGGGGTCAGCCCCCGTAAGACCTCAATGGCGGCTCGATGTTGCCCCCGCGCTTGATACAGCAGGATGGCATAACTCAAGCTGGCGGCTGGCACGCCCTCTTCGGTAGATTTATGAGCCTTTTCATAGACTTCAATGGCTTTTGGTGTCTCACCCACTTCCTCCAGCAGTCGGCCATAGTCGGTGAGAGCCCGTTCGTTACGCGGATCCAACGTGAGGGTCCGCTGAAAAGCATCCGCCGCTTTGTGAAACTGATGTTGGTTGAGATATACCACTCCAAGCTCATGATAAGCCTTGTGAAGTCGCTCATCCATGCTGATGGCTTTTTCGAGATGTTTGAGGGCTTCGCTGTAGTTTGGAGCGCCCTCTACCAAACGCGCTTTGCCCAGATACAGCTCGGCTTCGGCATCTTGAGGGTTCAGGCGTAAGGTCTCTTGGGCAGCGGTAGAGGCAGCTTCGGAGCGTTTGAGGGCCACGGCAATGGCCGCACGCGCCCGGTTGACCTCGGCACTCCCCCGGTTGAGCCTGTCTGCTTCGTCCACCAGCTTCAGGCCGTCTTGTTGAAGGGAGGGCTCGCCGAGGGTGCCATAAAGCTCCGCGAGGGCGGCAAGGGCGAGGTCGTTGTGCGGATCGGCGACCACCGCTTGCTCCAACAGGGTGCGGGCTCGCTCAAGAGAGACGTTCGTATCCTGCAAGAACGCGTCGCGGCCTCGTAGGAAAAGCAGCAGGGAGGACTCCTTCGGGGCGGGATGTTTCTGCTTGAGGGCATCGAGCAGCGGGATCATGGCCAGCTCGGTGGCACTGCGCTCTTCTTTGGGTGCAAAAAGCCGGCCCGAGATCTGCTCTCGATAGAAGGTGGAGGCACTCTCCAGCCAGGGCTCGGGCACCACCAGCAGATGAGAGTCGATCAAGAAGTAGGAGCCCACCACTGCGCCAATCAACCCCACCACGCCGATGGCGTTTTCGGCCAGACCTCGGAAGTCAATTTGGCGTGCGTTTTTCTTTTCGGCAGCTTTTGCGGCAGCTTTTGCGCCCGGAAGGGTCCGAGCAATGGTGTGCGAAGGCGGAGCGGCGACGGCGGCAGCCCCAGCAGCGCCGGGAAAGAGGCGGGAGAAGGTGGGGTGAGCGTCGAATTTTTTCCACTGCCCCCCCATGCGGGCCACTTCGTCGCGTGGATCGATCTTGTTGGTCTCGATCCAAGTCTGGATGGTCTCGGCGTCAAAGGGTCCATAGATCTGGCCTGAGAGCTTCTTGACCATCCATTCTTTGGCGGAAACGTTCTGTTCCTCTCCTTCCTGGCAGTTTTTGCAGACCGGGATGGCGAGGGATGGATCGTGAACGAGCTGGCGTCCGCAGTTAAAACAGCGGGTGTAGACGGTGTCGCCGACCTCCGCTTTTTGACCGCCACCGGGGACTGCGTTCGGAAACTCACACTCCACACAGGGGACAAAGAGTGGAATATCTCCCGCAGTGGGCGGATCGTACTGGAACTCGGCGTGGCAGTTCTCACAGCGGAGCTTCATGCGTCATCCATCATAGAACGGTTGAGAGGTTAATGCTTAAAGTGTCGAATTCCCGTCAAAATCATGGTAATTCCAGCTTCGTCAGCCGCCGCCAAGACGTCCGCATCTTTGATCGAACCACCGGGCTGAATGACGGCTGTAATGCCCGCTTCGACTGCCGCCAGCACACCATCTGGGAACGGGAAAAAAGCGTCGGATGCCATCACAGCCCCTCGCGCACGCTCACCCGCCTTACGCGCGGCCAAGTGAACGGAATCCACACGGCTCATCTGCCCTGCACCCGCCCCCACCAGCTCGCCCGGCTGAGCGAAGACGATGGCGTTGGATTTTACATGTTCGCACAGGGTCCAAGCAAATCGAAGTGTTTTCCACTCCTGCTCGGTCGGAGCGCGACGGGTGGCCACTTTCCAATTTTGGGCAAGCTCTCGATCCCAGGTCTGAACCAGCAGGCCGCCGCTGATACGTCGGAGATCCCAGCTCTTGCCGGTGGTGGCACTCATGCCGGGCAGGGACAAGACCCGCAGATTTTTTTTGCGGGTCAGCAGCTCCAGGGCTTCAGGCTCGTAACCAGGCGCCAGCACCACTTCAAAGAAGTGAGGGGCAATGGCTTCGGCAGTGCTCAAGTCCACGATCCGGCTCAACCCAATGACACCCCCAAAGGCGGAGAGGGTATCTCCCGCCAGGGCTCGATCAAAGGCGGTGCGCAAGGAGGCATGGCCGCTGGAGGCTCCCGCTGGGTTGCCGTGTTTGATGATCACGGCGGCAGCGTCTTCCAGATCTACCACGATTCGGAAGGCGGCATCCAGATCCAGCAGGTTATTATATGACAGTTCCTTCCCGCCATGCTGGAAAACATCGGCCAGGGAGCTGCCTTCTTTCCAGCGCGGATCTCGGTAAAAGGCCGCCGTCTGATGCGGATTTTCACCATAACGCAATGCCTGAACACGCTCAAAGCTCAAGGTCAGACGCGGAGGAAAAGGCTCACTCTGAGCCGGGGTGCAAAGATAATGGGCGATGGCGCTGTCGTAAGCGGCGGTTCGAGCAAAGGCTTTTTGGGCCAATGCCAAGCGGGTCTCGCGAGAGAGCCCCTGCCCTGCTTGAAGCTCCTCGAGAATGCGCGGATAGTCGTCGGGATCGGTCACCACGCCGACATGGGCCCAGTTTTTTGCGGCGGAGCGGATCATGGTCGGGCCACCGATGTCGATGTTTTCGATGGCCTGCTCCAGGGTGGTGCCTTCGCGGGCGGTGGTCTGCTCAAAGGCGTACAGATTCACCACCACCAGGTCGATGGGGGAAAGCTGATGGGTCTCAAGGTCAGCACGGTCGTCGTCTCGCTCACGTCGAGCCAGCACTCCGCCCAGGATCTTGGGGTGAAGGGTCTTCACGCGACCGCCCAACATCTCCGGCATGCCGGTCACGTCGGCTACGGAACGGACAGGGATGCCCGCATCTCGGATGACGGCTTCGGTGCCACCCGTCGAGAGCAGCTCGATGCCAAGCCCATGCAGACCTTGGGCCAATGCCACAATGCCTCGTTTGTCGGTGACACTCAGGATCGCCCGTCGAATCGACTTCATGTTTATATCCTTAAGAACTTGAAATAAAAGGATTTCTCAAGGTTAAGGAGCCTTGACAGGCGGACGTAAGATGCCCCACTGAAGTACTTCAATCGTCTCGTCTGCCACCACTGGCCCCACCACCCAGGCCCTCGCGCCCACCTGCAAGCGCAGGTTGTCTTTGAGCGGACCTCGCAGGCTGAGAATGGGCTGTCCAGGGCCTTGATCGAGTAACAATTCGCCAACATTCCAGCAAAGAATACCAACATGAGGCAACATGCCTTGTCCGGTATCCACAAGCTGATAGGCGTCGAGCTTTAAGCGGGGATGAGGCTGACCCGCGCGGGAGCGGCCCTTCACCTTCACTTCGGCACCGGGAAGGTTTCTCAGCTCTTCTTCCAGGGGCCCCTGGAGCAGCAGGGGGCCGTCAGACTTCCGCTTAAGCAAGACATTTCTTCCGTCCAGCTCGATCATGCCACTCTCGTATACGGCAGAGGAGACACAACCTGAGCAGAGCAGCAGCGTGGGAAACAGGCAGCTCAGCAGGACGAAGCGCAAAAAGTAGGCAGGCTGGACAGGCTTCACAGTCCCTCTCTGACCGGTTGTAGCCAAAAGAAACCCACTTGGGCGTTGAGACCCCGTTGCACCAAAAATCCAGCGTTAAAACACGCTGCTCGAGCGGCAAAGTGCTGCCGGATCATGCTCTGTCGCTCGTTGAGAAGCTGAGCCAAACGCCCTATGTTGGCAACCAGGGTGCTCAAGGTCGGGCTCTGAAATCCCACAGGCAGGCGAAGCTGGCGCAAGGGCTCCAGACGCTTTCGAGCCACCTGATACCCGACGAGTCGAGCAGCCTTTTGACGGGTGCCATCGTCGTCGGCCCAAAAACGTGCGTCATGCCGGTTTTCCTGCCAAAGCTGGAGCGCCCACAAGACATCGGCGTCGGTTAAGAGTCCCGTCGGCTCCAAGACGCCCCGCAATGAGAGGCCCTCCGGGGTCCGACAGGTCTGGAGCAAGCCCAACACGTCGTGTCCCACCTGTCCCAAGAGGGCCACAAGCTGCGCTTCAAGCCGCCCCAATATACCCACAAGCAATAAGGACTCTCCTTCGAGGCCGTCGAGCTGAAATAACGAGGCAAACTGACGGCTTACCTGCTCATCACTCAGTCCATAGGCATTCGGAAGTCGAGGTCCGGGAGGTTCAACGGGCCCCAACCAGACCTGATCCAAGTCGGCGGCGAAGGTGCCAGAACGCTCGGCCACACCTTCTCGAGGCGGCGGAGGCAATTTGAGCTCTAAGGTAGCGTTGAGCATGCCCTCAAACGGATTTTCTGCATCGGGCGAGAGGAAAGCATCTGGGGAAGGGGCCAGCTCTTCGACGGCGAGCAGCCCAATGGTACGGGTCAGCTCCGGGCTGGGGGCCCAGAGGGTGCTGCGCAGGCCCGAGGTCCGCACGCTGGAGCTGGTGCTCGTGCCCAAGCTCTCGGGCGCACGAACGGCACTCGGACTGGTGGCAGGAAATGATGGACCTCCCGTCGGCGACCGTTTCAGGGCACCAAGCTGAGCTTGAACCACCGCCGGATCCAATACCGTCGTGCGTGGAGGCGCTCCACGAAGGGGCCGCGTCTCACTCCCCGGGGGCTCCTCTCGGGCGACCTTCTCTTGTGGGGTGATTTCGCCAGGAGGCTCCGGGACAGAACGACGCGCATTCAGCTCATCCAGGGTGACCTCTCCCACGGCAACATGCAAGCGTGTGTGCAGAGGCTGCTCGGTGGTCAATGGCTGAGGGCCCGCTGCGGAAGGACGCACGACGGCTTCGTTCGGCAGCTTGTCGGGTGCAGGCTGCGGACGGGAGACCGGAAGGCCCAGATCGGTTTGTGGTTCGTCGGAATTTGCCATGCGCGCCTCGCGCTCAGAGGAGGTTGGCGGCCAGCTCAGCCAGCTCCGACCGCTCTCCCTTTACGAGGGTGATGTGTCCGGCAATGGCCTGGTTCTTAAATCGCTCCACCACATAGGTCAGGCCATTGTTGGTGGCGTCGATGTAGGGATTGTCGATCTGGTAGGGATCGCCGGTCAAGACAATCTTGGTGCCGTCGCCCGCTCGGGTGATGATCGTCTTGATCTCGTGGGGGGTCAGGTTCTGGGCTTCGTCGATGATCAGGTACTGGTTGGGAATCGAACGCCCCCGAATATAGGTCAAGGGCTCGATCTCGAGCCAGCCTTGTTCGATCAGCTCGAGATGGCCCCGCGAGGGGCCTTTACGACCAGCGCTGTTTTCTCTTCGCATGTCTATCAGATACTCAACGTTGTCGAAGATGGGCTTCATCCAGGGGTTCAGCTTGTCGTCGATGTCTCCCGGCAAATAGCCGATGTCACGTCCGAGGGGGAAGATCGGTCGTGAGACAACCAAGCGGGTATAACGCTCTTCTTCGGCCACTTTGTGAAGTCCAGCGGCGATGGCGAGTAAGGTCTTGCCGGTGCCCGCTTTGCCCACCAATGTCACCAAGCGGATGTCGTCATCCACCAGCAAATCAAAGGCAAACACCTGCTCTTTGTTACGTGGCTGGAGGCCCCACAGTCCTTCCCGCTGCTTTTTAACGGGGACCAAGAGCTTACGAACACCATGATAACGGGCCAGGGCCGAGGTGCTGGGCCGATCTTGATTCCGCATCAGCAAGAATTCGTTGGGCATCAGCTCTGGGACCGGGGAGACCGCTTCTCCCGCCTGATAAAAACGGTCAATGAGCTCGCCCGGGACGGAGATCTCTTGTGCCCCCACATACAGCTCGTCAAGGGAGAGGTTGCTTTCGTCGTAGTCTTCGGCAAGCAGTCCGAGGGCGTCGGCTTTGATACGCACGTTGGTATCTTTGCTGATCAACAGCACCGGACGCTCGGGATGGTCCCGCTTGAGCATCACGGCCACTCTCAACAAACTATTGTCGTTGCTGTTTTGAGCCAGCCCCCGGATCGGGCTGTCGTCTTCGTTGATGACCACCCTCAAGTTGCCACCGTCGGGGAGGGAGACGCCCGCAGACAGAGAGCCGGTCTCACGCAGTTTATCCAGATTTCTGGAGACTTGACGGGCATTTTTACCCAGCTCGCTCAAGTCTTTCTTAAACTTATCAACTTCTTCGATCACCACGATGGGAACGATGACATCGTTCTCTTTGAACTTGTACATCGCTTGGGGATCGTGCAGCAGCACGTTGGTGTCGAGCACGTAAAACTTAATGGGGTCGCTGGTGTGAAGAGAGGCCAGCGGCTGTGAGGCCGGATCAACCTGGGTCACGGTATAACTCCTCATGGGTCGTTGGTCGAACGAGTATAGCTTATCCGCATGTAAAAGCTGAGCTTCTAGGAAAAGCTCCGTTTTTTGAGGTCAGACGCTGGGCCACTCGGCCATGCTCAGGGCTGGGTGACGGCACTTCCTCCGGCGGGCAGGGTAAATCGAAAGGTCTCGGCTGCGGCTCCCGAGACCCCCCCACGTTGCAGCCGAATGATGGGGATGTCAAGCTGAAGGGTCTCTTCTCCAGCAGGGGTATGCCCTCGCGCCACCACAATCTGCACTTCGGTACTTTCAAGGGCTCCGCTGAAGCTGAAATAGGCTTGGTTCTCTCCGGCTCGAAGCTGAGGGGTCAACTCTACTAGCTGATATTCAGAGAGGGAATAGCTGCCCATGCGCTGGCTATTGAGCTCGAGCTGAAGGTTAGCTTCGGAAGGCACGCCGGTCGGCACCACGGCCAAATAAAATTTTCCGTCGGGGGACACTCTCGGAAGCACCGGGCTCTGAGGGAGGCTGGTGCCAGTCGAGGGGCTGGGTGCCTCCACTCCGCTGATGCTCGGGCCGGTGCTGCTCGGGCCGGTGCTGCTTGCGCTCGTGACGCTTGCGCTCGTGACGGTCACGCGCACGCTCGAGTCGGTGGAGCCAAATGATGGGCTCGAGGCTGGGCCAAGGTCAGCGGCTGCCAAACCGTGCGAGGCCGGAAGCGTTGCCACTGCCATCAGCAGCAGGCCGACACGCTGAAACATGCGCAGCTTCGGTCGGACGCATTTTGCATGTTCGAAGGATAAACCTGAAGGTTGAATCCACATCGCGGGCATCCTCTCAGGAGGTGAGGTTCTTGAGGGAAGGATAGCCGGGTCTGGGTCGGTTGTCAACGTAGGGTGGCAGAAGGGAGGCTCAACCCCAAGCCCCAAGAGCAGACCTTTTTTGGCCACGGATGAAACACAGATGAAACACGGATGAAACACAGATGAAACACGGATGAAGAGATGAAGAGGGATTTAAGACCTTCGGACGTCCAAAATACGTCGTGGCGGAGGACAGATGCGGCGCGTCGGGCTGGCTTTAACTAATCTAAGAGAGAACACGCAGATTGTCACTTGCAAACTTTCTATATTTTGCGCTTAAATCAAGGAAGTTGTCAGAAGTTGGTCTCACACGCGCAATCTTAGAAACGAGACACGATGTCTGCCGGCCTCCGCTGATTCGGCTTTCTCCGTTCCCGCATGAGCCCATGCGCGCAGGGCAGCTCCTCCACATCATCATGGCCGCTGAGCACTGACCACTGACCACTGACCACTGAACGAATAGGGAGTCTCACATGGGCCCTCTCTCGACCCGAGACCGCCAGAACAAATAAAAAAGCCCCCTGGAATTCCATAAAGGAACCACGTGAGGGCAGACGGTGCTGAGCACTCCAGTTACGGACTAGAAGTCCTTGCTGTGAAAAGAAGGACAACCACCGCTCAGATACACTTGAGGATGGTATAAAACATCCTCAAACTCTTTGCAACGCCTATTTTGATTTTCACCCCGAAGCATCTGATAAGGAGCCACCATGATCCCTCAAGTCCCCACGACAAGACCGGAGCTGCTGCTGGGTCTCGACATCGGCACCAACTCCGTCGGATGGGCACTGCTGGAAGTTAAAGACGATCAGCCCTGCGACATCCTCGAGCTGGGCGCACGCATCTTCCACGAAGGTGTTGAGCTCAGCAACGGTAAGAGCACTCCCCGGAATCTCCCCCGACGAGAGGCCCGCCTCCGCCGCCGCCAGCTCGCGCGTCGCCGCATGCGCTTAGAGGGTGTGATTCGCTGTCTCCAAGCAATGCAGCTCCTGCCAGAAGGATTACGCATGACTGCCAGCCTCGCGCCTGAAGGCTCCGCATACGCTGCCTTCAAGCAGATGTACGATGGCCAGAGCCCATACCAGCTTCGGGCACAGGCGCTGACGTCAAAATTGTCACCGGAGGACTTGGCCAGGGCCTTTTTTCACCTTGCTCGACGACGTGGCTTCCAGTCCAACCGAAAGGAAGAGGCTCAGCAAGACCAAAAAGAGCTGGGGAAAGTCAAACAAGAGCTGAAGATGTACGAACAAGAGATGGAGAAGGCTGGCGTTCAGACGTGGGGCCAATATCTCGCGGCACTGGAAAACAAGGAACCGGACCAACATCCCCTGCTCCGTCGCCGAAAGACACAACGCTCCTGGTTCAAGGAGGAGTTTAACGCTATCTGGCAGGCTCAGGCGCCCTACTATCCACAGCAGCTCACACGAGAACATAAGAAGCAGCTCTGGCATGCGACCTTCTTTCAGCGCCCCCTGAAGACACCCAAGGCCAGCATCGGCTTGTGCTCGTTTGAACCCAAGCGTCAACGAGCCCCCATGTCATTGCTGCTCGCACAACGGGTCCGGCTCCTCCAGGATCTTAACCACCTCCGCATCATGTCCCCAGGCTCCAGTCAGGGAGCTCAACTGACCCCAGAGCAGCGGGCTCGGACGCTCGCACTGCTCGAATCCCACTCAGAAGTGAAGTTCTCAGAGCTGCGCAAGAAGGTATTCTCCAAAGCAGCACGCTTCAACCTGGAAAATGGCGAACGTCTTGGACTCAAAGGTGACAATACCTCCGCACGCCTGCTCAGCATCTTTGGTGAAGAACGTTGGAATAACTTGCCACGTTGCGCAGGTACGCCCAATGACCCCGCACTCAGCCCCGAGGAACGCCAAGCCCTACAAGCACAGGTGGTCGAAGACGTGCGGGGCTACACCAGCCAGGATGGACTCGTCCGACGTGGCATCAGACGATGGGAACTGAGCCCTGCGGAAGCAGAAAAGCTGGCCTGCCTGTCGCTGGAGGAAGGATACTCGCACCTCTCGCGGCAAGCCTTACAAAAGCTACTGCCTCATTTAGAGTCAGGATACTCCTATGCGGAAGCCTGCGGACGCGCCGGATATGTCGTCAAAGGGGCCCCGTGCCTGGATCAGCTCCCCCCTGCACCGACACTCCGTAACCCGATGGTGGAGCGCAGCTTAACCGAAGTCCGAAAAGTGGTGAATCAGCTTGTAGAAAAATATGGGAAGCCCGGCATCATTCGCATCGAGCTGGCACGCGAGCTGAAACAAAATGCGCGTCAACGAGAGCGCACCGCCAAACGCCAACGCCTACAAGAAGGCAAACGTGCCGAGGCGAAAGAAATCCTTCGCTGTGACTTTCAGCGCCCAGAGCCGATTAAAGCATGGGAGATTGAAAAATTTCTACTGTGGCAGGAATGTAAACATCTCTGCCCCTACACAGGCACAAGCATCAGCAAAGAGATGCTCTTCTCTCCTCGGGTGGAGGTCGAACATATCGTGCCGTATGCGCGCTGTTTTGATAACTCGTTCCTCAACAAGACCCTGTGCATGGCAGAGGCAAACCAACGAAAGGGAAAACGCACACCCTTCGAGGCATTTGGTCACTCAGATGAGTGGCACAGCATCATCGAGCGGGTTAAGCGCTTTCAGTATCCCCCTGACCTTCCACACTATGCAGCCCATCCCAAGCTCGAGCGGTTCCAGCTCCAAGATGTGGAGAGTGTGGATAGGTTTTTGGAGGGATTTCTCCAGACGCAGCTCAATAATACGGCCTATGCCACCAGCAAAGCCATGGAGTACGTCTCTCAGCTCTATGGAGATGATTGGCGCAAGCATGTTCAGACCACGGTGGGTCAAGTCACCGCGCGGCTGCGGGAGAGCTGGCAGCTCAACCACGTCTTACACAAGCTGGTCGCGGAGCTCAGCGAAGGTCAAATCCTCAAAGCGCCGCTGGAGGAAAAGACACGGGCAGACCATCGACATCATGCGCTGGATGCGGTGGTGACGGCGCTGGCCTCGCCCCGCATCATCCAGCAGCTCTCGCGGGAAGCCTCCCAGCCAGGCGTTCGTGCGGAACGAAGGCTGCCCCTTCCACTCCCGTGGAACGGTTTTGCTGACGATGTGCTCGCCAGCCTTCGAGAGGTTAAGGTGTCTCATCGTCCCTGCCGGTCCACCTCGGGTCAGCTCCATCTGGAGACGGTGTATGGTCAGATCCAGGTGCGTCCGCCGAAAAACACCTCTCCAAAGCAGAAGGCGTCCCAGCCTCAGGTGGTGGCGGTCCTTCGTAAGCCGGTCTTCAGCTTGAGCGTCGCCGAGATCCAAGGCAACAACATCGTGGACCCCGTTGTGCGACAGGCTGTTCATGCTTTTTTGGCAGAAAAGCTGGAGCTCACACCCCGCACAGACCTCAGCGACCCTAAGCTGAAGGCCACGCTGACGCAAAAGCTGAAGGAGCTGAGCGCCAGTGATGAGGCGGAGCTGCCACGGCTCTCCTTCCCGTCCGGCGGCTCGGTGGTGATCCGACGGGTGAGGGTTCGCCAAGGTGTAAACCCCACCCCCGTAGGTCAGGGTCTTCACACGCGCTTGGTGAAGCTGGGCAATAACCACCACCTGGCCGTCTATGAGGGACGCTCGCCCAAGGGAAAACGCTGCTGGACCTCGGAGACGGTCAGTATGTTTGAAGCATATCAACGACGTCGAAAGGGCCTGCCCATCGTGGCTCCCGTCAACGCAGAACAAGAACCACTCCTCTTTTGCCTGCGGGTGGACGACACCGTGCGACTTCAGGAGGGCGCGCGCGCTCAGCTCTACGTGGTGCAGAACCTGTCTCACAATGACTGGAGCTTTAAGCTGGCCCATGACGCCCGCCCTGCCAAAGAGTCGGGTGTCAGCAGTGTGCGTATTCGCTCCACAGGCGAGCTGGAGCGACGTCTGGTCAGCATCGTCCGCATCTCGGCGCTGGGTGAAGAGACGTCCCGCTGGGAAAACCCCCTCCCGAGAGGAGACAAGTCATGAGAGACCGCATTCTTGAGATCGGTGAGGTGGGAGGGCTGGCTCTGCGGGTGAACATGGAACAACTTGTCATTGAGCGTGAGGGCCGCATTCAGCATCACGTTCCTCTGGAGGAGCTGGCCTGTCTGGTGGTCTCACATCCCCATACCCGCTACAGTCAGCCCGTCTTAAGCGGCCTGGCTCGACACGGTGCGGTGTTGGTGATCTGCGATGAACGCCGCCGACCCTGTTCAATGCTCCTGCCGCTGGAGGGTCATAGCCTCCAGTCGGAGCGGTTTCAGGCTCAAGCGCAGGCCAGCCAACCGACCCTAAAACGCATCTGGCAAGGGCTGATTCGAGAAAAGCTCCGCAATCAAGGCCGACTGCTGCACAAGGTGCGGGGAGATGATGGGGGCTTGTTGAGCATGGTGCCTCGGGTGCGCTCGGGAGATCCCGATAACCTGGAAGCTCAAGGCGCGCGTCGTTATTGGTCGCTGCTCCAACCAGAGCCAGAGTTTAAGAGAGATCCAGAGCGAAGCGGATTTAATGCCCTGCTTAATTATGGGTATGCCGTCTTAAGAGCCGTGGTGGTCAGGGCCTGCTGTGCAGCAGGGCTTCATCCATCTCTGGGGGTTCATCATCACAACCGCTACAATGCGTTCTGCTTGGCGGATGATCTCATGGAGCCATTCCGTCCCCTGGTGGATCGGGCGGCATTGGAGGTGCTGCGTACTCAGGGTGCGGGTGAGGAGCTCTCCGGTGCGCAGCGGGCCGCCCTGCTCCGCCCCCTCACCGGTCTGGTCATGCTGGATGGGGAGCAGCGAAGCCTCTTTGATGGTCTGGGGCGCATGTGTAGCAGCTTGGTAGGCGTCTTCATGGGGGAGCGCCAGAGCCTGCTCATTCCTACCCTTCACATGGAGACGGACGATGGGACAGTCGCCGTACAAGACGATGTGGCTGATTGCAATGTTTGATCTGCCGGTGGACTCGGAGGAAGGCAAAAAAGCCTACATCACCTTCAGGAAGGCGTTGCTCAAGAGCGGATTTATGATGTTGCAGTATTCGGTGTATGGCCGCCACTGTGAAAGTGAGGAGGCTGCGAAGGTTCATCGGAGGCGGCTAAAGCAACATCTTCCGGAGCGTGGTCAAGTACGTGTGATCACGCTAACCGATGTGCAATTTGGGAAGATGGAGGTGTACCAAGGGAAAAAGCGAGGGAAAACGGAGGAGTCCCCCCAACAGCTTATGCTTTTTTAGGGGGAACTCCACTCAAATGTCGTGTCAGACCGACCACTTATGCAGGAGCGAGTGTATCTGAGCAGTGGTTGTCGGTCAATCACAGCGAATAGGGATGTTGCTAAATGCGCGTCCTTAGTGTATCTGAGCAGTGGTTGTCGGTCAATCACAGCTTCGGATGCGCGTGATCAAACCGGAACGCAGTGTATCTGAGCAGTGGTTGTCGGTCAATCACAGCTGGTTGCTCCTTCACATGCTCGGCGTGAGCAGTGTATCTGAGCAGTGGTTGTCGGTCAATCACAGCCGAGAAGGTCAGCAGGGCAATGTGGGACGGAGTGTATCTGAGCAGTGGTTGTCGGTCAAT
>JBJTQF010000252.1:0-23209 GCA_046075485.1 Myxococcota bacterium | reverse complement strand
TTCCAGAGCTCAGCCGCGCCTCCTGCAATGCCTTCAACAGACTCACACCTTCGTCGTTCATGATGGCCCTCCTGGCTTGATGTTACGCCAGGAGAATACCCGGTCCTCACGAGATGAGATCGGTGCAGGGCGGGGGGGTACTGAATGTCCTCAGAATTGTTGCTCATCAGCATTGGTCCCGTGCAAGACTTCATCGCATCCGCTCGCCGAGGCCGCGATCTTTGGTTCGGAAGCTGGTTTTTGTCCGAGGTCGCCAAAGCCGCTGCGCTCAGCTTAAGAACCTCCGAAAGTCGAGCCATCTTCATCTTCCCCAGCTTTCCAGAAAAGAAAGAAGAGCTGGAACCCGGCAGCTCCTTTAACTGCGTCAACAAGCTCCCCAGCATTCCAGAAGGGGAAGAAGAGCTGAAACCCGGCAGCTCCTTCAACTGCGTCAACAAGCTCCTCGTCAAGCTCCCCAGCGGGACTGCACAAGGCAAGATGCAGGCTGTCCAAATAGACGTTCAATGCCGCGTCAAGGCACTGTGGAAGAAGATCAGCGAAGACCCCAACGTCGCGCGGCCCCTGCTCTTAGGAAACGCCGAAAAACAGCTCGACGACCTCGTGGAGCTGCTCTGGGTGGCCTTGCCCTTGCCCGCTGACGCTCAGTACGCCCGCGTCCGCTCCCAGCTCGAGCACCTGATGCACATCCGTAAGCAGACCCGCGCCTTCCAGCCCGTAAGCTGGGGATCCACCGCCCCCAAGTGTGCCCTCGACGGCGAGCGTGAATCCGTCATCCCCGAAGAGGCATACCGCCGCCAACCCGGCGAGTCCGATGCCAAACGTAGCCAGCAACTCTACAAAGACTTCGGGATCTCCGACGGTGAGCGCCTCAGCGCCGTGGGTCTGCTCAAGCGACTCGGTCGCCATGACGATGACCCTGATGAGCAACATCGAGTCCCCAGCGCCAGCCACATCGCCGCCACCCCATTGATGCAGCGCATGACGGAGGCGTTGCGAGAAAATCCCTCTAAAATCAAAGCATTAGAGGAGTATCTGGAGTGTCTGAAAAAGGACGCCATCGCTGTGGATCTGATCACGCCCTTTAAGAAAGGAACTCCCTTCTTTGGAGGCTATCAAGGCCGGATTCTCTACGAGACCCGCCTGCCCGAGCTGCTCGGCGTCTCCAAAAAAGAGTCCTCTGAACAGAACACCTCGAGAGGCTCCTCCGCTGCTGGCCTTTCTGCCGCCAAGCAAGCCGAACAAGGTAAGGTGGAAAAGGCCCAGAAAGCCCTCCGCAACCTGCTCAACGAGCTCGCCGGAAACCGTCAGCCTTCTGCCTACTACGCCCTCCTCATGGCCGACGGAGACCGCATGGGCGCCACCGTCGATGCCCTCAAGACCGTGGAACAACATCAGACCCTCTCACGTCACCTCTCCAAGTTTGCGGCACAGGTTCGTGACCTCATCGATGATCAAGATGTTGCCAACGGACGCCTCGTGTATGCCGGCGGCGACGATGTCATGGCCTTTGTGCCCCTTCACACCCTGCTCGGCACCCTCGAAGCCCTGCGAGCACTGTTCCACACCCGCATGAAAGAGGCGCTTGAGGCGTGCGGAACCTCACTCGAGCCCCCCACCCTCTCCTTTGGCGTGGTCATCGCCCATCACATGGAGCCCGTCGGTTACGTGCGCGAGCGCGTGCGAGAAGCCGAACAACGCGCCAAACAGCTCCCCGGCAAAGACGCCCTCGCCATCACCCTCTGCAAACGAGGCGGGGCCGACATCACCGTCTGCCATGACACCCCCAGCCTGCTCAGCCGCCTGCACTGGATGACCGAGCTCTATCAACAAGACGCCCTCTCGAGCAAAGCCGCCTACGAGCTTCAAGATGCCGCCTTACGGCACCAAACCACCTCCTCTCCGCGAGAAGGCAAACAAGACCTGGCCTCACGCGCCCTGGCCTACGACGCCTTACGCATCCTCTCTCGTAAACGCTCCAAGCGTGGCAGCCTGCCCCTCGACGAGAAAGAGCGCCACCGGCTCAAGGGCCTGCTCTTCCACCCAAAGGATGGCCTCGACGCGGAGCAGCCCACCGACCCCAGCGGCCAACACCTGCGCCCCCGCACCGGAGAGCCCCTCGAAGTCGAACAACTGGCCCTCGAGCTCATCGTGGCCAAAATCTTCGCCGAAGCCTGCGATCAGGCCGACTATGAGCAGCTCCCCCGTCCCAAAAACTGGCCGAAGTTTGAGACACTCCTCCCGACCGCCAGCCCGTCCACCACCCGCTCCAGCGATGAGGTGTCATCATGAGCCATTATTTAATTCAGCCCCGCGACACCCTGATCTTCCGCGATGGCCGACCCTTTGGCGCCACCGGCAGCGAAGGAGCCCGCTCCTTGCCTTTTCCTGTGCCCTCCACCACCGCCGGGCTGATCCGCACCCTGGCCGGACAAGACGAGGAGGGCATCTTCAAGAGCGAGAAGGTCCAGGAAGTGCGTAAGCTCCGCATCACCGGTCCTTTTTTGGTGCGCTTGGAGAAACCAAAACCCTCCGACACCGACGCATTGACCTTCTTTTTGCCCGCTCCCCGAGACGCCCTCTTTGAGAAACATGAGCAAGATGCCCATACCCTGCATCCGCTCCGGCCTGTTGAGCTCGACTCACACTCGCTGTATTCGCCCCTGAGCGGAAAAGGGGAGTCCAGCGGCACGCCCTCCATCGAGCCCCGCTGTTTGGTCGGCAGCATCCAGCGCGTCAAAGGTAAACCCACCACCGGCCCCGCCTACTGGTCATGGCCCGTGTTACGCACCTGGTTGAGCCACGAGCTCAGCGCCGAGCGCCTTCCCGACACTGGCGCACCAGCACAGCCGCACACCTCCGTATTAGCCGAAGCCTTAAAGGGTGAGCTTCGGCAGCTCCGCGACCCTCGGCTGGGCATCGAAGGCCCCGACGAAGAAGCCCGAGTGCATGTTGCCATCAACTCGGAAGTGGGGACCGCTCGAGAAGGAGCCCTCTTCACCACTCGAGGCCGCAGCTTCTTAAAACGAGAGACCCCTGGGAGCTCCCGAGACCGTGGGCCTGTTCACGAGCAGCTCGGCCTGGTCGTGCGGGTGGAAGGCGGAGACGACTCGGTGAAAGAGCCATCATTTTCTGCCCGTCCTGTGACCCTGGGGGGAGAGCGTCGCCTCTCCTTTCTGAGCCCTTTAAACGCAGCGGGCCCTTCTCAAGCCTGGTTGCAGACCTGTCCGGCTGAAATTCGAGCGGCCATCGTGAAAAACCGTGCCTGTCGAGTGCTCCTGACCACCCCGGCTTTTTTCCGCGCGGGAGCATTTCCCTCTTGGTTGTGCGCACCCGATACCATTGAGCCCATGAAGCGTGCGCCTCGGCCAGCGCAGTTGATGGGCGCGAGTGTGGAGCGTCCCCAGGTGATCTCGGGCTGGGATCTCGCCCGACCTGTTGGACAGACCGAGCCGGGTCGAGACAGACCCTTACGAGGCCGACCCAAACCCACCCGTCGTTTGGCTCGAGCGGGCTCCGTCTATTTTTTCTCCTTTGAGGGCTGGGAAGAAGAGCACATCCGGGCGTGGATCGATGCGGTCTGGATGAAGGCGGTCTCCGACGACTTTGAGAAGGCCGACGGTGCCCGTGACGAAGAGGAAGACCGTCCTCACTTTCGCCGGGGAGGATTTGGAGTGGCCCTGTTGGGGGTGTGGAGCGGTCAGCCGCAGGCCCTCCGTGTCAACGCATCAGAGGAGACGTCAGCATGAGAGACAAACACACCGATGTCGAAGTCCCGCGTGGAGTCTCGTCCCTTAAAAAGTCCAGCGACATGGTCGAGGAGATCCGTCAATACACCCTGATCACCCCTCTTTTTGGAGGAGGAGTGCAGCCTCGGAGTGCCGATCCCCTCACGCGCGTGCGGGTGAGCAGCATTCGGGGTCAGCTCCGCTTCTGGTGGAGAGCCATCCGTGGCGTGGGGACGCTCCAAAAGGTTCGCGAGGAAGAGTTTGCCCTCTGGGGAGCCGCCAGCCGCTTGGAGCGTAGTCAACCCTCTCAAGTGCAGATTGCCTTGTTGAGCCTCGACCGTCCTGGCATTGAAGAGCGTCCGTTTGGTTGGAGTGGAAAGGAGCCGAAGCCACTGTTTCAGGGCATTGTGAGCCCTCATTATGCGGCCTTTCCGCTCCAGCCTTCCACCCAGGAGCTGAGAGAAGCCCGTGATCCGGCCTCGATCTTTCCGGCGGTGGTGAAAGACATCCAGTTTAAAATCCGTGTGCGTTACCCGAGCTGCAAACAAGGGGACATGGAGGCCACCTTCTGGGCTTGGGAGACCCTGGGAGGGGTGGGAGGGCGGACTCGGCGTGGTTTTGGGGCTCTTCGGCTCGACAAGCTGGAGCGAGATGGCAAAAACATCGACGTGCTGGACCATCGACCCAGCGGGCGCACAGCTCAGGAGCTGGATGCCTGGATGACCGCCTGCCTTAAAAAGCATGTCGCCGAAGGGGTGCGCGACGACGCCTTGCCCTGCCTGAGCTTGAACAAACGCTGGCGGTTTTTTTCGCCTGACGAGGTCAAACGAGAGTGGCCTCGTGTGCTGAGCTCCCTGGGGAAGATTCAAAAAGAAGAAGCCCAAGCCTTGAGCCAGGTGCCGCCGGGGGCGCAGATGGCTTGGCAGCTCCTGGTGCAGAAGCTGAGGCGTTTTCGTCAAGCTCGCCCGGTCTTTCCCTATGAAAACAGCGAGTGGCCAGAAGCCGACGCCTTACGCACGCTGACCGGTGCCTGTTTTCCCAAACACGAGCCTCGTGCCCGAGGTGTGAAGGTGCTGGATGTGTATCCACGAGCGGCGCTGGGGCTGCCCATTGTATTGCACTTTAAAGACGGCCCCGACAAGACCGGAAAGCGGGGAGCACAGACGGGACCGGCCTTCCACGATCCGGCGGATCATACCCTGGTGGCCGTGACCTCCTCGGGAAGTGACGTGGTGGATCGGTTTGCCAGCCCGCTCTTGTTGCGTCCGGTGGTGTGTCGTGACGGAGGAGTGGCGGCGTTGGCCTTTGCCCTTCGGGGCCCCGTCATGGTGCTGGACACCGGCGCGGTGAAGGGGGGTCAACCTGCGCCCCTCGCCAAGATTGGAATCTTGCAGGACCAAAATTTGATCGCCGAGGGCAAATCCTTTCAGCTCACCCGTGAAGATGCCAGCCAGATTTCTCCGCTGTGGCGGCTGGGGGAGCATGAGCAGCAGAAGCCCTCGTTGATCCGCGCTTTTTTGAACTATCTGCGGGTGGAGAGCACTCCCAAACCTTCAAAATGATCAACAAGCCCTTGTGCTTAAGAGGAACAATATGGAGACGAAGCTGCTGTTGGTTCATGCCCTCTCACCCTTACATGCTGGCATTGGCCAGGGCATGGGGGTGATTGACCTGCCCATCGCTCGGGAGAAGGGCACTCATTTTCCGTATTTGCCGGGCTCCAGCCTCAAAGGAGTCCTGCGTGAAGCCTGCAATGCGGAGCTGAAGTCCGAAAATAAGCCGGATGAAAAGGAGCCCAGGAGCTCTGAAATCACCAAGAGCCTGTTTGGTCCAGAGAGCCAAGAAGCCCACGAACATGCGGGAGCCCTGGTCTTCAGCGATCAGCGCCTGCTGCTTTTCCCGGTGAGGGCCTTACAAGGTGTTTTTGCCTGGGTCACCTGTCCGCTGGTGCTGGAGCGGTTTGCCCGCGACCTGGGAGAGCTCAAAGCCGGTGCCGAGTCGCTCAAGTCCTTGCAGGTGCCGAAGGTGGTCAGCAGCGAGCACCTCTTGATTGCGACCGATACCGTGCTGCGTCACAAAGACAACGTGTACCTTGAAGACCTCGACCTCAAAGTGCAGGCGGAGCCGGATTCCAAAACGAACAGTGTAAACCGGTGGGCGGACGCCCTCGGCCCCATGTTATTTCCGGAGGGCTCCCATAAAGCCTCGGCGTGGCAAACTCAGCTCCGTCAGCGTCTGTGTGTGGTGCATGACGACGTCTTTGCCTTTTTGGTGGAGACCGCCACCGAGATCAACGCGCGCATTCGCCTTGAGCCGAAGACCAAGACCGTGGCAAAAGGAGGGCTCTGGTATGAAGAGAACCTGCCTGCCGAGACGGTGCTCAGCGGTTTTGTGACCTTCTTGCCCAACGACAAGACCTTACGCCAAGACAAGACCAAGATGTCCGTCGCCGACGCCTGGGGGTATCTTGGAAAGCTGACCCTCTCCCCTCGCCAGCTTGGGGGGAAGGCCACCGTGGGCCGAGGGCTCTGCCATCTGCGCTTTAAGCACTGAGGAGAACACCATGCAAACTCGAGAGCAGCGTTTTGCTCGCGCCACCTTGTATCGGGTCGAGAGAGTGATGGAGCGGCGAGATCCCACCTTTGCGAACCTCTACGGGAGGCTGAGTCACAAGATTCCGGTGCTGATTTTGTCATCGGGGCTGGCTCAAGCCCTCTCCTTTGTGCATGCGCGAGGGCCGGTGAGGGCCAAAGGCACCATACCTTCGGTCCCGGGAGCGCCTTCCGCCTATCATCAGCTCTTGATGGATTTGGCGTGGGTTTTGGCGGTGGCCGAAGGAGAATTCCCTGCGGACCCAGCGCGTACCCTCCCTTTGCCGACCCCGGATGCCTTGCTGCGAAAGGTTCAAGAGGCCAGCTTAACCGACTATATGCGCATGACCCGTCTGACCGTGCAGGCCCTGGTCTGGTTTAAGCGATACGCCCAGTCGGTCCTGGAGGTGGAGCCAGGCGACGACGACACCGACCCTCTAGGAGGTGAGTGATGAGCAGCCCATCGGCAAGTGAGAGCTGTCGGCGGAAGGCATTGGCCTCCTTGACCCTTCCGGCTTTGCAGGAGACTGCCCGGCGGGGGATTCATCCGGGCTTATGGCTGGATCGTTTTTTGCGCACCCAAGATCGCAGCGACGAGCTCGCACGGCGTCAGCTCATCCTGGAGGTCTCCTCCTTGCCGGTGCCACCGGGGTATGGGCTGGCCTTTGAGCGTTGGAAAGTGGCGCTGGAATCCTTACAGGCGGAGGCGAAGCCGGGGGAGGTGATGTTGGGGGTGGGTCAGGTTCAAGATCGGCTGGTGATGGGCTTGGGGGGAGCGTCTCCGGTCGAGACCCACATCACCCTACATCAGAGTTACGGTGTGCCCTATATCCCGGGCAGTGCGCTCAAGGGCCTGGCGGCCTCCTATGCGCGGCGCGTGCTGGACCTGAAGCCGCGAAACCTGGACGGCACGTTAAAAGGCTCAAAAGCTCCGCTTGGGCCTTACGAGGTCTTGTTTGGCGACACGGACGAGGCGGGGTACATCACCTATTTTGATGCCCTCCCGGTGGTGGACCTGAACGACAAGCTGGTGCTGGGCGAGCGTCATCCGCTCCAGGCTGCTCAGAAGCGGCGCGCTTTTCCAGACAGCTTGTTAGAAACCGACGTGCTGACCGTGCATCACCGAGACTATTATATGAGCGACGATGCGGAGCTCAAGGCACCGGCGGACTGGGATGCTCCGAATCCGGTGTCTTTTTTGAGTGCCGTGGGTTCTTACTTGGTGGCGCTCAAGGGCCCGGAGAAGTGGGTGCGTTTTGCCTATGAGGTGCTGAGCCGTGCGCTGGAAGAAGAAGGCGTGGGTGCCAAGACCTCCAGCGGTTACGGTCGTTTGAAGCTCCCCGCGCTGGAGCCGAAGCCTTAAGCTGAAGCCGAGTCAAGCGAAGCCGAGCCGAGTCAAGTCAAGCCGAGCCTGGAGCGGCCTGAAGAGCGCGTATGGCACCGCACTCTTCAGGTCGGCCAGCACGTCGATGTACGACTGGGAGCTCCGACGGGAGCCCCTCCGTGGATCGGGGCGTGCGGGCTCAGTCCACGCACACACCGCCGCCATCCGCACCGGCGTGGGGGCAATGGGTGGCGGCATCGGTTGCAGCAACACCCAGGTGGTAGACGCGGCACTGGAGGGTATTACCACCGGCATCCCCATCGGTTCCGGTGGTGGCGAAGCCGGAGCAGGACGAGAGACAAGCAGACTCGCTGTCATACTGAGCGTTATCACCCGTACAGGTGGCCATCATGTCCTTGCAGTAGCTGGAGCACGCGGCCGACGGGGTCGGCGATGGGGAGGCGTCATCGTCTCCGCCCGAGCAGCCGATCAGGGTCCAAGACGACAGGGCGAACACAAGCACCAGAGCAGAACGCAGCATGGGAACTCCTTTAGAAGTCGGAATGCGGATCAGAAATGTTGATCCGTGAGGTGTGGCCATGTGGCTTTGCAAGGGCTGGATCAAGCGCATCGCAAAGAGGCCACGTTTCTTATAGCAATTTTGAGTCACGAAAACCAGATAAAGATCTGATTTCAGAAAAATAATATTAAAAATCAATAATATAAGATGAGTTATGTATAATTGCCATAGTCATGCGTTCCTTCGGATGGCCAGCCTCTGGTGTTCGTATGCGCAGGCGTGCGAGCAGGTGTGCGAGCGTGTGTGCGTGTGTGCGTGCTCGACGGTGCGAAGTCGCTTCGCGCGAGAGCCCCCCAGAACCCTTGACGTGTGTCACAAGAATTGGCACCCTCTACACACCTGATCCTGATGTGTGGAGTGCTCATGCGGTGGCGGCTCGCCCTTTTTTTAGTGTGGCTCAGCGTGAGTGCCAGCGTGCTCCTGGCGAGCGCCTGTGCGCGTCACGACTACCTGGTGCAGGAAGTATATGAACAAGTGCGCTACTCCAACCAAGTAGACTTGCTCTTCATCTTTGACAACTCTCAGAGCATGGGCGATGAACAAGCCGCGTTGGTGTCCAACACCGCTGCCTTTGTGCAGAGCCTCAGCGCAGCGGCCCTTCAGGATCGGGCCAGCCCGAAGCGGACCTTATCCGACGCCGTGCGCAACTACCTCTTTTTTTTGGATAACTTCGACCGTTTTGTGGAGCCGCAGCTTGGCGTGACCTCCACCCAGGTCAACCTCACCGCTCAGACCTTGCCCGCCCCCGGAGAAGATGGCCGCTTATTCCTGCCCTACCCCGACGAGCCCCAGAAGCCTCCCTATCTCACCCTCGACGATCCCGACCTCATCGCCCGTTTTGAAGACACCCTCTCCGCCATTGGGTTGAGCCCCACCGGAGGGGTGGAGCAGGGCCTTGAAGCCCTTCGCCGTGCCATCTGTCTGGCCTCCGAGACCCCGGAGACCCTCGGCGCAGCCGATTCAACCGTCTCATGTGACGACCTGTTGCCGGACGAGCAGGGCTTAAACCAGGGCTTCTTGCGGGACGACGTGGCACTGGTGGCGGTCATCATCTCCGATGAGGGAGACAGCTCAGCGGCACCGGTGGCCGACTATCTGGACTTTCTGGAGCGAACCGGAAGGCCCGTCTCCATTGCCGCCATCACCCCCACGCTGGGCACCGAGACCGAGCCTGCTTGTAACCCGGAGACCGCTCCAGCGGACACCATCGAACGCTATCGAGAGGCCGCCGAGGGCACTGGAGGGCTTCACATCCCGGTCTGTGCGGATTTTGGCCAGACCCTGGCGGATATTCGGGTGCTGATCAACCGGCTCTTGGCTCGTTTCCGGCTCCGCGAGATCCCCGACGAAGACTCCTTGTTGGTCTTTGTGGAAGGCCGAGAAATCCCACGCGACAGCACCGAAGGCTGGAGCTTCAACCCGGGCGACAACAGCATCGAGTTTCACGGCGGTGCCGTGCCCGACTACGGCATGCGCATCGAGGTCTATTATCGTGCGGTGGCGGCGGTGGATCCACGTCCCCTTCCATTCTGATGTCTTGCAGAGCCGGAGCCTGAGCGTATGCAGTCCATCTCAGCTTTATCCTCTTTTGACGCGCTTGCACGAGGCCCCCGTATGCTGTGGCTCCTGCTGAGCTGGCTGCTGCTTTCTCCGGTGGAGGCGGCGGAGGGCCCACGTCCTGATCAGACCTTGGGGGTGCTGCGTCCGGGGGAGCTGGCGGCGGTGCAGAAGCCGCTCTACCCCCGGTCGGGGCGGCTCGAGCTGGGGGTAAACACCGCCCTGATCCCCAACGACGCCTACGTGCTGGGGGCGATGATGGGTGTGCAGGCCACCTGGCACCTGTCTCCTGAGTGGGGAGCGGAGCTTTCCCTCGGCCTCGGTCGAGGCTGGGATACCTATGCCAGCCGTGCCCTTCAGGTGCAAGGTGTGCGGGTGGATGCCTATAGTCCGGTGATGCAGACCAGCTTGGATGTGGTCTGGACTCCGATCTATGCCAAGCTCAACCTGCTGGGCTGGCGGGTGGTGCATTTTGACGTGGCGGGAGTGGCGGGGGGAGGGCTCTTTTTAGCCGAGCGCACCATCTTCAACGACACGGTGGCGGCGGAGGGCTCTCCGCGCTACAACCTCCCGGCGAGCTTAAACCTGGGGCTCTTGCATCGATATTATATGACCGTGCTGGGGCGTCCCTGGGCCTTACGTCTGGAAGTGCGGGATCATCTCACCCTGGTCCCGGAGGGCTTGGCGGGCCCCTGGCTGAAACACGACCTGCTCTTGGGTGTGGGCCTGTCTGGATTTTTGACCCTCGGAGGTGCTCGTGACAAATGAACGTCAGTCCTCCGCGCCTGCTGCTTTTGGGCCAGCCTTCGAGCGCCTGCGCTCCTCCCTGCGTGTGCGCCCGTGCGTGAGCCTCTGTGCCTGCCTGCTGAGTGTGCTGTGGCTGCCGACCGAAACGCTCGCGGCTGCTCCTGTTGCTGTGGCTCCTGTCGCTGCGGCCCCTGTCGCTGTGGCCTCCGTCGCTGTGGCTCCTGTCGCTGTGGCCTCCGCAGCCCCTGAGACATCGAGCGCGGGTAAACCCGGCGTGGGCCAACCCGGCGTGGGCCAACCCGGCGTGGGCAAGCTCAAACCCAGCAAAAAGCTGAGCCCACCTCCGTCTGCCGTGCCTTCCTCAGCGGGAGAAGGAGGAGGCCCGAAGCGGGGACTTCCGCCCAAGCCGACGGGAAAACCTCTGGCCCCGCCTCCGCCTGTTTTATCGGAAGCCCTTACGCTCCTCCCTGCGGAGCCTGCCGAAGCCTTGAAGCGGGTCATGCCCTTATTGGATGCGCCCGGCCTGCATCCCCATCATCGTCAGGCGTTGCTGAGGGTGGCGGGAGCGGCGCTGGTGCGCCTCGAGCTTCCCTTGACGGGTTTGGTGTTGCTCGACGAGAGCTTAGAGGGCGCGGTAGGACTGGCGGAGGCCCTCGAGACCTTTCAATATGCGCTCCCACCTTCGCGGGTGTTGGAAGAAGATCGGGTCTTGAGCCGGAGTGCGGCCCTGCTCGATCCGGCTAAGCTGGATCCAGAAGCTCAAGGCCATGCCTATTATCTGCGGGGTCTGGCGCTCGAGCAGGAGCTTGAGCTCAAATCCGCCCTGGCGGAGCTGACCCGGGTGCCTTTGACCCATGCGCGGGGCGTGGAGGCCCGGCTCTCCCAGGCCAATCTTTTTGTGCAGCTCCGGCTGAGACCCTTTGCGCTGGCCACCCTGGAGGAGCTGCGGGTGCAGCTTGAGCTCATGCCTGCTCTCTCACCGGCCTTGCGGGAGCGGGGGTGGTTGAACCTGGCGCGGGTGGCCTACGCGCTCAACCGGACGGAGCAGGCTGAAGACTTGTATCGGCGAGTGCCCCGCACCTCCGCCTTGTGGTTGAGTGCTCAGCAGGAGCTGGCCTGGACCTATTATCGCCGCACCCTGGACAATCCCGAGCCGTTGGAGCCCTTTAATCGAGCATTGGGGATCCTGCATGGGCTTCAGTCGCCTTTTTTTGAGCGGGCCTGGTTGCCGGAGTCGAGCCTCTTGTATGTGCAGATGTTGGCCCAGCTCTGTCGTTTTACCTCCGCCCGTGAGGCGCTGGAGGTGTTTAAGCGTCGTCATCAGCCGATCCTGGTGCAGCTTCAGCGGGTGCGTGGCGCGGAGCTCTCCAGCCCTGAGACCCTGCTGAGTGTGGCCTTACGGGCGCGTGCGCAGGGAGAGCTTGCACCGAAACGAGTGTCGGGAGCGCCAGAAGTCCCAAAAGCGCCAGAAGTACCGGGAACGCCAGAAGTCCCAAAAGCGCCAGAAGTCCCAAAAGCGCCACAAGTACCGGGAGCGCAAGAAGTACCGGTGGACCTGCTGCCCGCTCCGCTCTTGCAACGCTGGGAGGAGAGGCCGGACTTGGCCCATGTGCAGCGGCTCTTGGCGCAGGGGGCGTGGGAGCGGGAGACGCTGGTTTTGCGGGGGCTCTCCGTGGGGGCACAAGAAGCCTTAAACCTGCGGGTGAGACGTTGGTTGCAGGCGCGCGCGAAGCAGGAGGGGCAAGCGCTTCAGCGGGAGCTGGACGAGGTGCAGCAGCTTCTGAAGGGGGCCTTGTTGGACGCCGAGCTCTTTGAGCTGAACCTGCTGACCGGCGAAAAAGAGGGCTACGAAGCGGCGGCACGCACGGGAAAGGCCCCACAGGTGAGGGTGCGGGGGACGCCTCGTGTCTTACGGCGACAAGGAATGCAGCTCTGGCCCTTTGAAGGCGAATACTGGAGCGACGAAGTGGGTTATTATGATGGCGTCGCGAGGCCGGAGTGTCCTGACTAAGCGCCTGTGCGGTCAGGAGAGGTGAGTGTTGGTGCCGGTGTGAGCTTGTTGCTGGAGGAGTCTAATGACCATTTCGCGTAAAGCCTTATCTTTTGCTCAGCTTAAGGACGCCTATCCGCTGGGGCACAAAGAGGATGTGAAAGCCCAGATCGGGGGCAAAGTGAATGCGGAGTGGGTGGCCAACACCTGCGCCATCCGCATGAGCCGGGCCTTAAACTATACCGGGGTGAAGATCCCCCGCAACGTGGGCATGAGTGTGGTCTCGGGAGCGGACAAGCTCTGGTATGCCTATCGGGTGCGGGAGCTGTGTGCGTGGCTCAAAAAGGAGCTGGGCAAGCCAGATTTCTCGGGGTGGGGCACGGGAGAAGCACCTGCGGAGATCCAGGGAAAGCAGGGCATCTTGATGATCGAGGCCAAATTTTCCGACGCCACCGGCCACATCACCTTGTGGAACGAGACCGCCTGCGTGGACGACAGCGACTACTTCGCGGTGGCAGATCGGGTGTTTTTTTGGGAAACCGGTCCCTAGATCCACATGTTGCGGTTGACTTCCCCGGCATTCTCTGCGATTGATGAGAGAGGTACTCACCAGAAGAGATCGATCTGCTTCAGGATTTAAGAAGCATTCTGGAGGGAGGAGATGCAAAAAACGAGGATCCTGCTCTGCTGCACCACCTTGATCCTGGCGTCAACGCCAGTGGTGAGAGGTGCGTCTGGCAGTCCAGCTCCCGCTTCGACTCGGAGCAAGAGCCCTTCCGAGGGGGCAAATCCTACTCCCAGCGTGGCCCCTCAATCCCATCCCACGGCCCGGCCTTCGTCCTCCGGCGCTGCCGCTTCGAGCCCGTCCAAGCCGAGCCCCGCTTCTTCGGCGGCTTCCGCTTCGGGCGCTGCGGTTGTGGGCAATACCACTTCGGGGAGTCAAGCCCCTGCCACCCATGCGGGCGTGGACCTCTCATCCGGGAGCCTTCCCCCTCCTCCGAGTGTGCCTTCTGAGCCTGGAAATGCCTCTGTCAATGGCCGGACCTCCGCGCCGACGAGTGCCGCGCCGACGAGTGCCGCGCCGACGAGCTCCGCGCAGACCGGTGTTGCGCCGACGAGTGCCGTGCCTGCGGGGGGGACCAGCTCAAACCCTGGGGCTGCTTCGGGTGCATCTCAGACTTCTCCGGCGGGTCTTTCGACGGGGGGAGCGGCTCCAGTGGCGGGAGGTTTGGGTTCTACCTCGGTGATGGGGGGAAGTAACGCCGCCATAAATCCGGCTCCAGCGGTGGGCGCGGCGGGTAAAGACAAGCCGGGGGCTGGGGTGAATCTGCCCTCCATCTTGCCCTTGAGCACCTTGATCAAAAATCCCAACGATCCGGCCTCTGTTCAGGATACCTGGAAGCGTACCCTGGTGCGGTACTTGACCCCGGGAGCTGACTTGCTGACCCCGGCTGCGCGAAATGCGCTTCACGAAGCCCTTGATTTTCGGGTAGACGTCGAGACCGAGGCGGGTTTTTTTTCGGTGCTCAACATTCGTTGGGAGGGCACTTGGGCGCTGGTGACCTTAACGCCGTTGGATCCGCAGCGGCGGCTCACCGATCTGACCGAGGCTCCGCTCACCCTGGATGACCTGTTGAACTTGCTGCTGGTGAAGACCCCTCAAGGGTGGGAAGCGGCCCTGGAGGATGATCCGTATGTGCAGGCGCTGCTCAACTTCTTGCCGGAGCGGGGGCTGAGCGACGAGGCCCGCTCGATGCTCTTCCCGGTGGTGGAGGGGCTGAGTGCGGTTCCGTCGGATGCGGGGCGTTTTCGAGGCAACCAGCAGCAGCGAGAAGTGGAGCGGCCTGCTTCCGCTCGTGCGGAGCGAAAGCCGCGAAATGCTCAGCAGGCTCGGGAGGTCGAGCCGACACCGGCTCCGGTGCCGATGCTTCGTCCGGAGGTGCGTCAGCCCGAGCTCAATATCAGTGAGGTGTTGGCTTCAACGCCGGGGGTGGTGACGTATCTGTGCAACGATGGCAGTCAGGCGGTGGTGGTGGTGCATTCCAGCTTGACTCAGCAGTGTCAGGTGCATGTTCGGCTCTCTGCCGAGAGTGTCGAAGAAGCGGGTATTCACCTGGGTGATTGGGTGATGGACGGTCAGAAGCTCGGCGAGCCTTTTGAGTTTGGCCATGTTTCGGGTGGCATGTTGCGTCCCGAGAGCATTTGTGGACGGCTCCACGGCGAGAGCTTAGGAGAAGATCCGGCTGCCGGGCTGAGTAAGGTGCCTGCTGGGGTCGTGCCTGGACCTTGAGGGGTGTCTCCTGCTGATGGTATCCTGCCGTTTAATCCATCCGATGGTATCCTGCTGATGGTATCCTGCCGTTTAATCCATCCGATGGTATCCTGCCGTTTAATCCATCCGATAGACCCGGAGTAATTGTCCACTCTTGAGATCATCTGAGGGGCTGAGTCCGTTGGCGACGGCGAGGGCTTCGGGCTCGAGCTTATATTTGCGGGCTACTTTGGGCAGGGTATCCCCTTTTTTGACCTTATAGACGGTGGTGGTCAGGGGGCGTTGAGGGTAGATCTTGAGCTTTTCTCCGGCTTTGATGCCATCACTTTTGAGCTTATTCCAGGTGCGGAGGTCTTCCACTCGGACATCGAAGAGGGAGGCGATCACCGAGAGCGAGTTTCCTTTTTGTACTTCGTAGATCACGGGATCGGGCAGTGCGACTTCTTTGGACACGATCTTGGTGGTGGATTTCCCGGCCTTTTGCCCGGCCCCTTTATCGGCACTGGCTTTATCGGCACTGGCTTTATCGGCACCTTTCTCTGAGCCCCCTTTATCGGCACCTTTCTCTGAGCCCCCTTTATCGGTGCTCTTGGAGGCTTTTTCCGGGGTGCTGTTGCCTTCCTTTGCCTTTTCTTGTCCAGCCTGTGTGAGGGTGGAGGCTTTTCCCGTGGTGGTCTTGCCCAGCTCGTTGCTGCTGCTCTTTTGGCTGCCGCTGCTGCTCTTCTGGCTGGTGCTGACGGTCTCTGTCGAGCGGGGCTTCTCCGTGCTGGGTGGGGTATTTTTGGCGTTGCCCTCGGCGGAGCTGCTCTTCTCGGAGCTGCTCTTCTCGGAGCTACCAGACTTTTCGGCGGGTGCGCTCGTGGGTGCGCGCTCGGGCGTGCTCGCGCTCGCGGGTGCGCTCGTGGGTGCGAGGGCTGCCGTGCTGGTGGAGACGCGGGGCATCCGTGCGGGGTTTCCGTCGGCGTCGGGCATGAGGAAGATCAGCAGGGTGGCACCGGGTTCGAGCTGGTCGCCTCGGATGCCGTTCCAGCTTGCGACGCTGCGGGTGGCGACGCCGTAGAGGTTGGCGACGTCCTCGAGGCGTTCTCCTTTTCGGATTTTGTGCTCGATGCGGCGGAAGCCGTCGGGCAGGTCGAAGATCTGGAGCACTTCCCCTTGCCAGAGCTCTCGGAGCAGGAGCTGTGGGTTCCACTCGCGGAGCTGACCGGCGCTGGTGCCGAAGTCTCGGGCGATCTGGTAGATGGTGTTGCCGGTCTGGACGCGATAGGCGAGCTGGCGGGTGGCGTCTCCCCAGCGGGCGCTGGAGCTCCCCTCTCCGCTTTGCGACAGGCTGGGGGAGAGGCTGGCCACGGCTTCCGGCATGGTGCGGGAGGGCTCGGCGCCTCGGGAGGGTCTACCGGAGGGGTCTTTTTCCCCTCTACTACTCGATCCGGTGCTGCTGGGTCCGGTGCTGCTGGGTCCGCTGCTGGCGGTGGCTCCGTTTTGAGGCGAAGGCTCGACGCTGCTGCTTCCGTTGGTGCGGGTCTCGGCGACGGCACGGGGATCATCGGACGTGCGGTTCTCAGCGTTGCGGTTCTCAGCGTTGCGGGTCTCAGCGTTGCGGGTCTCAGCGGTGCGGCCATCCACGGGCGGGCGCTGGTCTTGTTGAGCGCGGGCTTCGACGGAGGCTTTGGACTGTCGGTCTTCTTCGGCGCGGCGTGCGGCGATGGCGACAATTTCGGCTTCTACGCTCATGCGTGCTTCGCGGGGGACGAGCAGGCGGTAGTTGACCACGCGGGGGGTGGCGAGGTCTTTCAGGCTGAGGTCTGGGTTCATGCGGCGCAGGGTGTCGAGGGTGACACCGGCGGCGGCGGCGAGTGGCACCAGCGGCGTCGAGGAGGGCACCAGCACCACGTCATATCGGGCGGGGTCGGCGAACTCCAGGGATTTTCCGAAGCCAAAGCGCAGGGGGTCTTCGGCGGCGATGGCGGCGGCGATGATGCGGGGGATATACTCGCGGGTTTCTTTGCGCAGGCAGGAGCGGATATCCCAGAAGGTGCGCTGCGTGAAGGGGTCATCGACCTGCTTGAGACAATACTGGACCTTGCCTTCTCCGGCGTTATAGGACGCAATGGCGAGCAGAAAGGACTGAGAGCCGAAGATCGCCACCAGGTCGAGGAAATATTCTCGGGCGGCGTAGGTGGATTTGTCGGGGTCGAGGCGCTCATCGACTTCTTTATCGACGCGCAGGCCGTAGCCGCGTCCGGTTTTGGGCATAAACTGCCAGAGTCCGAGGGCACCGGCGGAGCTCTCGGCGGTGGTGCGGAAGCCACTCTCGACGAAGGCGATGTAGGCCATCGACTCGGGCACGCCTTTTTCGCGCAGGGTCTGTTTGACCATCGGCATATACTTCACGGAGCGTACCAGCGAGCGTTCAAAAAAGCCGCGTAGGTCGGTCTGGTACTGATGGATGAAATATTCGACCTCTTGCACGAAGGTCTCGGAGTGAGGATATTCTTTCTCGCCGAAGGCGGCCACCAGGGAGTCGATGGCCTGGCGCACGTAGGCGTGATCTTCGGCGGAGAGATAACGGGCCGCAGCCTGGAGTCGCTCTTCGGTGACAGGGGAGGGCACCCGCACTTCGTTGTCGTCGTCTCGCCGAGAGACGTTGCTGGCACTGGGGGCCGCTCCACTGGGAGCGGTTGTGGCGGCTCGGCTCTTGTCGCTGCTGCGTGTGGCGGGCTGAGTGGCTTTGACGCAGGCCCGATACATCTCGAGCAGCTTGGCGTCCCGATATCCCGAGGGGAGCTGGCCTTCAAGCAGCTTGATGCCCTCTTCGCCGGTGGGCAGGCCATAGGAGGTCAGGGTGTCGAGCGCGGTCTCGAAGTTGCGGAAGGCATCGCTCATGTCGCCGGTGCGATAAGAGTCAATGGCGAGCAGGACCGTGGGCATGGCATCCTGAAGCAGCTCGTGAGAGGCAGCGGCAGCGGCCACCGGAGGCGCTTGCTCACCTGTGGCCACCTGCTTCACCGGAGACTGCGCCGATGCAGACGCAGAATACACCGAGGACATGAGCAGCCCGGTGCTGAGCGCCAGCATCCGCCAAGACATCCGATTCCAGAGGGGGAGAGAACCCTGAGACACAATAGACCTCATTTTCCAGAGACTTATGGGGTATTCTCTCATTTTACATCTAAGGGATTAGAACGTCAACCGGCTTCCACCCGTTCCCGCGCATGAAGTGGTTGCTGTACCGGCTAAGCAAGAATCGACGTGCCCTCCTCGTGCAAAGCAAAAAAAACCACAGGAGACATGCTCCTGTGGTCCTTCCTGCGAGACTCTATGCGTGCGCTTAGGCGCTGGCGGCTGCGTTGAGCTGCTGATACAGCTCATCTTTCAGGTGAACCCGCTTTCGCTTGAGGTGCTCCAGCATCTGGTCGGAATCCAGCTCCAAGTTCTCTTCCAGCCGGATGATGTGCTTGTCCAGCTCCTGATACTCCTGAAAGATCCGGGCGAAGTGCGCATCGGACGCTTTTAAGGCATGGATCTCTGAGCGGAATTCCGGGAACTCTTTGGCCAAGTCGTGATGTTCGATGTACATGATGTCTGCTCCTCGGGATGCAGGCTGCGGTTGTGTAACCTGTCAGATAAAGATAAAAGTAGGTTCCAGTGTCACCCGGGTACGCACCGAGTTGGCAATGAAGCAGTTGGCGTGGGCCTTCTCCATCAACATGTGGGCGCGTTCTTCCGAAGTCCCCTCCTTGAGGGTCAGCTCCGGTCGGAGGATCACCCGGGTCATCCACAGCTTGCCGTCTTCACCTTTCTCGAGAAACCCTTCGGCTTGGTCTCGATAGGCGTACAACGGCACCCGAGCGCGAGCAAACACCGCCAGACAGGTCAACATCTGGCACGAGGAAAGTGCTGCGGTCAACATATCCTCGGGGTTGAGCAGCTCCGGGTTGCCGCCGTAGTCCGGTGCCGACGACGCGATGAGCTCGGGACGTCCGGGAAAAGACAGGCGATGGGTTCGATCCAGGGTGGTGACGTCCGCCGCCGGGCCCTGTGCTCCTCCCAACCACTCCAGAGAACATTGAAAAGCATGTGTGTCGCCCACGGTAACTCCCCTTAACGCGATGCATGTATGCGAGAACAATAGCGGCAATCGCTGCCGGGCCGCATGACCTATATCATATCGTGTCCATTTTTCTTAAAAATACCGGAGACCGTCTCCAGCAGCGTGACGAGCGGGACGTCTCGAACCTTCGAAGGGTCGAGTGGTGGCCACGCTCACAAGGAAGGTGTGCTCGGTGGTGGCTCGAGAGGCACCGATGGGCGAGGTGACGAGCTCTCCCCCTTCTTGGGAGGCTCATCCGTCAGGACCGGAGCACCGGCGGGGGCCGTTCCCTTCGCTTCGGGGGGCGGCTGCGGTTTATCTCCTTCTAACGTCGGCAGCGAGAGGACCGGGGCGCTGAGCTCGGGAGACGTGGGCCGCTCGGGTGCAACCTCCGGGATGGCGTAGACCACCATGTGCAGCGGAATGGGGCGAGGCTCCGGGATCAGCAGCGGAGAATACAGCGAGACCATCCACGTCATCCCGTTATGATAACGCAGCAGCTCATCGGAGCTGGCGGCTAAGGGATGCTCGAGATCTTCTCTCAGCGGTTTGCCCAGGGCTTGGGTCAGTTGTTCCTTCATGCGGGCGTAGAGCTCCTTGCCCCAGCGGGGCTCGAGCAGATAACAGCCCAGCTCGTGCAGCACCACATAGCGATAGCCAAAGCTGTGCAGATGTGTGACGTCTTGTGGGGTATAACTCCCCATCATGTAGGGGCTCTGGTTGAGCATGCGTAAGGCTTGAGCAAAAGCGTTACGCTCCATACCATCCGGACGAGAGAGCCACTGAAGCAACGCGGTCACTTTGTTGGGCTGGCGGTCAAACCGCAGCTCAGGAGGAAGTGCTCCCGGATCGGCCCAGCCTCCCAGCACTTTTTTGGAATGCACCACCTGATAATAGTTGAGCAGGTCTTGCTGACGCTCGAGGGGCAGCTCGACGATCCCCAGGCGGCCTTTTTCTTTGGCCAGCTCGTAGTACCAGGCGGGCACACTGACCTCACTGGCAGACAGCGGCAACATACGATTGGAGCCGATCTTACGAATCTGGAGCGGATCGAGCATAAACTGGCCAAAATACAGGCTCACGAACAAGATCCCCAGTCCCCAACGTGCCCAGGCTTGGCGCTCCAGCTTGCTGGCCACCCAGGCCATGTTGAGCGCCGCCAGCACCATCAAGGCGATCACCACCATGCTTGCCATCCGGTACGGCGCGAAGAGACGGCTCATCATCGGGATCAGCTTAAAAGCAAACCAGTACGGGAGCCGCACCGCATATTCTCCACCCAGCCGGATGAACTCCCCTTGATATTGCAGGTAGGGGCCCCAGGTCAGGGTGTAAAAGAGGGTAAAGATCAGCAACCAAAAGCCCACCTTGCGCCAACGAAACACCCCGATGCCCAACGCCACCAGCGCCATGCTCAGCGGATTATTGCGGATCTCAAACGGATTAAACACCCAGTCCACCGTCCACGAGGAGCTGAGCACCCGCGCCAGGCTCGCCAGCAGGTTTTCATAGCGGGTATCGGGTCTCAGCGGTGCGTTCTGGAGCGCCTCCAGGCTGGGAAAACTCTTAAACCAGGAGACCTCCGGCAGCTCCCCACTGCCCGGCATCAGCAGATACGGGGCCATAAAGGGCAGGATCAGCACGACGGCCACCGCGCCACCTTGCACGAGCTGGAGTAACAAGGTGCGGGTCGGACGCTCCCGCTCGACTCCCCAGGCATAGAGCAGGCGGAGCACTCCGTACATCGCCGCAAAGAGCCCATAAAACCAATAAAAGGCCGCCGTCAGCCCAAAAAAGAACCCCATGCACAGGGCCGCGCGCCGCGTCTTCTCTCGTAAGAGCCGCTCCAGCCACAAGATAAACAAGGTCAGAAAACATAAGATGGTCTGCCGAAGCCCACTCGAGACAAACTCATACACCATCAGGGCGTTGCAGCAGAGGGTGAGCCCTCCTATAAAGGCCACCCCCACCCGACCAGTGAGGTATCGACACAGGGCATAACCGGCCAGACCGTTGGAAAAGATGATGAGCGCCACCTTCCAGTTGTAGTGCTCAGGATGTCCCAGCAGCAGGTCGAGGGGAATGGTCATCAGGAGCAAGTCGGTGACATTGCCCGTCTCCGGGAAACGCCCCAGAGAGAGCACATGCAAGAGCTGGTTCAGCGGCTGGTCGGCAAACTTCTGCCCCAGCGCGACGATCTCCATCTTCATCCACCAGAAACGCCATAACCAGCCCCCCAGCTCACCGCCGCCGATGATGCGTGGCATGGCATCCATCCAGACGGGCGCGATCAGGAGCCCTGCACAGGTAAGATAACCGAGTATGAGAAGCATAAAACGAAGCGCATTACGCATGGTGTACGCCTGAGGAAGAGGATATGATAATGTTTTATCAGTCGGTTTTGAAATTGTCTATGCTTGGGCAATTTATCATGAGAGGTGAGTATGAACACCTGGCAAGCGGGAAGCAATAAGAACCTCCGATGCTGCTTTCCCCTTCTCACGTTCCTGTTGCTGAGCTGTGCGCCGGATCCTGGGCCGGCTGCTCCTTCGACCTCCGGCAACGCAGGAGGGAGCTCGACCGTCGTGGCACCGCCTCCCGGTTCTGCTCCCGCTGGACCCGTGACACCACCTGCGGATGGAGGCAGACCTTCTCAGGACGCTGCTCCTCCCCCTGAGCTGATGGCGGGAAAAGAACTGACGAAAAACATCATTCAAGCACACTTGGCCAATCGTCAGGACATCTACCGCATCAAGGGGGATGTGTTGGTGCCGGGATTTGCGGGCGGGCGGCTCCAGCTCGACGCTTTTCCGGTCGGAGTGGATCATAGTCAACAAGGCCCGCTCACCACGGTACATCTGCAAGCCCCCGGTGCTTTTGAGATGCTCCTGCCTCAGGCGCTCACCGCTGTGGAGCTCTTTGCGGTGCTCGATGTGGAAGCCAATGAACCGGATACAAATGATGTGACCCAGCCGCTGGCGGGCAATCCGCTCAAGCTCTCGCCGGAGAAGCCGGTGATTGAAGGACTGCGCATTGAGCTTGTCGCACCGGATCCGAGCAAACGCACCACGGAGCGGCCTCCCTGGGAACAACCCAACGGGGCCGGTGCCAAGTAGCGCTGTGAGACGGGATCCAATATCGCTGGTGCCCAGTCGTGCTGTGAGACGGGATCCAATATCGCTGGTGCCCAGGAAACAGGGATGCTAAACTAAGGCAACCCAAGATCACTTATTTTGATCTTGTTTATATGGCAAAACGTCCGATTGTATAGACAGTGGCGGATGGGTCTCCGTCGCCTCCCGGACTTATAGGAGGGTCTCGCAGTGGCCATTATGGGCATTCGTGAGGTCAATCAGAGCTTACTCTCCACCCTCACCAGCTTAAACCGCTCGTCGAGCACGAGCAGCTCGAGCTTTAGTGTGGAGAATGTGCTGCTGGCAGCACAACAGAACTATGCCACCAACAAGGCCAACCAAGAGCGCATCTCTGATCAGCTCTCGGCGGTCTCCACGTTGCAGGATCAGATCTCCAAGCTGCGCACTGCTGCCAATGATCTGAATGTCAACGGCAAGGTGCTCAACCTGTTCAGCGATGGCAGCGACAATGCCACCATCCAGAGTGGCATCACCGACTTCGTGGAGGCGTTTAATGAGCTGCGCTCGTTTGCGGCTTCCAACAAGGACTTCTTTCAGGAGAACTTCAACCGGACGGTGGGCAACTTTTTGGAGAAGGTGGAAAGTCAGCTCTCGGACATTGGGGTCAGCAAGAGCTCCGATGGTAGCTTGAGTATAGATGCGGACACGCTCAGCGACGCCCTCACCAACGACTTCAGCGCGGTGAAAGAAGCCTTCGGAGGGCTCAACGGGCTGGCCACTCGAGTCAACGGTTTTGCGGAGAGTGTCTCGCGCACGGGTACATACCAGCTTTTGTCCAACATCGAAGTGCCTCAGCAACGCTCCCGCGCGGTGGAGCTGATGCAGGATGAGCTCTTCCGCACCTCGATCCTGTCGCTGATTCGGTGATGTGCTGATTCTATCGCGCATCAGGCACGCAGCACACGCAAGCACGCAGCACGCCCGCACGCATCACGCACGCAGCACACGAAGGGGAAGGATCAAGGACGGCTGGAGACTGCCACCGCCGCACTGAGTAGGGCTCGGACCCTGCCGGGATGAAGGGGGGAGGACGTTAGGTTCTGTTTCTCTAAACGAGCTTAAATATCAGGCGACATCATTCATATGATGCTAAGATTCTCCAATTCTGAGAGATTGGAGGTGCTAAGAATGTCACTCATTGCAAAAGAGTTGCCCGATCCGTGGTGGAATATCCT
>JBJTQF010000251.1:0-20823 GCA_046075485.1 Myxococcota bacterium | reverse complement strand
ACCGGCACCGGCACCGGAACTGGCACCGGCACCGGCACCGGCACAAGCGGAACCACCACGAAGTGTCTCTACAAGTCGCAGCCGATTCCGTGTTACGGAGCTTGTAATGCCGACAATGACGGGGACGGAAAGACAGAAGAGCAGTGTGACTGCGACGACTCGAAGAATTTTGCCTATCCTGGAAACACACTTGGAGACATTCCGAACGGTGTAGACGAAGACTGTGACGGGCAGGAGGGTGAGGACGCGGGAGGCACTGGCACCGGCACTGGAACCGGCACAGGCACCGGCACTGGAACCGGCACAGGCACAGGCACAGGCACTGGCACCGGCACACCGCTCTGGGCTCCGCCATCTTCTTTTCCCCCTGCCCAGCGTCGTTGAGTGGCGCGCTGTTCCTTCCCACCGGCTTAGAAAGTCCTTTTGCCTTTACCCTCACCTCAGTTTATACTGAAACCAATCCGTCCATCCTTCCAGCCTTCCAGCCCAAGACAGATCTGATATGATGCGGTATCCCTTCAGTCAGTATTCTACTGCTCAGACCCTCCTCTGGTTCGGGCTTCTGACCGTGGCCCTTCAAGTGGCCCCACTGGAGCCACGCTGGAAAGTGCTGCCTGCTTTTTCCGACACATTTTTAGCCCGAGGTCTTCAAGTGCCGTCCAACGGAGCCCGCTCGCCGGTGGGAGCGGAGCCTGAGCAGCTTCCGCCTCCTCCTGCGGTGGATTCCGAAGAAGGTGATCCGTTTTACGACCGAGTCGGCCAGCCTGCGCCGCTTGAAGCCTCTGCCGCTGTTGCTCAGCCGAGCCCTCCTTCGGGAGCCGTCCTCAACCCCGGAGCTGCTCCTTCCTCATGGGTGGCTTCAGCCCTTCCCGAAACACAGTCATCTCTTGTTTTGGCCACGCCTCCCAAGCGCCTGCCCGCACCGTTGCCTCTGCCTTCTTCGCGCGACGCCGAGCTTTTGGGCAAAAGTACCCTCAAAGGTTCTTTGATTGGGCCCCTCGAGCAGCCCTGGCCCATCGAGCAGGGGTGTTTAGAGCCTCTGAGCCAGCCTTGCAGTCGTCTTGCCCTGGCTCCTTTTTTTGATGCCCTTCGTCGCACCGCTCAGAAAGAGCCCGGTGCCATCACCCGCGTCTTACACTTCGGAGACTCGATCATTGCCTCCGACTATATTTCTGCCACCGTGCGCCGGAGGCTTCAGCGAGAGTACGGCGACAGTGGCCACGGGTTTGTCCTCGCCGCCCGCGCTTGGCGTTGGTATGACCATCGAGGGGTGAGCCTCAGCTCGAGCAGCGACTGGAAGCCTCAGAGTGTGCTGGCCAGTCGGCTGAGAGATCGTCTCTTGGGTCTGGGGGGCGTCACATTTATCAGTGCCGCCGAAGGCTCAGAAGTCAGCGTCGGCACCGCACTGGAAGGGAAGATGGGCCGCGCGGCCTCTCGCATCGAGCTTCAATACCTGGCGCAGCCCGGAGGTGGTGCCCTTCAAGTGCAGCTCAACGGGAGCGAGCGGCCGACCCTCAGCACCCAAGCCGACGCCCTGACTGCCCGAGTGGAGCGCTGGACCCTCCCGGATGGACCGGCTCGGCTCAAGCTGCGTACCCTGGGAGATGGGCCAGTGCGGTTATTGGGTGTGGTGCTCGAGCGTGATGTTCCCGGCGTGGTGTACGACAGCCTGGGCATTGTGGGAGGCTCCATTTCCAGCCTGAAAAAGATCCAGCGCGCCCATTGGTTGGAAGTCCTTCGTCAGCGCCAGCCTTCCCTGTTGATCTTTCATTATGGCGCCAACGAGAGCTTGACCTACAACGACGCTTCCCCCCGTGTCATGCGCGAATATGAGCGTAACCTCTCCACCTTCTTGAGCATGTTGCGAGCGAGCCTCCCTGAGACCTCCCTCTTGGTGATGGGGCCACTGGACGCTGCCCAGCGTGAGGGAGAACATCTGGTCTCTCGTCCCTCGATTGCCCGTATGCGGGATGTGCAGCGGCGAGCGGCCCTCGCCGGTGGTGCGGCCTTTTGGGATTCCTGCGAAGTCATGGGCGGCGAAGGGGCCATGCCACGCTGGGTTCGAGCCAAACTGGGCTCCTCCGACATGGTGCATCCTTCTTGGCAGGGCGCGGTTTTTCTGGGCAACGAGCTGGCCCGCTCCTTGATCACCACCTTTGCCGCTGCCGAGCAAGGGAGCCTTCAAGCCGTGTTGCCGGACGATCCTGGACCTCGGGCGCGGCGTTTTGAAGGCATGGCCCGCGTGAAGCTGGCGGAAGCCCCTCGATCTCCTGCTGAATCTCCTGCTGAAAATCGCTCGGCGGCCCCGATACCCGCCCAAGGAGGCCCCTGATGCAGCTTGCTCGAGCTCTAGGCTACTCCCTGTTACTGTTAAGCCTTGCAGGTGCTTGTTATATTCCGAGCCAGCCTCCCACCACCGTGGCCAGTGCCGAGCGTCCGGGGTCATCCGTATATGTGGCTTCTCACGCAGCGGCTCGTGCGGAGCTGGAGCGTCAGCCATCAGCCCTCTTGGATGCCGAAGCACTCCTGCGAGACCCTGACGAGTTCTCATCTCCCGCTTCGTCGGTCAAAAAACCGGTCAAAGTGTCCGCTGTCTCATCGCCCACGGAGGCGGCGGCGCCTTCTTCTGAAGGCACCAGTCCAGCTCGGCGGGCTTTTTCGGGCCTCTCTGTCTCTGAGCAGACCCTGAGAGCTCAGCGACGGCAGCGGCTGAGTGGCTTGCCTCCGATTCCACCGGATTCTGACCTGGAAGATCCCAGTGGACGGGCGCTCTTTCCATTTTTTGACAGTCTTCAGCGGGTGGCCGCGTTGGAGCAGGGCAGTCAGACCCGAGTGGTTCAGCTTGGAGACTCTCACACCGCTGCTGATTTTATGACCAGCAAGCTGCGTCATGTGCTTCAAGCGCGTTTTGGTGATGCGGGCCGAGGTTTTTTGTATCCGGGGCGAGCCTTTAAATACTACTATCAGCGAGATGTAAAACATGGAGGCACCGGCCCCTGGGAAGTGCAGAACGGTCTTCGTGCCGACGCACGCGAGCCCTTGGGCTTGGGTGGATTTCGCCTCACCGCCTCCACCCCCGAGGCTCGGATCTACGTGGGGACATGCGACGACTGCGAAAGCAACCGTGTGGTGAGTGCTTTTGAGCTCTTTTTCTGGCAACGGCCCGGTGCGGGCTGGCTTCAGGTGGCGGTGGATGGAGCCCCGGTGCGGGTGATTGACACCGCCGAAGGCAGCTCCCCTGAGCGTCTGGAAGGTGAGACAGGCGTTTATCGTCTGGAGCTGCCCGAAGGCCCACATAAGCTGGAGGCTTGGCCGACGGGAGACCTTCCGGTGGATCTGTTTGGCGTGGTCTTGGAGCGCGACGTCCCCGGCGTGACCCTGGACGCTTTGGGCATCAACGGAGCGACCCTTCAGACTTCTGCGCGTTGGACCTGGAGTTTGGCAACCGAGCAGCTTCAGCGTCGAGATCCGGCCCTCCTGATCACCTGGTACGGCACCAACGAGAGTGGCAGCCGAGATTTTAGTGTGCCCTCCTACGAGCAAGTGTGGCGAGATCAGCTCTCTCGGCTGCGTCGGATGGTGCCGGACAGTGCTTGTTTGGTGGTGGGGCCGCCGGATCGGCTGATGCGCCCCTCCAGTCAGTGTAAGCCGCGCAAAGATCGGCGAGGCCGACCGCTTCCGCTGGGCCCTCAGTGTCGATGGCGAACGGCGGAGCTGCTCGATCCGATCATCGACGTGCAGCGCCGTGTGGCCTTTGAGCAGGGCTGTGCGTTTTGGGATGTGCGTCGATTTATGGGTGGAGCCGGTGCCATGAACCTGTGGGTGGAGCAAACTCCGCCTCTGGCCCAAGCGGATCGGGTGCATCTGACCCGGGATGGATATGAGCGGGTGGGGCAAGCCATTGCCACCGACCTCATCGACGAGTACGAGCGTTTTGTCAGTGCGACTCAGCCTTCACCGTGATTGCCTCATGCGCGTACATGTGACACACGAGGGTGAGGGCTTTTTTTATCTACACGAGAGAATGTCCGCATGCAGTTTAACAGTGCCGACTATATCCTCTTTTTGTGCCTGACCTTTTTTCTCTTCTGGAGCCTCCGGCGTTGGCGGATCTGGCGCGTGTGGATGTTGGTCTTGGCGAGCTGTTTTTTTTACATGTCCTGGAACTGGTATCTGATCATCCTGATCCTGCTCTCCAGTGTGATCGACTATATGGCAGGCGCGGCCATTGCCCGGAGTGCCGATCCGAACCATCGTTATCGTTGGCTCTTGGTGAGCCTGATCAGCAACCTGGGCATGTTATTTGTCTTTAAGTATGCGGATTTTTTCATCCGCTCGACGAATGAAGCATCGGCGTGGCTGGGATATCCGCTCTCATGGCCGTTACTGAACCTGATCCTGCCCGTGGGCATCTCTTTTTATACTTTCCAGACATTAAGTTATACCATCGACGTTTACCGAGGCACCCTCAAGCCGGCGGAGAATTTTCGGGAGTTTTTCCTCTTTGTGATTTTTTTTCCGCAGCTTGTGGCGGGGCCTATTGTGCGGGCCGTCGATCTTTTGCCGCAGCTCGGGCCGGAGCCGGTGCCCGATCCTCGGCAGGGTCTGGAGGGCTTGGCGCGTATTGCCACCGGCCTGATCAAAAAAGTGGCCTTCGCAGACCTCTTGGCGGTCAACCTGGTAGATCGTGTCTTCGAGCGTCCTGAGCTGTATTCTGGCGTGGAGTGTCTGGCCGCCGTGTATGCTTACGCCTTTCAGATCTATTTTGATTTTTCGGCTTACTCCGACATTGCCATTGGCTCCGCCTTATTGTTTGGATATCGCATGCCGGAGAATTTTAATGCGCCCTACATGGCCCGCAACCTGCAAGACTTCTGGCATCGTTGGCATATGACCCTCTCCACCTGGCTTCGGGATTACCTTTATATCCCGCTGGGGGGCTCGCGTGGGAGTGCATGGCAGACCTATCGTAACTTGATGATCACCATGTTACTGGGAGGGCTCTGGCATGGAGCGAGCTGGACCTTTGTTGTCTGGGGCCTGCTGCATGGGGGAGGTCTGGCCCTCACGCGCATGTGGCAGCGCACCTACGGGAGCCAGCCGGGAGCCTCATGGCAGCAGCTCCTGGGTATTTTTCTGACCTTTCATTATGTGTGTCTGGCGTGGATCTTCTTTCGGGCCCCTGATTTTACCGTCGCGGCCAGCCTGCTGAGCCAGCTTGCGACCTTGACCACCGACAGCGCAAACCTGGTGCCGTGGGTGGAGGGTCTCTTGCTGCTCTCTTATGTCCTGCACGCTGTGCCTGCGCGTTGGGAGCTGCGGACGCACCAGCTCTTTATCGAGCTTCCGGCGCCTCTTCGAGCGGCGATTCTGGTCTTCCTGGCGGTGGTGCTGAAGCAGCTCGCAAGTGTTGAGGCGGTGCCCTTCATCTATTTCCAGTTCTGACGGTATACGGGGCCTGCTCCAGCTCTGACGGTATACGGAGCCTGCTCCCCGTCATTTTACGGCCTGTTGTTATGCCCAAGACGGACTTAACACCCCACGCGGGAGCCCGTCTCACCCTGACCCGTCCGTGCGGAGCATGTTGCTCCGATGAATCGATCTCAAACATGCTGTTGGAGGATGCGCATATGACAGAGCAGGTTCGGCGCGTATTACAAGCACTGTTCTGGTTGGGAGTACTGGTGGTGATGGGCCTCTCCCTGGAGCGGGGCTCCTATTATACCCTTGCAAAGGGGCTCACCACCGGGCTGCTCGGTGTGCTCTCTGTTTTGCCGTGGCAGGACGTGAGACGTTCTCGCCTAAAGCTGGGCATTGCGGCGGGGCTTTTTTTGTCCTGCCTGGGGGATGTGGCCATCGACTTTCTCTTTCTGGCAGGGCTGGTGGTCTTCTTGTTAGCGCATCTGGCCTATATCGCAGGCATGGGCCGACAAGCCCTCTGGAGTGCCCCTCAGCTCGAGGGGGCGGGGTTGGCGCTGCTTTTTGTGCTCGGCGTGTATGTGGGGGGCCTGCGTCCCATCCTGCCCGACGAGATGCTGGTGCCTGTGCTCTGTTATATGACTGCCATTGGTACGATGGTGGCTCGAGCGACCGGGCTCTTTCTCAGCGCTCGAGACAACCGGAGCTATCAGATGTTGATCGTGGGGGCTTGGCTGTTTGGCAGCTCCGACGCACTCTTGGCCCTGGCGCGCTGGGGAGAGCGAGAAGCCTGGATGTCACCCACCATCTTGTTGCTGTATTATTCGGGACAGTATGGTTTTTATCTCAGCAGCCGCCGCGCTCAGCACACCTGAGTCTCGGGCGTGTGGGGTCTTTTGTGCGGTGAAGGAGTGCTCGAGCTGGGAGGCTATTTCAGGGGCGTGAGCTGATCACAGCTTAATTTTCCGCTCAGCACCCCCACCTGACCGGTGAAGCGGTCTCCCACCTGAAGGGCATTCCAGCGGCCTGCGGGCAGCTCACACGTATATTGATTGGGTTCTTTGAGATCCTTAAAGAGGGTGGTGAGGATCTCCGAGCGCCTGCCTTCGCGCTCACAGCCGAGACATTGGCCTTCACGGGAGAGCTTGACGGCGGGCCAGCTCGGCGGCGGATTGAGGCTCTGACCCCGCGCGGTGAGGGTGCGTGCGTGTTTCCAGGTGTCGATGGTGTAGCGGCAGCGGGTATCATAGACGGGCTCGCTGCGATAGCGGGTGGAGCACTTCTCGACTTTTCTAAACGTGCCGTCGCCTTGATCCTCCCGCACCTCTCTACAGTCCTGCCCATCTGGAACTTGGCGGGTGCTGCGTTGTTCGCGAAAGCAGCTCACATTATAGGCACCCAAAGGCACACTCTCTTTCCACGCCTGCTCCTGAGAAGGTCTGAAGACCTCGACGTCGATGTTTCGCTCCCACGTATGACCGGTGACCTCCACCCCTGCTTCTTGAGTCCAGAAGGTGAAGATCAGCCCTCCAGCGATGCCCAACACCACCAAGCCGATCAGCCACTTGACCCAGCTTGAGCCCTGAGACGGGGCCTGCGCGAGCTGCGCCAACACCTCGGGAGGCACCTTGGCCCGTTTCAGCTCCGCCCGTGCTGCTTCGGCAGAATCGGCACTGAAGCCTTGGAGACCTTCTGTTTGAGCTTGACGGACCTCCACCTGTTTACTTTTATCGCGCGGAGAACCGCAGGCCATACAAAAGTCAGCGCGGTTGCTGTTGGGCGTGTCGCAGGCTTCACAGCGCCAGTCTGCGCCCGAAAAGACATGGTCTTCGACCGCAACGGCTTCCGCGTCTGTTGGAAAATAGCGTGCGGTGGGATCCTGGGGAGCGCCACAGTGGGGACAGTGGCGATGGGTTAAGCCTAAGAGCTTGGGGGTTCCGCAGCTTGTACAGTCCCAGAGCATTTGATATGTGCCGAGATCGCGCTCACTCATGCTGGCCTCATCTTCTGCGTTCGGTCTGGGTAAAAATCAGGGGGGTACTCGCCTTTTCATGCGAAAGGGACAGAACGGTAACATCGAAACCTCAAGAAGACAAGCGATCTTGCAGCCAGGACGATTGGAGTCTGGTATAGTAAAGCACCTCATACCATGACCGTCATGGACATAGGCAACAGCACCCGTGCGGACGGCAATGGAACTCTCAACCTTACGGTGATCAATTCGCCCATGGCAGACCAGGACTCCAGACAGGCATCATCGCCGATCCGAAAGACCACCAACCTGGGATTTGTGCGAGACAAAGTGCTTGCACTGGCCAGACAAGAGGGAGAAGCCGAGATTCGCGCCCGCCTGCTTCAAGGGTTGGAGCGCGTGGCTTCTGGCCCTTTGGACCCTGCTCAAGTAGAAGGTCTCACCTGGATCCGTGAGGTTTTGCAGCAGCTTAATCTCCTCCCCCTGCACACTCCCCCGACACACAGCTCGGACGATGAATCCTATGAACCCCGCACGCTGATTGAACAGACCCTCAACGAGCACCTGCCACGCTTAAAATCAAGAGCCCTCGAGCTGGCCTGGAGTGTACAACACGACGTGCCTGCCGTCTTGCCGGGAGGAAGTGCGCCATTTCGTCGGCTCGTTCACTGCCTATTATCATTGTGTGAAGCCTACGCACGCGATGGTGAGGTGGTCTTACTGATCACGGTCTCTCGTCTCGAGGACGAACGCACAGCCCTTCGGGTGGAGCTCCAGGTGAATGCCCTCGAGGTCGCGGTTCAGAGCCTCGAGCGCCAGCTCAAGCCCTTGATCCAAGCCGGAGCACCGCTGCCACGCAAGCTCGATCCCGAGCCGGTGGAGCTCTTTCAGCTCCTCAAGCGCCTGCGCACGAGTGGGGGAGGGCTGGAGCTCAACGGCCTACGTGAAGGGGGTTTTGGTCTTCGCCTGCTCTATCCGTGTACTTTTTTCGACGAAGGACTGCCACTTCCCCCTCGGCGTCTATTTTTGCCGGGTCAAGCGCGGGCGCTCTTCATCGGTCGAGACAGCATGGGCAATGCGCTCTTGCGCATGATGTTGGGCGAGTGGGGATTGCGCGTCGATTTTACCAGTGCCCCCAGCTACGGTCATCAGCTTGTGCGGATGGCGCAGCAGGCCCGCTTGCCCTATGTCTGTATTTTATTGGATCTTCGTTTGCCCGAGTTTCAGTTTAGGGTGTGGCGAGAGCAGCTCCTGAAGATTCAGCCTTCTCTGATCACCCTGCCGCTGTTTGTGTTACATGGTTCCGCCACCCATCAAGCGGAGCTGCGGAGCATGGCGCAGATTCTGTGGCCACAAGATGCCTTGTTACGACCGGACGAGCTGTTTCGGAAGCTGCAAGCCCTGCCGGGTGTGGTTCGTCCAGAGCAGAATTTGGCGCCGGTGGGACCACATGTGTCACAGGAAGACCGGCTCGGTCATATCCTGGTGGTGGAAGACAATGAAGTCTCCAGCCGCCTATTGGTCAAGATGCTCGAAAAGCTCGGCTATGGCGTCACTTCCACCGTGTTTGGGCTGGAAGCGCTCCAGCGTGTGCGCACCGAAAAGCTCGACGCCGTGATGCTGGATCTTCAGCTCCCCGACTTGGATGGATTTGAAGTCGCCCGTGCCATCTTCGCCATGCGGCGGGGAGGCGCTCCCTTGCCGATCATCATGATGTCCGCCACCACCTCCGAAGAGGAGCGTGCACAGTGTCTGGCCATCGGTGCGCGGGAGCTGCTCAGCAAGCCTCTCCGTCTGGAGACTGTTCGGCAGACCCTGCGCATGTACATCAGCCCGGAAGGGGGCCGTGCCGGGATGGAGCTGCTCGACAAGTCCGCTCAGCTCCAGCCTACCGGCGGCTCGGGACCGATCAGCGAGGAGCTGGTGCCGCTCTTTTTGGATCAGCTCTCGAACCATCATCGAGCCTTGCTGGAGGCGTTTGGAGCGGGTGATCTGGTGCGGCTGGTGCGGGTGGCCCATGCAACCCGCTCGACCTGTCTGTATTTGAACGCTCAGAGTCTGGCGGAGATCTGTGATCAGCTCCGGGTGCAGGGCCAGAACAACGACATGCTCGAAGCTGGGCGCTCGTTGGCGCGTCTCACCCAGGAGCTGGATGGATTGCGGCTCAGCTTGCAGGAGGCGCCATGACGTCGCGCCTTCGGCCTCCGCTTGTGGCGCTTTTTGTGACCTTGCACTTCCTTTGTATTGGCATCTATCTCTTGCCTTTTCCGCCCCGCATGGATGCAAAGACCCTGGCCATGCCCGATGTGCGTGACGAAATCCACCGGGTGGTACAGTTTTTTCAGCAGGTGGGGCTCCTCTCTCCTGCCTCGGGGGAAGCACACACCCAGCTCTTGACCTGGGTGAGACAGTACGAAACCCTGCATCAACCCATGCGGCAGCTCGCCCGTCTCTACTTGGAGCCCATCGGCAGTGTTCAGACCTGGAATATGTTTGGAGGCACGCCGCCCCGTCGTCCTCGGGTCATTCTGGTGGAGATTCAGCCTCAAAACACCTCGGGATTTCAGCTCTATCTGGATGGGCGCTGGGGAACTTCTGGGGATGAGACCTTCAATTTCCGGCACCGCAAGGCTCAGGAGCGTCTCAGCGTAGACGGGCGCAAGCGTGAGCGCACCGAGTACGCACGTTATTGGGCCAGACGTTGGAATCAAGCCCATCCTGGCCAGCCCGCTCAAGCGGTGCGCATCTCATTTCTGGAGCTTCAGACCCCACCGGCACGAGCGGTTCAGGCGGGAAAACCTCCGGTGCCTCCTCGAGTCCTCTTGCCTTTTGTGGTACGTCTCTAACACCGAATCATCTCTTAGCCCGAGGAGGAGCGTCTGCGTTGAAGCAGCTCTGGCAACGATACGTCTCGTTTTGGAATGAGACAGAGGCCCCCGAGACACTGGGCGCCGTGCGCATCACCTTCGGATTGGCACTCCTGGCCAACATCTTGGAGCAGCTCCTCCACACGGATGTCTTGGAGCTGTATGCCGATCCATCGGCGGGAGGCATCTTCTCCGGCACCTCGGGGAGCTGGTCGAGCATCTTCAGCTACCTGCCCGCCACCGCTGAGGTGGTGTATGGGGTGGCCGTGGTGCATCTGCTGGGGGCGCTGCTTTTGACCGTGGGGCTCTTCAGTCGGCTCTCGGCGCTGCTGGCCCTGGTGACCTACCACTCACTGGCGGGTCGAATGTATATGTATCGATTTGATGCCGACACCGTCTATCTTGTTTTTTTGTGGCTGTTTGTGCTGGCACCATCCGGGAGCTGGGGCAGTCTCGACGCACGCTGGCGAGGCACCGCAGCGGCCTTGATTCCCGCATGGCCTCGTCGTCTGATGATCGCGCAGCTCACCATCATCTATGTGCGGACGGGGCTGATCAAGATGGGCTCCACTTGGTCTTTCAGTGACGGTTGGAGTGCTCTCTATTATGCACTGAATCTGCCGGGACTGGCGCGGTGGCCGGGAGATTGGGTGGTGATGGTCTACCCCCTCAGTCAAGTGGCTACCTTTGTGGCCAAGTGGTGGGAGATCACCTTTTTGATCGTCCCTTTGAGCCTCTACTTTCAGCGCACACCTTCGCACCATCTCCTGAGACGTGTGCTCGCATGGCAAGGCTGGCGTCCGCTCTATCTGGGCGTGGGCATGCTGATGCATCTGAGCCTGATTTTGGTGATGAACTTGGGACTCTTCCCCATTGTGATGATGGCGGTCTACCCATGCCTGGCGCGACCTGAAGAAGTGAGACGTCTTCTTCAGCGTGTGATGCCTTCTCAGCCTTCTTAAAAGGAGTGTATCATGTCAGCCGCCAAAGTGCCCTTATACGTGCAAGTCTTGATCGGCGTGGTTTTGGGTGCCATTGTGGGGACGCTCTTTGGCAAAGGGCCGATCATTCTGAGCCTCACCACCGGAGACTTAGGCCAGCTTGGATTGTTGGTGATCCGGCTCCTGAAGGCCCTGGCAGTGCCCCTGGTCATGTTTGCCATTCTCGATGCTTTTGTGCGAACCGCCATCCCCGGACGAGCAGGACTGCGGCTGATTCTGATCGCGGGTATGAATGTCAGTGTGGCCTTTGCCATTGGCTTGACCCTGCTTAATACATGGGAGCCCGGCTCCCGCTGGACGGGTCATCTCCAGGAGCTGACCAGCTCTCTCCAGCAGGAAGGTCTCTTCGCTCAGAAGAAGCTCGGCGAAGGCACGCAGATTGAGCTGAGTGTGATGAAAAACCTCGATGGATATGTGCCCGAGAGTTTGATCGAGCCCTTTCTCAAAAACAATATTGTGACCGTGGTATTGTTGGCCCTCCTGCTGGGGGTGGCCTATCGACGGCGGCGAGTGGCGGCTCAAGAAGCCCTCACACACGCGGATGCGGATGCGGATGCGGAGGCGCGTGCCAGCGTGCAGGCGCTCGAGCAGGTGGGTGCATGGATTGGGGGTGTGTATCAGGTTTTGATTGGTGCCCTCGACTTGGTGGTGCATACCGTGCCGTATGCGGTCTTTGGGGTGGTCTCGATGGTGGTGGGCCGCTCGGGACTGGCAGCCTTTGAGATCCTATGGACCTTCTTGGGCGTGATCCTGTTGGGCATGGCCATTCATTCGCTGCTATACTATCCGCTGATCGCGTGGGTCTTGGCCAAACGAAGCCCGCGTGTCTTGTGGAGAGAGGGTGCCGATGCCATCTTAACAGGACTCTCCACCAACTCCAGCTTGGCCACCGTTCCCATCACCCTCAAGTGTTTAAAACGATTGGGTGTCTCGGAGACCTCTGCTCGCCTTTCTGCCTGTGTCGGCACCAACCTCAACAACGATGGTATCACCTTATATGAGGCGATGACGGTTCTATTTTTGGCGCAAGCCTGTGGATTTGAGCTAGGGTTTGAGCAGCAGGTGGTGGTGGTCTTGGCATCATTGATGGCGGGCATTGGAGTGGCGGGCGTGCCTGAAGCGGGCTTGGTGATGCTGCCGCTGGTATTGGGCGCAGCGGGCCTGCCAGAAGCCGTGGTGGCGACGGCCATTCCCTTGATCCTCCCGGTGGATTGGATCATCGCCCGTTGTCGTTCCGGGGTGAATGTGATGAGTGATATGTTGGTGGCCATTTTGCTGGACGCCTGGGAAAAACGCAGTCCCAGCATGCCCGTCGAGCCCCCATCGGTGTAATCACCGTCTCCCGGAGAAGGACCGGACTGCGAGCAGACCTTTGTGCTTGGAAGAATGAACGCCGTGAATACCATCTCGGATTCGGAGGATATATGCGATGTAAGATGACCCTTATCCTGCTGAGCATGTTGCTCTTTTCAGCAGCCGTGACTTCGACCGCTCAGGCGGGGAGCAGTCGTGGCTGTGGCACCCCGGGGCTGTTGAGTGGAACCTACACCCTTTCACACAATGGTCTCAGTCGTACTTATCGGATTCAAGTCCCTTCTGGATACGATCCCAACACACCCGCTCCCTTGATTGTGGCATTTCATGGCTGGGGAGGCGATGAGAACGAGCTCTTATCCAGCCGAGTGGTGGCCCAGGAATCCAACGCTCGAGGTTTCATTGTGGTGGCACCTCGGGGACTGGGATCGGGAGCGCCTGATACCTCATACAACGCTTGGACCTTTCGAGGTTCGAGCTCTGGACTGGATGGAGATGGATTGAATGCCTCCGTTCCAAATGACTCCGCCATGATCTGTGATCCGACCGTGACACCCAACTACAGCTATGGCTCTTGCCGTCAGACGGCTCAGAATACCTGCTCATGGACCCATTGCCAGGACGATGATGTAGACTTTACCCTGGACTTGATCGCCTTTATCCAGGAGCAGCTTTGCGTGGATTCTGAGCGGATCTTTGCGACGGGTGGCTCAAATGGAGGGATGTTTACCTGGGAGCTGGGACAGAATCCGGCCAGTGCATCGACCTTTAGAGCCATTGCGCCGCTGATTGGATTGCCACATCGGGGTTTTTTGAATCCGCCAGCAAAGCAGGGAGCTCTTCCGGTTCTCTTGATCACCGGGACGGCGGATACAACAGTGCCACCGGGAAGCTGGAATGACGCTTCTTATACCACCACCTCTAACGGCTCAGATCGTTATTATTATACGGGTGCCGAAGCGATCATGCGGGTGTGGGCTGCTGCGCACGGGTGCAAAACAGATGCGGCAGCACAGACATTTCAAGATGGGTATCTGAAGCCGGACTGTCGCACCTACTGTCCATCGGCGACCGGCTGGCCGATGGTATTGGATTGCCGCGCCAGAATGGGCCATACCTATGCACTAAGCTGGTCATGGCCCCTGATCCTTGACTTCTTTACGGCACAGGGTGCGCGTGGCAGCTCGCTGAACCATGACCCTGAGCGCACCGCTCCGCAGCACCTTCCTAAGCCACCTTAAACTTCGTGAAGTAGCCTCCATACGCTCGCTCCAGCAGCTCTTTCTCCAGCAGGGCAGGGCGCTCGAAGTAGTCTGCCAGCGACGAGACCGCCGACACAATATTGCGGGGCTCACAGGCATTCATCGGGCGTTTATCGCGGGTGTAGAGGCCGATCAAAAACTCAAATCCTGGCTCATCGAAGGGGATCTTTTGTGCTTTACAGGCCAGCTCAAACAGCTTCCTAAAGAGGCTGCGGTCGGGTCGTTGCACCTCGAGCTTGTAGCGCACCCGTCGTAAAAAAGCGTCGTCCACCAGTTCATCAGGGTTAAGATTTGTCGCAAACGCCACAAACACATCGAAGGGGATCTTGAGCTTACGACCCGTCACCAGGGAGATAAAGTCGATCTGACTCTCGAGCGGGACGATCCAGCGGTTGAGCAGGTCTTTGGGGGAGACCTTCTGTCGTCCGAAGTCATCCACCAGCAGGATGCCACCATTGGCTTTCATCTGAAAGGGTGCTTCATAGTATTTTGCATCACTGGAGTAGCTCATGTCGAGCATGTCCAGCTCCAGCTCTCCGCCCACCATGATCAGCGGGCGCTGACAGTAGACAAAACGATTGTCCACATCTGTGAGCTGTGCGGGTCTCTCCAGGGGCTTGTGGTTGTGCTCATCGAAGACCTTGATGATGTTGCCATCCGCTTCGATGGCATATGGAATGAAGATCCCACCGCCGAGACAGTTGATCATGCCTTGACAAATGGCCGTCTTTCCATTTCCCGGAGGACCATAAAACAGAATCGCTGTCCCGGAGTTCAGCGCCGGGCCAATGCCATCGAAGATATAGTCATCGATGATCAGGTGTTGAAAGGCAGACATCATCCGGCGTTTGGGCACCTTGAGCTTCCGCACCGACTGACGTGCGACCGACTCGAGGTAGGTCTCCATCGTGACGGGCGCAGGACCGATATAACCGTTGCGATCCAACGTCTGCCGTACCGACTCCGTGCCTTTATTGGTCACAGTATAGGTCATAGAGATCGAACCAAAGTTGGAGCCACCTCCTTTAATATCGAGCAGCTTATCACGTCGAAGCTCTTGTATGAGTGGCTCGATCACATCGTACGGGAGCTTCATCTGATCCCGCAGATCCAATCCCGAGAGCTCTCCCGCAAAATAGATCGACTTGAGGATCAGATCAACCACCACCGAGCGGCGTAAGCCCGAGTCTTCGACGGAGCGGGGCGCGTTGGGCACCCACACCGGACCCTCTGGTTGAGCAGGGGCGCTGGACCCCACCGATGGAGAGCTTCCCATTTGACCCGCCGTGTTTGGACTGCTGGCGCTCGACTCGGGCGCTGAGGCCGAAGATGTGGGGGATGCAGTCGCTGGACCTGCGCTCGGAGCAGCAACAGCCCAGGGAGGCTGCTGCGCGGAGCTCGTCTGAAGGGGCCCCGTATGGGTTTGAATCGTTCCCATCGGGCCAGAATTGTTCTGAGAGCTCCCCATCGGCCCTAGATGGTTTTGCGTAGTCCCCATCGGGCCACTGGTTCGGCCTGCTCCGAGCCCGGTGATTTCGGCGCTCGAGGCTTGTAACATGCGAGCCCCGGCACTGAACTCTTGGCCCGTTCCGGTCGCACCGGGTACACCTGCCAGCGGACGTGCGCCCGGCAGGTTTGTCAGCCGGAGCACCTCCACCCAGCGATCTCCGATCTCCACTCGGTCGCGGGCGTTGAGCAGACGGGGTGCGCTGAGGGTCTCACCATTCACTTTTGTACCCAGGGCGGTCTTGAGATCTTCCACCCACCACATCCCCCGGTGGAGACAGATGCGGGCATGACGCAGGCCGACGCTGGCGGTTGGCACCGCAATGTCATTGGCCGGGTGGCGTCCGATTAAGATCTGGTCTTTCTCGAAGTTGAGGGTTTGTTCCGTGCGATCAGGATGGATGACTTTCAGCTCTATCATGAGGCTCTCCGCAGATTTCCGCTTCCGCTGCCCGTTTCCGTTCAGACCGAATGTTCAGACCGTGTGTTCAGACCGTGTGCTCAGACCGAGTGCTCAGACCGAGTGCTCAGACCGAGCGCTCAGTGTGAAGAAAAATTCTAACCCAGACGGGCGCTGCATTCAATAGGTCCACCAGATGCGCGCCAGCTCGCCGAAGGCGCGAAATCCATCTTGGGTCTTCACTTTGGAGCCCTTGACGTCACGCCATTCACGGAGCGGGAGCTCATAGATGGCCCCTCGGGGATCCTTGCCTTGAGCACGCTGTTGCTCCAGAAAACGTGCCAAGATCTCCACATCAAAAATCCAGCGAGACAAAAATGGACGCTCGAAGAGTTCCATCATCGGGGGGCTAAACCGAAAGAACTTCGCCCCACACTGGGTATCGTAGATGGGAAGCTGGAGGGTCATGGAGGCCGCCGTCGCAAAGATGCGCCCAAAATAATGCCGCACCGCTTGCCGCTCGATGGTGCGTCCTAAGAGCTGCACCCGCGCACCAAAGACCAGCTCCACCTCGGGGCGACTGCCGAGCACCTCCATAAAGCGTGGGATCTCCGAGAGAGGGGTCGCCAGATCCGCATCCAAAAAGCCCATCACGTCGGGGACTTGCGCGGCACCGTGCAAAAATCCTTGCCGAACCGCTTCCGCCTTACCGCCATTCTGAGGCAGGTCCAAAAACGACAGGCGCTCCGGTACACGCGCACACAGGCCCGCGAGCACCTCCGAAGTGTTATCGAGGCTGCCATCGTTCACAAACAGAAAGTGCAGGGAGTGTCCCGGCAGCGCATACGAGGCAAATTGCTCCACCGGCAGGCGTTGGGCTTCGTTATAACAGGGGACAATCAACAGAACTCGCGCCACAGGCATTTCTCCGGCAACATCGGGGTGGTCGTGCGGGTCTCACAATGCCATAGAACGCGGCGAGGGTAAAGCATCTCAAGGCAGGGGCTCGACGCTGTAGCTGGTGCGTGCGGGAGGCAGGAGCTGAAGTCTTTGACGTTCGGTGAGAAGCTGCGCACAGATGCGACGCACACGCGGGTCGGCAAAACTCACTCGGAGGCTCAGCGGATCGCCCTGGAGCCAGCCTTGCTGCAACAGCAGCGCCCACAGTGCTTCCAGGCCACCCTCCGGAGGTGTTTGTGGAAACAGCGCGGAGGCTTGACCCAACATAAACGGCTCTGGAAGCTGGCTGCACACCTTCAGCAGCAGCAACGCCGTGGCTGGCAGCCGATCCAGCCGCGACATCAGCATGGCGTCGAGGCGGATCTGATCCCGAGAAGTCCGCACCTCCAGGCCCGGTGACGGCGGATGCCGCACCTGAGACGAGATCCCCAGCGGACTGAAGACCGCCTCACGTTGCCGCCGACCTTTGAGCACGATGGGGGCCAGTGACTCAAACGCGATGAGCGCGCGGGCTTCCCGCATGGTTTCTTGGTCACACAAGATATATTCACTGGCCAGACAGAGCCGCGCCGCCAAGTGGACGGTCTCCCCCACCAGCGCATACTCAGACCGCTGAGTTGTTCCCACGATGCCACACACCGGCGCTCCGGTCGTCACCCCAATCGAGCAGGGCTGACCCAGCTTCGAGAGGGTATAAACCAACCGTAAAGCGGTCCTCACCGCACGAATGGTGTCATCTTCGTGTGAGAGCGGAGGCAGACCAAACGCCACCAGCAGCATCACCCCTTTATCGTCCGCGTTGAGCCGAAGCAGAGTGCCTTCTTCTTCATAGATGGCGTGCTGAGCGGTCTGCACAATCTCTTGCGCCTCATCCAGCCGATAGGCCGCCAGCGACTCCAACCCCGGCAGATGCACAAACAGAGTGGTGACTTTACGACGCTCGACGGTCCAGGTGGGCTCCAGATCGCGGAGCTGATTCACCAGTGCTGCCGGAATATAGGCCCTCAGTGCCCGTTCCTCCAGGATCGACGAGCTCCCTTGAGGCAACATCGAAGGGGGAGGGCTCTGCACCTCGAGCAGCTCCACCGCTTGAGCTTCTGAAGGCTCGAGCGGCTGAGCCACCGCTTTGGGAGAGAGCAGCAGGTAGGCTTCTTGTGAGAGGGTGACTTTTCCGGGTTTGCCCACCGACAGACACCGGCTAAGCTGGATCATGGGCGCGCCCGTCACCAGCAGCTCCCAGCGGTTGTAGACCCCTCCGAGATGCGCCACCAGCAGGTCTCCCGCGCAGATGCACACGCGCATGTGAAGGCGGAGGCCGGTTTCTTCCGCATGACGTGCCAGGGCCCGCTGAATCTCCAGGCCACACTGCGCCGCACGCTGAAGGCTGAGCCTCAACCCGCGCTCATCGCTGGGCCACAAAACCAGCAGGCCATCCCCGGCGAACTTCACGATATCGCCGCCCTGTTGTTCGATACAGGCAATGGCAATCGAGAAGCAGGTGTTGAGCCGCTCCATAAACAGCTCAGATGCCTCGGGACCATGCTGGGAAAGCTCCAGGAGCTGCTCGGCAAGCACGGTGGAGCCGGTCACATCGGCCAGCATCATCACGCCCGGAAAGCGCTCGGACTCGGAGCGTTTGAGCGGCTCCGCTCGATTTTGGAAGCGTCGTTTGACCAACGCCGGAACAAACTGTGAAAGTCGCGTGGGCATATCTGTCTCCCTCCCCTTCCCCAATTGGAAGCCTGAGTGCCCATGTTCCTGATAACGGCATGCGGTGGAAACATCCTCAGCTTTATCTGAGGTCAAGCTGGCAAAAAACCTCAGCACTTCAGTTGCGCATGGTGCAGAATCTGGCATGGCTGGCGTCAAAAATCAACTCCAGATCGAGCATCTCTTTACTGGAGACTTCATTCCTACGCCGTCGGATGACGTCCAGCAACCCTCACGGGAGCAGGCTCTAAAGCTCGCCCAAGCGCATGTGTATTTACAGCCGAGACGCCATCGGCTATCATCCCCGCCCCAAAGCGTTTATGGGCGTGTGCGCGCGAAATGGCCCTTGACCTCACGAGGTGAGAGGGTATCAGCGGTACTGCTCTGGTTATCACACGGTCATCATCACACGATCAAGAAGTAGGATCCATCATGGGCATCAAATGTGGTATCGTCGGACTTCCCAACGTTGGCAAGTCTACCCTGTTCAACGCCCTGACCAGCGGAAAGGCGGAGAGCGCCAATTATCCGTTCTGCACCATCGAGCCCAACGTGGGCGTGGTGCATGTGCCAGACGCGCGCCTGGCGGAGATCGCCAAACGAGTCGGCACTCAAGTGCTCATCCCCACCACCATTGAGTTTGTGGACATCGCTGGACTCGTCAAGGGCGCTTCACAAGGGCAGGGCCTCGGAAACCAGTTCCTCGCCCACATCCGCGAGGTGGATGCCATCGTTCAAGTGGTCCGCTGCTTTGAAGATGATGATGTGGTCCATGTCGAAGGCAAACCCGACCCCACCCGCGACATCGAGATCATCAACACCGAGCTCCAGCTTGCAGATCTCGAGACGGTCGGCAAGCGCATTGACCGGGCTCGAAAATTGGCCAAAGCAGGCAACAAAGAAGCATTGGTGGCGGCCAGTGCCCTCGAGAAGCTCTCGGCGGTGCTCGACAAAGGCATGCCAGCTCGCACTGCCGAGCTCAGCGACGATGAGCGGGCCTCCATCAAGGATCTCTGTCTGCTCACCATGAAGCCGGTGTTGTACGCGGCCAACACCAACGACGTGGGCACGTCAGAAGACAATCCGCTGGTGAAGCGCCTGGCGGAGCGTGCTTCTCTCGAGAAGGCGGTGTATCTGACCCTCTCGGGCAAAGTGGAAGCGGAAATCGCCGAGCTGGAGACCCTCGAAGAGCGGCGTGAGTTCTTGGCCGACTTGGGCATCGTCGAGTCTGGGCTGGATCGGCTGATCAAGGCTGCCTATAACCTGCTGGGATTGATGACCTATTTTACCGCAGGTGTCAAAGAGGTGCATGCCTGGACCATTCCGCGTGGCTGTTTGGCACCTCAAGCCGCAGGGGTGATCCACACCGACTTCGAGCGTGGCTTCATCAAGGCCGAGGTCTACAACTATAAAGATCTGGTTGAACTTGGCTCCGAAGCCGCCGTGCGCTCCAAAGGGCTGTTGCGTCTTGAGGGCAAGACCTATACCATGCAAGACGGAGATATCTGCCACTTCCGCTTTAACGTCTGAATCCCCGGCGTTCTGCCAAGATGTCCGGGAATTTTGCCAGTGACTCTGGAGGATCGCCCGTGACGTCTCACCCCCTGCGTCTTGCCGTGCTCCTGCTGCTGGGAGCCGCCAGCCTTCCGGCTTTGGGTCTTGCTCAGACCCTCGAAGAAGAAAAAAAGCTCTTTGAGGGAGAGTTTAACGAAGAAGACTTCTTCCGCCTCGAGGAAGAAGCCGTCACCATTGCCTCCAAACACGCTCAGAGCACCCGCGAAGCTCCCGCCACGGTCTCCGTCATCAGCGCCGACGACATCAGCCGCTATGGATTTCGTGATCTGGCCGACTTGCTGCGTGCGGTGGCGGGCTGGTATGTCTCCAACGGCTACGATTATTATTATGCGGGCAACCGTGGCATCATGCTCAAAGGCGATCAAAATACCCGCGTCTTGTTGCTGATCGACGGCCACACCATGAACGAAGGCTGGACCAGCTCCTCGAGCTTCGACGAGCTGCTCGGGCTGGATCTGGCGGCCATCAGTCGGGTGGAGGTCTTGCAGGGACCGTCTTCTACCCTCTACGGCTCCAACGCTTTTTTGGGCATCATCAACATCGTCACCAAAGCGGGTGAGGAAGTTGGCAAAGGCGCGTCTCATGTCCTGATGGGCTCCAATGGCTGGACTCGCGTCTCGGTGGCCTCCGGCAACAAGACCGGCGGCATTGAGTACCATGCGCGAGCGATGGGTACGCTGAGCTCCGGGCGTTATCTGTACTTTCCAGACCGGACGGAGGGGCCCTCGGGAGGTTTTACCCCACCAGAAGCGGATGCCGTGCGGGGTGGCAGTCTCTTCGCGCGGGTGCAGGCGGGCGACCTGCGGGTGATGGCGCAGCTCTCCAATCGGCTCAAACA
>JBJTQF010000250.1:0-15237 GCA_046075485.1 Myxococcota bacterium | reverse complement strand
TGCCTGAAGGGGGGTATCCGCCCATTACAATGGCCATCTTTGAGGAGACGAAGCTGAAGGCGCAGTTCCTCGAATGGAATACCAACATTCGTAATCTCCTTCAGAAAGCAAAGCAGCATCGAGACTTTCTCATTCAGCTCTTTTATTCCCATGATATTCCGTTTCTCTTGCACAATGAACAGGTGCAGTGGCTGTATCTCAACGGGCTAATCACGTCTGAAAGAACCACGCTCAATCGGGAGGGATTTGCCTGTGTTTTTGCCTCTCCGTTTGTGCAGATGTGCATCTTCTCTGCCTTTTCCGATGCCATGTTAGAGGGGATGGGCCACTTCGAGGGGGTGACATACGAGCAGCGGGCCACGCTGAGAGAACGACTTGATGCCTTTGAAATGGCGGGGCTGTTGACACTCTATCGGGCCTATCTTGCACGTCAGGCGCGCCAGGGAGCGGCCCCCTGGGAACAACAACCGCTCCGCAATGATGCCCGTGCATACGAGGCCATCGGTCACTTTAATCTGTACGCTTGGTTATACCAGGTATCCAGACAGAAGCTGGTGATCACACCAGAGTTTCGCACCTGCAATGGGACAGCAGACTTGGTGGTGACGGACATCAAACGCTCTCGCCGCACGGTTTTGGAGGTTAAGAGCTTCTCCACGCGATACGATCACGAAGCATCTCTCGAGCAGGTGGCACATTATGCAAAGCGCATGAGACTGACGCATGCCTTCCTGGTGGTGATGGTGGATGAGAGCGGCTGGCGGTGGCTGAAAACTCAGCGCCAGGTCTATACGTTCGAGGGCATCACGGTATTCGTGGAGCCGATTGCATGGGGTTGGGTGGAGGGAGGGAGGGCACGCAGTCTCACCCGCTCCACTCCAGAAGGAATGCAGTCTGAGCAGCCCCGGAAGGAGCACTCAAGGGGTGTCACAGCTCCTGCGGGCACACGTAAGGCGGGCACACGTAAGCGTAAGCCTGCGCGCCTGAGTCTGGACGAACGGCTGGCACTGGAGGAGCTGGTGTTGCCGTTGCTTACGGATGAGCACGTGCATATGTTGTGGGCAAGACTTGGATTTCCACCCTCCGAAATTCCCGATCAGGCACCAACGTTGATATGGCAGGAGCTATTCTATCGCTGTGAGACCTCTCAGCAAATGCCTGATCTACTAACGCTCTTGAGTTATATGTTTCCGGCACTCAAGACGTCGCCTCTGGTGATAAAACTGAGGCGGGAGTTGCCTTCTTAGTGGGAGAACACTCAATGCCTGACAGTCTCTGTCCCCCGAATCCATTCCTTCCACGTCGGTAGGCCCACAAATAAACCTCAGGTGATGTCTCCTGAATTTTTTTATACTGATTCTTGACTGCGGAAAAGTATGCGAACCCTTGCTGTCCAATCGTTCGGACCTGCTGGGAATTAGCAAAAGCTTCTGCTGGAGACCAGTTGCGTTCTGCTATTAATCCACTATTGCAGCCAGCGAGAATGAGCTGAGCACTGCTGCTCCAATTCAGTCTCGGTAGTGCAGCTATCTCAGTTTGATTGAGTGTGCTTCCATAAAATTCCAAACCATCTATGTCGTCGCCTTTGCTGGCATGGGAGAAGATCTGTCCAAGGTGTGCTAATGCAACATAGTGCGCAGTCTCCTCGCATATGTACTGCCAAGCCAACTTAAACTCTTCCTCTTTGTGAACACCAACTAAGAGAAACACATCTTCACTGCTACGATAGATGCCATTCGTTTCAAGCTCTGTCTTCCAAGTTTTGGCTGCACGCTCAAACGCTGCGTCCTCCACCATGTAGTAGATTGCGAAAAAGATTCGCTTTCTATAGACGTAAATCTTTCTTCGCTCCGTGTCAGACGTTGGCGTTAGAACGGCCATGCTATCAATATTTTCAGGGTGTGTCTTTTCTACTTTCATGAAACTATTCACCTTTGATAAATAGCTCAATGCTGGCCATTTCAGGCAATCTGGATTGGAGCAGCTTTGTTTGGCCTTTAAAATCGGTTTTTCCCTCAACGATTTGACCCATCTCCATCTTAATTCTATAACTCACATTGGAGACCGGCTCATTGCTATCGGCAAAGTAGATAATAAACATTTGATCGTATTCAGTCTGGCCAGCCTGTGTGAGTTCGCCCACAACCACATCATTGCTGCCCACCATTAGTTTTCCATTGCCACCACAATGCGAACTGGCATCACCCTGGCGATGCAATGGTTTATCATTGATGAGGACGCTCCTCGCCCCCTCCTTCGCCTTCCACTGATTCCCCCCACAACACGCGGCATGGATGCCCGGATCCCCCACCCTCAGCGCCGGAAGATCGTTGATCAGCACGTTCGGAGAGCCCTGGATCGCCGGTCCCTGCACCGGATGCGCACATCCCGGGCACCCATGCGAATCCGATGGACAAAATGCAATGTCTCCCACCCGTCCCGCTGGCTTCATCGTGTACCTCCCAGACCGTCCTCCAGACGACTCCTGAAATCCGCCAGACGCAACGACGCCTCCTCCAGCGTCTGCTCCAGCTTCTCCCGATGCACCCCCGTCGAGAGCCCATGCGCCAAGAACTCCAACGTCTCCCCCAGCGCATCCGCCAACGCACGCCCCTCACGCACCAGCGCCCGCAACGCCTGGCCCTCCGGCATACGCTCCGAGTCCAACCGGGGCGGAGGCGACACCGGGCGCACCAAAGACGGCGCCGAGACCACGTTCACCACCAGCTCCTCCGTCTCCGGCGCAACCTCCACCCGGATCGGAATGGGCTTCACATCCCTCACCGGCTCGCTCATCCGGGAGAGCGGCACCCGCTCATCCTCCCGTCCACCCGGAAGTGGAGACCGCTTGGGCCTCACACTCACCACCTCCGGCTCCGACTGAACCAGTGGCACCCGCTCCGACATGCCCTCAACCGGCAAGACCTGCTTCGGCTCCGACTGAACCGGTGGCACCCGCTCCGGCATGCCCTCAACCGGCACCACCCACGACGCGCTGTCCAATACCGTAATGTCCAGCTCCGATGACGCCCGCTCCGGTGACGCACGCTCCGGCAACTCCAGCAGCTCCGTTGCCACCCCCGCCCGCGTAGAAGGGGGTCTCACCCCCGGCTCCGGCTTGGCCGGAGAATTGGCGTCCACCGGCACATCCACCCGCTCCGCCTTCGCCGCCTGAAACAGACTGACCCCGTACACCATCGTCTCAGGGGCCGACTCCACCGGGAGCGCGGAGACCAGCGGCTCCGTCCACACCCTCAGCTCCAGGTCCGCGCAGCTCAGCTCCGCACCAGCCCCCAACACTTTGGGCACCCCGTCCAGCCGTACCCCACTCAACCATGTACCGTTGGTGCTGCCCGCATCCGATACCAGCCAACCCCGCGCCGCCTCCCACTGAAACCGCACATGTTGCCCCGAGAGCCCCACATGCCGAAGACACAGCTCCACGTCACGCCGCCGACCCAACACCCCCCCCGGTGGCTCCAGGGTCAGCTCCGTACCCGCCAGCGACGTATTTAAAACCTTCAGCTTCAGTCGGCTCATGCTCACCCCTCGCGGCCTCCACGGTGGATCAACCATCGCCCGCCCAACCCGGCAACCCGGCACGACTCACCGGCACGACTCACCGGCACGACTCACCGGCACGACTCACCCGCACGACTCACCCGCGCGACGAAGACTCCCGCAAGACCTCTCGCGGCAAGACGCCAATCAGCTCCAGCTCCAGGCCCGGCAGCCAGTTGGGGAGATAAAGCGCCAAAGCCCCCGTGCTCCGAATGGCCTCCCACTCCGCCCCTTCCGTTACCACCCGAAAATAGACCGCGTCACGACGCATGGGCACCGGCGAAGGAGGCCGTGGAATATGGCTCACCTCCACCCCCGGAACCGCCAAACGCACCGCTCGAGCAATCCCATCCAGGCTGGCGAGTTTACACGCCGACGGAAAACGCCCCACCAAGTCCGCCGCAGGCATATCCCCACTGACCGCCAAGAAAAAAATGCCCCCCTGCCTCAGCCTCGGATCTCCCAGCCGTCCCACCCAGTGACTGTCCTTTTTGATCAGCGGAATGACCTCGTAGGGTGCCAAAAAAAGCCGCGCCAGCAGCTCTTTCAGACGATGCTGGAGACTGCTAAAGCTCTCCGCCAGCCGCTCATGCCGATAGGTGGGCCCTGGCTCTCGACGCAGCGCAAACGTGGAGAGCGCACCCAGCAGCCGCAACAGCTCCTCAAAGAGCTGTCGAGGGGAGGTGCCCGGATGCTCTAGCAGGTGCTCCAGCACCGCCCCATGACTGTTGAGGGTGTGGACATACCAAAACTTGGGCATCTCCAGACCCTCCAGGGTGAAAGGCTCTTGGCCCTGACGCACCATGTCCTGGCTGAGACTCTGAGCGCGTGCGCTCACCATGCCCACCAGCTCGTGGGCGATGCGCATGAGCGCAGGAGCAGCCCCAATCCCCGTACAGGGTGGGATGAAGTGGGCATCGAAGCTCAGCGTCCCGGAGGGTGTACGCACGACCCGCGCCACCGGCAGGAGCAACGTGCCCTCCAGCGGCTCCCCAGAGAGCACCAGGCGCACGTTCTGCAAACCCAGCTCCACCGGCTCCAGCAAGGTCGGATCGTTCTCGTCGGGGATCTCCTGCACCCGCTCCAGATAACGCATGTCGGCTCGACTGGCATCGGGAGACGAAATCGGCGCTCGAGGCCGCATCACCGGCACGCCCAGCGAGACCTCCACCGAAGCGGTGTTTTGCCCCAACACCAGCGGGCGCGGACGAGGCAAGGGATCGGTCTCGGGCAGGTTCAAGACGGTGCCATCGGGGAGAATGCCCTGAAAGCTGAGCAGCTCCAGCCGCTCCTGAGCCAGTGCCGCCTCGTTCCAGCGCAGGTGCGTAACCCCCCACGCATAGGGCGCGAGGGCATAAAAACGCTGCTGCAAGGTGCTGTTGAGATGACGCTCCGCCTGCTGCATGTGCTGTTGGGTGAGAAAGGCACCCTCTTTCCATAAAACTTTGCTCTGGGAGGTCATGATATTGTCCAATCCCTCAGTTCAAAACGTTCGGTCATCAAAAGAGCTTGCCGAGCAATACTGGAACACCTTCGCGCACCAAACCACCCACTGCGCCTGGCAATGCGGTCTGAAGGGTTTCTTCGGCCAAATTGGGATCCGAAGAAGCGTGTCGCTTCAGATACGCTTGTACTTCCCGCTCTGCAAAGGCACCGAAGACCTTCCCGGCGGTTTTTGTAGCGTCTGATTTGAAGGTCTCCGCCCAGGTATCCATCTCCGTGGGGGTGAGCACGGCGGTACTCACCGCAGATTTGCTGGAGCTTTTGATGAGGTCTACCAGTGCAGTCCGTGCCTCGGCAGGCCAATCATCGGGCAGATGCTCCGACACCGCTTTGCCCAACACCTCGCTGACTCCTCCCGAGAGCGCCTCCACACCAGCGGCTTTGAGCTCCTCGCCCGTGGGCAGGCGTCCTTCTTTGAGCGCCGTGACCAGTGTGTTTTGAAAGGCGGTGGCCCCCGGAATGGCCGCCGTGCGAAGGTAGTCCAGAAATGCATTGGAGGTCTTGAGCTTGTTGAGATAGCCGACCACATCCACTTTTTCGGCCAGACTTCCCAGCGTTTTTAAGACGTTGGCCCCCAGACCCTCGGATGCCGCAGTGGTGGTCGCACTCTTGGCCGCAGTGCTGACGGTGGAGGAGGTCGCATCCGCGCCTGGCGTTGCAGACGAGCTCGCGCCGCTCTTCAACGCGACGCCGGAAGCAGTACCTTCTTCCCCATCCTGGGGTGGGCTGCCCGCGCAGTTGAGCTTGACCACCCCTCCTTTGAGGTGATTCTGACCCTCTGCAACACTCCAGATCTCGGGGGAGGTGAGGATCACCTTGTCGGGGGTGAGCACCAGCTTGCTCTTGCCCACGGTCATGACAATCTTTTTGGGTGCGCTCAGATAGATCGCATCAGAGGTGGAGCGCAGGCGGATGTGTTTTTTGACGGTAGTGTCGGAGTGGCCTCCTACTTGACGGGCATGGTTGGCTCGGATCAGCTCATTGAAGTCCCGTTGTGCGTGCAGGAAGACCTCTTCTTTACCGGATTTGTCTTCAAAACGCAGCTCATTAAAGCCCTTCCCTCCCGGTGAGCTGCGGGTCTTCAGGGTGGAGATGGTCTTGTCCGACGGCAGGGCATAGGGGTGAGGCGTGGCGCCATTAAACACCCGTCCCACCAACACAGGGCGGTCGGGGTCTCCTTCTAAGAACTGAACCAACACTTCCTGGCCCACTCTGGGGAGGAAGACCGCTCCAAAACCAGCGCCGGCCCAGGGGTGGCTGACCCGAATCCAACACGAGCTCTGTTCGTTGCGTTTGCCTTGCCGATCCCAATGGAACTGCACTTTCACGCGACCGTGTGCATCGGTATAAATTTCCTCTCCTCCCGGACCCACCACAAAGGCCGACTGAACGCCCGGGATCACGGGCCGAGGGGTCACACGCGGAGGACGAAAGACCGTCTCCGCCGAGATCAAGCGGAGCTGGCAACGATAGCGGGTCTGGAGCCGCTGCTCTGTCCCTTCTTCTTCTTCGAGCACCCCCGGCTGTTCCGCCTCGTGATGAAGATGCAGCGGGAGATAAGGACGGTTGAAGTCCGCTCTGGGATGGTAAATCACCGTAAAGACATGTCCTGGCTGAAGAAAGCGACATGTGCCGACCGCACGGAGCTGATGGCGTTGCGCCAGCGCCTCTTCCGCCCGTACTCTTGCCAGCCGCTGCCCAAGTGCGGGATCCACGTATTCGCCGGGCCACGTATACACCTCTAGCTCCGGGCTGAGCTCCCCAGAATGGGTGGCATTCAGGTCCAAGTTGGGCTGTACAAACTTATAGTCCTTGAGGCTAAAGGTTCCCGCACGCAGGCGGGCGGAGCTCTGGAGCAAAAAGAGGTGCTCTTCCTGCAAGGCGGTCGAGCGGGACTCATCGCGGAACGTCACCACCGAAGGCGCTTCCAGCCCTCCGAGGCTCTGGGGATCATCCCCTAACACCATCACATCTCGGTCGGGCTCGTGGCGGAAATAGTAGAAAATGCCTTCTTCTTCCAGCAGGCGGGAGATAAAACGAAGATCACTCTCCTGATACTGCACGCAGTAGTCCCGAGCAGGATACTGTCCTTCGAGGAGCAGCTCGATGCCATCCCCGGGAATGCCCGCTTCTTTGAGCACCTTCTGCACAATGTCTGGGGTGCTGAGCTGCTGAAAGATGCGAGACTGCTGGCGAAGCTGAAGCGGCGCGATACTGGGCACCAGCACCGCTCGATAGTGGGTGAAGCGTCGTCCGATGAGCAGCAGCTCAAAACGCTCGATCATGCCATGAACCAGCCGAGGGGTGCTGAGTCCGTTGAGGGTCAGCAGCGCCGCTTGTCCCAGGTATTCTTCGGGCTCCACGGCATTCAGAGGGCGTTCATATGTTCAAGCGACGCTACGAAGATGAGCTGGAGTATCAGCGAAGCCTTCAGCAAGACTTTGCGCAACAGTATCCCGAAGCTGCCGCTGAGCTCAACCTGTTTGGAGATGATCCTGAGCTGCGTCGTTTGACACAAGGTTTCAGCTTTTTGGCCGCTCATACCGTGGATGCGATTGAGCACGTAGGGGATGTGCTCGTTCATCCCATGATACAACATATATGGCCTCAGACCCTGCGTCCGACGCCTGCTTGTGGGCTCATTGAGTTTAGACCTCAGCCGGGTATTCTTCAGCAGGCGGACTTCATCCCACGCGGATTTTTGCTCAAGACGGAGCCTCAAGCCGCCTACCCGTGTACGTTCCAGACCACGGCAGCCGTGACCGTCTATCCGGTTACTCTAAAGGCGCTGGCGCTGGAGGGACGAGGGCCTCAGCAATCGCGCATCACCCTGACCTTTGATATCTTTCCGGCCACACAGCTTGCGCATGAAGGACGAGGCCCTTTACGTTTTCAGCTCCTCGACAGGTTGCCAGCGGGAGAGGTCTTCGCAATGGCGCTTCGGCGTCGGCTCTCGGCACTGCACTTGAAAGTTTTTGTGGGGCCTCAGCTCGAGAAGGTGGTAGATCGACCGGTCTCTATTCGCCAGCTCCGTCCGCTGGGCATGGAGGAAGACGAAGCCATTCTTCCGCACAAGACAGCTCAAGCCATGCAGCAGCGACATCTGCATGAGTGGTTGATCTTTCCTGCCAAGTTTCGCACCTTTGGCTTCTATGGATTGGAGCGGCTGGCCACCCTTCAAGCCCTGAGACAGTTTACCCTGGAGCTGACCCTGGAGGTGGATCCTGCCCAGCTCAGCGGCTTAACGACCGAAGATGTGCGGCTCCACTGTGTCCCTGCCATCAACCTCTTCCCGAATACAGTGCGCGTGAATGCCGGAGACTCGTCACAGGCAGAGTATCGACTCCCCACCGATGACAAGACACCCGAACAGATCCAGATCTACTCGGTGGAGGGCATCCGTGGCTCCAAGCGGTGCGACTCCTCCAAGTGTTGCTGCGGGGAGATGCCCCGAGAACGCTCTCTCACACGGGGGAGCTTAATCCCATGCCTTCGGGTGTTGCCCCGGAGAGGTTGCCAGCGCTCGCCGCGCATCCCATCGGTCTTCCGGGTCCACTCACGGCAGAATCTCTACGCTTTCGAGTCTCCCCGTCGATGACCTTTCCAAACCGAGATCTGGCCTCCATTGAGTGGGCATCTCAGCGTGAGGACATGCCATCTTCCCAAGTGGTCCTCACCACCTACTTTTTGGGCCTGATGGGATCAGACTCTCCTCTCCCGTTGAGTTATGTCCAGGAAGTGCTGCTGGAGGACGACGAACATCCGCAGCTTCGCGCTTTTTTGGATCTCTTCCACCATCGATTGCTCTCACTCTTGTTTCGGAGCTGGCAGAAGCCGCGTGTGGAGCAGGCGCCGCTGTCGGTGGATGGCTTATTGCGGCAGCTTGTGGCGCTGGTGGGCTTGACGGGAAGTCGAATCATGCCTGATGCGGCATCTCAAGCGGGTCATTCGACGTCCGCTGAGGGCCCACCGGATCCATTGAGTCTACGGCACAATGGTTTGTTTTTGATGGCCACTCGTCCCGCAGAAGGGCTGAGGTTGCTGTTTCAAGAAGTGCTGAATATGCCTGTCAGGGTGATACCCTTCCGCCTGCGTCGCGTGGAAATCCCATCTTCAGAGCGTTTCCGCTTTGGAACACAGGGTCAAACACAGGGGCAAACACATCGCCTGAGCCAGAATCTGGTGCTGGGACGGCGGATCTGGGATCGGTCGGGGGCCATCACCGTGGAGCTTGGACCGGTCCAGCGTGAACAGCTTGCCGAGTTTGAGCCGGGGGCTTCACGAGTGCCCGAGCTCCGCCGACGGGCCTCACTGTATCTGGAACATCCGCTGGAGATTCGGCTGGAGCTGCGAGTGCCACCCGAGGAGATGCCCCGGGTGCGTCTGGGGGGTCCCCACAAGACCCGCTTGGGACGACGGGCGGTGCTGACACGCGCGCGTCGAGAGGTGCGTATCAGGCTTGAGGTTTAGAAAAACACTTCGAGTTGGGAAAAGCCACCAGAATGAGCTTGTCCAGTGGCGTGGCCTCCCCGCCCTCACCCGGCGCAGAGTGTTCAGCGTGGAACATCACCCACGCCCTCACGACGTTCAGCCGACCTCGATGCGATAGGCGAGCTCCGATTCCTGTTCAACGCGGAAGGTAGTGCCCAAAAAGCGGCGGATCACCTCCAGATTGGTGGTCGTGTGTAGGGACGGTTTGACCGTGCGAAAGCTCCCTTTTCCCGCCAGCGCCAGCGGCAGCAGGAGCTGATCCGCTAAGTGCTCCCCGACCGGCACCTCTGCCTCTTGCCACCTGAGCGCCTCCTCTGCCACCCGTGACGCCACCTGCTCTGCGGGAAGGCCCTTCTCTCCCACCGCCGAAAAGAGCTCTGTGACCGACGGGGTCTCCGCCTCCAACATCACGATATTGCCTGGACCTGCACTTGTCACACCCTCCTGAGACAGACACTCACGGGGGAGTCGAAGCGCCTGAGCCAGCACCTTGAGCTCCCGTGCCGCCACCGTCTCCGGGAGACTGGAGACCAGCGCCCGTGCCCTCCAGCGTTCCACCGGCCCGCGCTCCAGCAACGTGAGCGGCTGGAGCACCTTTGTCGGCTCGAGCGTCACCTGCACACGACCTCCCCCCGCTGGATAGAAGCCATATTTCTCCAGCGAGAGGGTCAGCCGTGGCCCCATCCGCTCCAGCAGCGGCACAAAGACCCGGGCGAGAAAATCAAAGGGAGGTGCCATTGTGTTATGCGTGCCCCCCTCCAGGACAAGCTGAGACACCCGCTCCGCCGTCAGCAGCGCGGGCAAGACCGTCTGAAGCACCAGGCTCACACTGCCCGCCGTGCCAATCGCAAAGCGGTAGCTTCCCGGCACCACCACCGAAGGAGAAAAGGTCAGCTCCGTGCTGTTGAGCTCCGCTCCCTGCACCGTGGCACAGCCGACCTGTTTTGCCGCCAACACCGCCGTCAAATGCTGACGCTGAAGCCCCGGTTTTGCCCTTCCCGCACGGATGCGCGTGAGGCGAATCGGCGTCTGAGTCACCATCGAGAGCGCCAGCGAAGTCCGAAGGATCTGTCCTCCACCTTCTCCTTGCGCACCATCCAACGTTAACATGGAGCCCATGCGCTCACTCCTCTGAGATTGAGCCTGAGATTGAGCCTGAGATTAAGCCTGAGATTGAGCCTGAGATTGAGTCTGAGATTAAGCCTCGAGCGCCACCGGTCTCACCGGTGCGGGCACGGGCAGCTCTGTGGACTCCAGACGCTCCATGAGCTGGTGGAACGTGGTCTCGATCTGAGCTCGGACCTTATCTCGCAGCAGGTCTACGTCCGCCAGCGTTAAGCCTGTCACCTCGACCGGCGGCAGCACATGCACCCGGATGCGCGCGCGATCACTGAAGATCCACGAACGTTTTGGCAGACAGTGTCGTGTACCGGCTACCACAATTGGCAAGATGGGATGTCCACTCTCGATGGCCAAGCGGAAGGCACCCTCCTTAAAGGGTTTGATGGAGCCGTCATCGCTGCGTGTGCCCTCTGGGAAGATCATGACGGGCATGCCGTTGTCCAAATACCAGCGACACTTTTGCATGGCCTTCGACGCACTGTCCTTATCCCCTCGATGCAGGGGGATATCGCCCACCATGCGCATCATCCAGCCAAAAGCGGGCAGGCGGAAGTTCGACTCCTTCGAGAGCCACTTCATCTCCCACGGCACATGGCTGATCACCGGGATGTCCGCACTCGACTGGTGATTGGCCACCACCACATACCCCTTTATGCGTCCTTCCGGCATAAAGCCGCTGAGCGTGACCCTCCAGAGTGGGTTGAGCAGCACCATCAGGTGGCCACCCTTACGGAAGACAAAGCCGACCACACGCCGCACTTTGTCAAACGGAGCCGTGAGCGCATAAATAACACTCACGATCACGGTAAAAGACAAGATCACCAAGGTGATCTCAAACCAGTTCCACACGGAAATCAATCGAGCCTTCAAGGGGAACCTCCTGTGGGAGACGGTGGGTGGTGATTTCACAGGCATGCGCTTACTCGCATGAGAAGTCTACCATATCAAAGCTCTGTCATGGGGCTGTCATGGGATCCTGTATTAAAGGTCACGGTAAGGTCAGGGTCCAAACCCCCAGCACCACTGCCCAGCACCCCTCCCGTCGAGCAGCCGCTGATGGGCCAGACGAACGCCCCGGTCAATGGTCGGCTTTCCGGTCAGACCGGGGACCAGAGGCAGGGAACTGAGCACCCGGGGCTGCCCTATTTTATCTGGCCCCCGGAGCTGCTGCGCCTGCTGACGTATTGATTGGACTCAAGACCAACGCCTGATACGGCTGGAATGCGCTTGAGTCCGTGCGCAAAAGATGCCGTTTCAGGCCCCTGCCCCACCTGACTCACCGTCGGGTGGGGTTTTTAGTTGCCAGACGGTGCTCCCCCGCCTGCGCGTACACGCAGGCCCCTGCCCACGCACGCACGCACGCTCACGCCCGCGGTTCACCTCAGAAGTAGTACCGGGCCCCAATGCCCGTGGTGCGATAGAAGTCTCCCAGCTCCAGGAATTTGGCCTCAAAGCCCTCGGATGATACCCAGCCCAGGGTCTTGGTGAACCCAAAATTCACAAAGAGCTCCACCGGTATGGTCTCCAACGGAATGGAGATGCCCACCAGGAACGGCACATTGAGCATGACCTGACTTTCATGCGTTACCCACCAGGCCAGCAGACCCGCCCCCAGGTTGCCACGAACCGACTGACTGCCAACCTTAAAGAGCTGGCCCTCCAGGAGAAGGCTGGTGCCGGTGGAAAAATAGCGATTGCTGGAACCGATCTTGCCAACCGCTCCCCGACTCAGTTGGAACTGGCTGGCCAGGTGTTCGTTGTAATAGTACTTACCGCTCAGACCAAGCCGGGGATAGAGCTCAAATGTGGGGACAAAGTTAGATAGGGTAGTCAGGTTACCCAGGGCCAAACCCAGACCGAAGGAGCCGCTCTTTGCAGGGCCTCGTCCCAGGGTGGAGGAAGCCGGAGCCCCTTCGGCCGACGCGACCACCGCCTGCGGAGAGGATGGCGTCGCTATCGCTGGTACATCCGAAGCCTCAATTGCGACAGGGGCGGCGTCGATGGGTGCAGAGACCGGTGCTGCGGGCTCAACCGCCGCAAGCGGGACAGCCTCCGGTGCATCCTCTGCGCGAGCTGCACTGGCCGAGCCCACCAGCACCAGCACCAATGCCAGCTTGAGACGCAGGGCCCAGCCTCCAAGCCGCTGGCTTCCAGTGGGTTGACGGCAGAATCCATCCATCCCGGACATCTTTTGGGTGCGCTTCATAATCGTTGTCTCCTCTATCCAAAAGGGCGTGCCTGGCCCTGGGGGTGAGCTGGTCGAGACCCCTGCCGTCGAACCGGTTGACGGAAGGCGGTTCATGCGCCCTGAAATGCACCGAGCGTGCCACGAGATGCCGCATCTAAAATATTCTTGAATCGCTTTGAATACCAGGCAGTTACGAACGTCCAATGCGGCCACGGTGTGGGAGGGTGGCCCCCACGGCAAAAAGGATTGACCATGGGACGGAGCGGTGGAAGGGAAAAGAGTAAAGGAAGTTTACCGGGAGGGGGCAAGGGGCAGGCAGAAAAACACAACCGTCGTGGGTTACTGCTCCACGACCCGCGCCACCTCGGGGAAGCCCTGGGGCAGGGTCCAGCGCTCTTCGGTCTCGGCCACCACTTCTTCACGGGTGAAGGGCAGCGGCGGGCTGGTATCGCTGATCCAGGTCAGGGTCTGATCGTTGTAGTGAACGCTGCTGGGATCTTCGCTCTGGCCCCCCGGAATGGTGTTGTAGGCCTGGATTTCGCCATCGGAGAAGTCCATGATCATCTTGATGGTCGGAATCTTCCCCACCGAGAAGTTGCTGGGCAGATCGTTGTTCGAGAAGAGGGTGCCGTCCGAACAATCGACCGCAAAGCCGTAGCCATCCACCCCATACGGACCCTGGTTCGGCGTTCCCAGCCAGGGCTGCGTCTGATCCGAGATGCTCCACTGGTGCAGACGCTCCCAATGCCACTGAGACATATCGGCGCCCAGCTTGCCCTGCAGATAGGTGACGGCGCGGGAGAAGGCCTTCAAGAGATCCTCATCCCGGGTCTCCACCTTGCCAGCGGTATCCGAGTCGTCAAAGAAGTTCAGGCCAGAGGAGCTGGGGAAGACCGCCGTGCCGTTGTCGATGGCGTCGATGTTGGCCGCAGTGGCCTCCAGGAAGTAGACAAACGGGCGGGCATAATACATGCCGACGTCGCCGGTGAAGCTGCTGAACAGAGACTCGTCGAGGTCATCCTCAAAGATCTCCTGAATGTCGGTGGGCAAAAAGGCCGAGCTTCGCACGCCTGAGCGCGCCCGCGAGCCTGAGCAGCGGGAGAAATCCGCACCAGAACCCGTCCGGCCTCGTGTGCCTGCGGTGGAGCTGACCCCGGAGGTCATTCAAGCCTGCCTCGACAAACACCAGGGGGTGCAAGATCGCGTCTGGCCCGAGCTTGGACTGGCCAATCGTTTTGCGCTCTATCGGCTGATCAAGAAATATAACCTGTCGGTGAAACGCAGCGACGAAAACGAAGAGGACGAGCCGGAGCCGAGCTGAGCCGCGCCCCCTATTTTTTACCGCCGCGCCACACCTCTTGATCAGCGTTTGTGGGTCGGAAGATACGGACGGGCCAGCCGGAGCCCCACGATGGCCGAACGATTTGATGCACTTCCCCATGAGCGTCCTGCCACGCGCCCATTGGGTGCTCTTAACATGAAGCTCCCGCCTCGTACACAGCGCGGCACGAGCTGCTGCGCATCCTGGAGCTCCGGTGCATAGAGCTGATGCAACAAACGGGGGCCCGTCGGCTGATACACATCGAGACACCACGAGCGACTATTGCCCGCTAAGCCCGTCACTTCATAGGGGCTGAGATCACTGCGAATGTCTGAGATCTCCGCTGGCACTGCTTTGCCCTGGAAGGTGTCGAGGTTGACAAAACAGGTGGGCTCTCCAAAATCTCCCCAGGGAAAATGGCGACCATCCACACCACGCCCGGCCTTTTCATACTCCAGCTCACCCGGTAGTCGCCAGGGAAGACCACTCATCTCTGCTTTCCAGAGACTATAGGCATGAGCACCGTACCAGTTGACCAGCACTACGGGCCACTCGGGATGCCACAGATCGCCCTCCGCATCTCGCACCAGACAGAAGGTGCCGTCCTCGCGGGTGCCGTCCTCGCGGGTGCCGTAAATGGGAGGGCCTTCTTGTCCGCTGGGACCGCTGCGCTGCCGAGGCTGAGTTCGTAGGAGCTCCTCCAGCCGTCCTGCACTGCGCAGCGAGTTCAGATAGTGGAGGTATTCTCGATTGCTGACGGGAAAACGTTTGATGACAAAGGCATCGACCCAGACCCGCTGCTGAGGGAGCTCATCGAAGGTCTGCTGTTCTTCGCCGCACCAGAACCATCCAGCAGGCACATAACACTCCTCCTCCGCCAGCGCACCCAGCGGGGGGAGCTCGATGGTGTAGGGGCTCCGCTCTCCGGGCCGGATGCCGTCCCAGTGCTCTTGCCGCCGAAGCTGGATCGGATAGCGGGTGGGGAGCCGTCCGGGGGCTCTCAGCTCGAGCAGGTAGCTGCCCGGTGCAAGCCGGACCCCTCTGAGCGGTG
>JBJTQF010000249.1:0-9213 GCA_046075485.1 Myxococcota bacterium | reverse complement strand
GCAGGAGTGTCTGAGAGGACAGCGTCCTCTCAGTTAAAAAAAGAGGGTGCAGCTTGCTGCACCCTCTCCGAAGCCCTTTATGTGTGAGAGGGCTTTGCCCTCTCACACTCACCCACAAGGGGCCAGCAGACCCCTTGACCCCATTTTGTTTTTGTTTTTTATTTTTGTTGAAGAGACGTTGTCCTGTTAAACCGTGCCAGTAGGGGCCAGCACCCCGTTTGTTTGGGAGCGTGAGATGTTGCCGCCCTTGATCCTACTCGTAGACGATGACCCCCACATTCGAGACGTCGTTCGATTTGCCCTCCAAAAAGCGGGCATGCGCACCCTCGAAGCCCGTGACGGTCAAGAAGCCCTCACACTTCTCCAACATCACACGCCCGATCTCCTCATCCTCGACATCCTCATGCCCGAGCTGGACGGTCTGGAGGTCTGTCGTCGCATTCGTGCGACCAGTCGTCTCCCCATCGTCTTCCTCTCCTCACGCGACGAGGAGCTGGATCGGATCCTGGGCCTCGAGCTTGGCGGAGACGATTACCTTACCAAACCCTTCAGCCCACGGGAGCTGGTGGCCCGCGTCAAAGCGGTCCTCCGTCGGCTGACCCCCTTGGACACCCCAAAACCTGCTGCCGCACCCACCACCCTTCAACACGGCAAGTTGATCCTCGATCTCGACCGTTGTGTGGTGCGCGTAGACTCCCACGAGATCGTGCTCACCGCCACCGAGCTGCACTTGCTCCGCACCTTCCTGCAAGCTCCGAACAGGGTCTTCAACCGTGAAGCCTTGATGGATCAGGTCTACCGAGACGAGGTGGTGGTCTCCGACCGAACCATCGACAGTCATATTCGGCGGGTGAGACGTAAGCTGGAGCCCCTGGGCATCGATCCGATCCTGACCTTACATGGCCTGGGTTATCGCCTGGCCGACAAGGTGTAAAATGTCCCGTCTGCGCCTGCGAACCTTGCTCCTCAGTGTCAACCTATTGGTCCTGCTCCTGCCGATGGGTGGGATTGCCATCCTGCGCATCTACGATAACACCCTGGTACGCCAGACCGAAGCCGAGCTGATTGCTCAAGGGGCCTTTGTCCAAGCCGCTTTCGCCCAAAGCCTGAGCCAGCACTTGGCCTCCACACGCGATCCGCTCATCCCTCGACCGAGTTATGGACGAGTCCCCGACGCTCGATTTTTGCCCTTGATCCTGCGAGAAGATCCCCTTGAGCCGGTGGTGCCTCGCTTAGATCTGCGAGACGATGCCATTCGCGCACGTCCTCCCGAGCCGCGAGTGAGCCGTCAGCTCCCCGATCCGTGGGCCGTGCAAGCCGGTCAAGCCATCCAGCCCTTGTTGAGTCAAGCACAGCGTGTCACCCTGGCCTCCATGCGGGTCTTGGATCTCAACGGCTTGGCGGTGGCGAGCACTCGGGAGCAGCTTGGACTGGATTTTAGCGTCTGGGAAGAAGCGGCCCGAGCCTTACGAGGTGAGCAGGTCAGTCTCCTGCGAACCCGGATTTCCGATGAGCCTGCCCCCCCCTTATCCTCCTTGAGCCGAGGTACGCGCGTGCGTGTGTTCGTGAGCATGCCCGTGATCCTGGAAGGTCGTGTGGTGGGCGTTGTCCTGCTGAGCCGGAGCCCGCTCCCGGTGGACAAGGCCCTCTATCAAGCCCGCTGGGTGCTCATCGCCGCCGGACTGATCCTGCTGATCCTGGTGGGAGGGGTGAGCTTGCTGGTCTCCTTCACCATCAGCCGTCCGATGGATGCCCTGGTGGCTCAGGCGGAGCTGATCGCCCGTGAGCAAGGTGCATCCCTTGTGCCGCTCCCTCATCCGTTCACGCAAGAAGTCGCGCGACTCTCCGAGGCGTTGGTGCAGATGGCGCGAGCCCTTCAAGCCCGCACCGAGTCTTTGCGGACTTTTACCCGTCATGTCTCCCACGAGCTCAAGACCCCCCTTACCAGCATGCGGGGAGCCCTGGAGCTGCTCGACGAACATGGTGAAGACATGAGCTCCGAAGAGCGTGTCCATTTTGTACACAATCTTCAGCAAGACTGTACCCGTCTGGAGCGGCTCTTACAGAAGCAGCTTGAGCTGGCTCGAGCCGAACACCTGAGCCGAACCGAGTCTAAGCTGGAGCTGTGTCCGGTCCTGCCGGTGGTGGAGCGGGTCATGGAGCGGCTGGGGCCTCGTGGACTTCGCCTTCAGCTTGAAGGGCTGGAGCAGGTGTCATTCCCCTTGCCAGAAGCGGGCCTCGAGGCCATCCTGCAACACCTGCTGGAGAACATCTTGACCCATGCGCCGGGGGCTGCGGCGGGGATTCGAGCGCGGCATTTGCCCTCGGGTCGTGTGCAGCTTGAGATCTGGGATCAAGGACCGGGCATCTCACCGGCCAACCAGCAGCGTATTTTTGAGCCATTTTTTACCACCGCACGCGCCGAAGGTGGCACCGGCATGGGGCTGGCGATTGCCAAGGCGTGGGTGGAATCGGCGGGAGGTCAGCTCTCGCTGAAAAACGAGCAGCCAGGGTGCTGTTTTATCTGGGAGTCAGCCGATGTACTTCGATCTGAGCCGAATTCCTGAGAATGCGTATGAGCTAAACTTCTCGCGCTCGAGTGGAGCGGGCGGGCAGAACGTCAACAAAGTGAACTCGCGGGCGGAGTTACGCTTGCCAGTGCGGGACAGTCCTTATATTCCGGAGCACGTCCAGCAGCGGCTCCTGGAGCGGCTGGGCCATCGCATAACCCAGGAGGGCGTGTTGTTGATTACCAGCCAGCGCTTTCGGGATCAAGGGCGAAACATCAGCGACTGTCACGAGAAGCTGCAAGCGTTGGTGGCCGATGCCCTGCACGACGATCCGCTGAGGCGGCCTACGCGACCGACTCGAGGCTCTGTTGAGCGGCGGGTGTCCGAGAAAAAACACCGAGCTCGTGTCAAACAAGATCGCCGCACCTGGGAGGGCTGAGCACGGGGGTTAGTTTCTCAGCGGGAGAGGCTGGAGCAGGGGAATTTCTCCTGCTGAATCGGATTCTGGGGGTGTCAGCGCCGGTTTCCGCTCCAGCAGGCAGGCACCTTCCAGCTCTTCCAGCACCTGCCAGTCGCCATGTTGTTTGAGCTGAGCCACCAGCGCCGACGAGCTGGGCAAGAGTACCCGCTCCACCTCATACTGCTCGAGCCGTTTTTCCCAGCCCGGTGAGAGGTTGAGCATATCAAAGAAGTCCTCAAACAGGGCGCGTGGATAAGCATCGTTCACCGGGGTGATAAACAAGGGCTGCTGAGGGGCTTTCCAGGCCACCAATCCGGCCCAGTCGTAGTGGTTCAGCAGGTGTTTGGGGGGGAGCTGCGCCAGCCTCAGCACCACCTGGAGCGGATATCCCTTCCCCTGCATCCGGCTCTGCTCAAATGTGGCCGTGCGAGTGTCCAGCCCATACAGTCCCAGCCCCAGCACGAGCAGCAGCAGCAGCGTCCCGGACGTGGCCTGACCTTCTAACCTTGAGAGCCCTTCTACAAACCGCATCCCTCGTCCTTCTTGTCGGCGCAGCCAACGTCCGAGGGGCTCCAGTAGTCCTTCCGCGATCATCGGAAAGAGCAGCAGCCCGGCGATGGGCAGATGCCTGACCGCCTGAAGTGAGAGCAGGCAAAACAGCACCGCCAGAGGCACTTCGGGGCGAGCACGGGCCACGGGACTGATCAGCATCGCCAGCCCACCCAGGCCGACCCACACCATCCACACCCCTCCAAAAAACGAGTCCAGCTCGAGCGGGCCCCATTCTTTGATCTCGCGGGTGAGCGCCAGTCCACTCTGAGACTCCCCGAGCGCGTATCGCAGGGGCAGCAGCAGCCCTTCGAGCCCATGCGGATGAAAGAGTAACACTGCAAACGTGGCGAAGCCGAAGCCGAGCCCCTTGAGCATGCGCAGTCGCCGTCCGCCGAGCCCTTCTTGACGCCGCCCTTGCCGGATCCACTCCAGCAGGGTGAGTCCAAACAGCGCCACGCCGACCACAAAACCTCCGTGGAGGTTGATCCACAGCCCTAAGATCCCCACATAGAGCCAGAGCAGCGGCTCGGATCCACTCCGAGAGCGGATCTGTTCCGTCAGTCCCAGGCAGATGACCAGCAGAAGGTTTGAGAACAACCACGGTCTGAGTGACACATGCAGCGCTAGGGTCAACATCGAGAGCAGGAGCAGAAAGGCCAGCAACAGAGGCTCCGCGCCGAGCCGTTTGCCGAGCTGATACAGGGAGGTGAGGGTGGCCACAAAGAGCAGTCCACGGACGAGGATCAGCAGCTTCAGCCCTCCGGCCTGATCGAGCAGGGCAAACAGCACCCCTGAGAGCCACTCATGCGTGACCCACGGGTGCGTGAGGGCGGGATAACACAAAAAGTTTGTGACGGGCACCGTACCTCGCTCGAGCCAAAACTGTCCCACGCGGATATGCCAGCCGAGGTCACCGGAGAGCAGGGGCTGAAACAGCGCCCAGAGCAGGGCCAGGGTCAAAAAGAGGGTCGCAAGCGAAGGAGGGGTGAGACGCAGTGTTTTGAGTGTACGCTTCAAAGGGGCTCCCAGTACGTTCAATCCATGCTCCCCATCATACACCGGTTTGCGGCTCTTTGTAGCCGCACCTCATGCTTCCGGCTAATCTGCGAGAGCATCTCTTGTCTGCCTGCTCGAGTGGTTCGAGCTCTGATGTTTGTCTTGGGAGGTTCACCATGCGCCATGCCATGTTCTCAGCTTCGCCGCCAACGCCTCAGCCTGATCACGTCCAGCCTCCATCCGCCGGGGTGAATTCCGGCGAGGGTGGCTTTACGAGCGCCTGTGTCCGAGTCAGGCGTCTCAGCGCCAGTGTGTCGTGTGTCTTTTTTGTGGGCATGCTGGCGTTGGCAGCACCGATGTTGGCTGCACCGACGTTGGCAGCACCGACGTTGGCAGGAGCGGCGCCTCGAGGGTCCGTGGGATCCGCCCCGGTGGTGTCCGCTCCGCCTCAGCCCTCTCTGGCGGCCCTCGAGAACCCCGTGCCTGCTTTTACCTTCACCAGTGGCGAGCTCTTCACCGAGCTCTCCGCCATCAACGGCGAGCAAGCGCCGGACTATCATGGGACGGCCTTCTGGTTTGGCGGCCACTTGGGGATTGTGTACGCGAAGGGGATGTTTGAAGGTGGCCTCTCACTTTTTGACATCACCGACCCGTACAATCCGGTCTTGGTGGGGCAGGGAGACAATGCGTTTCAGCGCGAGGGCCACTCGACGGGATTTATCGAGACCTCTCAGGGGTGGCTGGCGGTCGTGCCTGCTTCAAACGGCATCAACCTGTGGGATTTAAACGATCCCACCGATCCGGTGGTGGCCAAAAACATCAGCTTACCGGGTGTGATGCCCAGCGACTATGATTTTGGCGCGTGGTGGGTGGCGGTTCAAGCCCCCTATATCTTTGTGGCGGGTGCCTTTAACGGCCTCTACGTCGTGGACGTCACCGATCTGAATCGGCCCAAAGTGCTCAACCAAGTGCGCATGGAGGGCGGATTTCGGTGTGGTTCAGTGTACGTCGTGGGCAACCTGCTCTATCAGTTTAGCTCCGAAGGTGCATATACCCGAGTCTTTGACGTGAGTGATCCAGCCAATCCACTGTTGATCAAGGAGATCGAACAAGCGGGCTCTGCTTATGCAGCACATTTTAATGGGGGGCATCTCTATCTCGCCCGTGAATCGGGGGGCGTGGAGATCATGGATGTGCGGGATCTCAACGCACCGAAGACCCTCTCATACCTGCCCTTGTCTGGGGGAGGCGCCTATGCCGTGGTGCAAGACGACAACATCTTTGTGGGCAACTCCTCGGCGGCCTACAAGGTGAATGCGCGCGACAAGACCAAGCCGGTGTCCGTGGGCAGCTTCACCATTCAGAGCAACCTGGAGGTCGATCACGACTTTGTATCTTCGATTGCCAATCTCATAGTGGTGAGTGACGATCACAACTTGACACAGTTTAACATCGGCAGTCGGCTGGTGCCACATCAGAGCTTACCCGACACCGAGCCGCCGGTGTTAAACTTCATTCAGCCCGCTCAGGGTGCAACGGGAGTGCCCTTGACGGCCCGTTTTGGTGCGACCTTCAGCGATCAGATCTTGGTAAGCTCGGTGAATGCCTCGAGTGTGACCTTAACCAAAGCAGACGGGACGGCGGCAGTGCTGAGATTCAGCGTGCAGCAGGGTTTGGTGAACCTCTCCGCCACCCTGGAGCCGGAGACCTCTTATACCTTGAGCTTTTTGGCCGGTGGAGTGCGGGATTATGCGGGCAATGCGCTGGCAACCACCACCCGGGTGAGTTTTACCACCGGTCCCAAGCTGGTCAATCCGCCGATTGCCGATGGGGGCGCGGACGTCTTGACGCAGCTTAACACGCCGGTGGTGTTGACCGGCGAGCGGACACGCGGAGGGGTGGGAACCCTTCAATATCGATGGGATCCGGGGGATGGTACTGCACCCTCGGCCTGGTCTACCCAGTCGGGTTTTATGCACACCTACACCCGCGAGGGCCATTTTACCGCCATCTTGAGTGTCAAAGACAGCTTAGAGCAGGTGAGCTCAGACACCAAACGAGTGACGGTGATCTATCCGCCGTTGGCTGCTTTGCCGACTCATAGTGCGCCGATGGCCTACGATCCGCTGCTGGGAGTGGCCTGGCTGGTCAATCCGGACGCCAACACGGTCACGGCCATCGACACCGTGCAGCTCAAGGTGATGAAAGAGATCCCGGTGGGCAGTCATCCGCTGAGTGTGGCATTGGATCGAGAAGAGAACCTGTGGGTGGCCAATCAAGAGAGTCATGATCTGTCGGTGATCGACACCCTCTCCATGACGGAGATCGACCGAATTCCGCTCCAGCCGGGAGGCCGTCCGGGAGGGGTGGTGGTGGACCCGGAGCTCTCGCGGGTGTACGTGAGCTTGGAGGGCATCCATGAGGTGTGGGCGTTGGACATCAGCTCGGGGGCCACGATCTGGGAAGCAGTGGGTTTAACTTCAGCGCGAGCTTTGGCTGTGGTGGGAAATGCGGTCTTTGTGTCACGTTATATCTCTCCGGCCACACGCGGCGAGCTCTATGAGCTGGAGCGGAGTGCGGGGGCTCTGGTGCGCACCCTCACGCTGGCGGAGAGTCCGGGGCCGGACTCGGACATCAACGGGCGAGGCATTCCAAACCTGTTGACTCAGCTTGTGCCGACGCCGGACGGTCGGCAGCTCCTGGTGCCCTCGATCAAGCAGAATACCAGCCGAGGGCCGACGCGAGACGGTCAAGCCTTAACCTTTGAGTCCACGAACCGGGCGATTCTCTCCACGGTGGATTTGGCCAGTCGAGCGGAGCAGCTTGACCTTCGCTTAGACTTTGACAACCGGGATCATGCGAGTGCAGCGGGCTTATCTCCAGACGGAGATTATGTGTATGTAACCTTGCAGGGGTCTCAAGGGGTGATGGTGGTGGATCGTTTTTCGGGGCAGGACGTGGCCTTTTTGCCCTCGGTGGGGCATGCGCCGTTTGGGGTGCTGGCGACTGACGACGGGGCCTTGTGGGTGCAGAACTATATGAGCCGAAACGTGGCGGTTTACGACATCTCGACCCAGGAGCTGCCGGAGACGTTGGTTCGGCTGGCGACGGTGCGCACGGTGTCCGAGGAGCCTTTGTCGCACGAAGTGTTGGTGGGCAAGCGTATTTTCTACAATGCCTCGGACCTTCACATGAGCCGGGACTCCTATATAAGCTGTGCGGGCTGTCATCTGGACGGTGGCACGGACAAGCGCGTGTGGGATTTTACCGACCGAGGAGAGGGCCTACGGCGTTCGACGATGTTGAGGGGCCGAGCGGGGATGTTACATGGGCCGGTGCATTGGACAGCGAATTTTGATGAGATCCAGGACTTTGAGAATGATATTCGTAATGCCTTTAAAGGGACTGGATTTTTGTCGGATGCGGACTGGTCGAGTGGCACACGTTCTCAGACCCTGGGGGATAAAAAAGCGGGCCTTTCGCCGGAGCTGGATGCGATGGCGGCTTACGTGGCGACACTTTCCCGAGCGGATGAGTCTCCTTATCGCACGGCTTCGGGGACACTGAGTGCTGCGGCGAGTCGGGGGCGAGACCTCTTTAACGCATCATCGGTGGGGTGTGCGAGCTGTCATCTGGGGCCTCATTTTACGGACTCCGTGTTAACGACCCCTGCAAATTTTGTGTTGCATGATGTGGGGACGATTACGGCGGCCTCGGGCAAGCGGATGGGGCAGCCCTTGACCGGTTTGGACACCCCCACGTTGAAGGGGACTTGGAACAATGCGCCTTATTTCCACGATGGCTCAGCGGCGAGTATTCGGGAGGTCTTGACGACGCGCAACGTGGGAGACAAACATGGGAAGACCTCGCAGCTCAGCAGCAGCCAGGTGGCGGACTTGGAGGCATATGTGTTGTCCATAGACGCGCGCTCGGGGGCCCCGGTGCTGGTGAATATGGACCCACGTCCGGGGTCAACGGTGAGCAGTGTGGGGCAGATTTCCCTGGTATTTTCGTCCTATCCTTCACCGGGCACGGTCTCGGCGAGCAACTTAAAAGTGTTGAACAGCAGCGGGGTGAGTGTCTCGGGGACGTGGAGTGTGGATCGAGATCGGGTGTGGTTTAAGCCAGCGGCGGCCTTGGCGGCGGGCAGTTATACGGTGAGTGTGGGTGTGGGGTTGAAGAGTGTGGATGGGGAAGCGGCCAGTGCGGGCAGTGTGGGGTTTGTGGTGGGGACATTGCCGTTGATTTCCAACGTGAAGGGGTGGAGTGGGCGGACCTATGCGTTGAAGAGTGGGTTGAAGCGGGGGTCTAAGATCTACAGTGACCAAGATACTTACGTCTTGAAGATGCCGACGGCCTATCAGAACCTGAGTTTTGTGCAGACCGCGAATGGAGATCGAGATCAGACACGTCCGGGGTTGTTGAGTTTTGAGCTGGGAGCGCCTGCGACGGTGTATGTGGCGGTGGATCGGAGACAGACGTGTTTGCCGGGGTGGATGGCGGAGCTGGAGCCGACGGGGGAGACCTTGACGACGAACGACGTGAGCTCACCGATGCCGATTTATCGGGGGAAGTTTAAGGCGGGGAAGGTGATCTTGGGGGGAAATCGGGCGGACTGTCCGGGGCGTAACGAGCAGCGTCAATATGCGCTCTTTGTCGCCCCCTAAAAACAAAAGGGGTTCAAAGGGGTGAGAC
>JBJTQF010000248.1:0-6230 GCA_046075485.1 Myxococcota bacterium | reverse complement strand
CTCTCCCTGAACCCCTCAAGGTCGCCATCGAGTCCTGTGCCGATGCCGATCCGCTTGAGGCTGCCATGACCGCCCTCGCCACCGCTCCCTCGGAAGAAGAAGCTCAGCGCGAGCTGCTCGAGCTCCTCACAAATCGGACCTAAATTTACCGTTTGTGCTGCATCTTTAAGTATTTACACCCTTAGCGTTGGTCGCATGCGCTCAGATGCCCCATCCATGAGCGTCGGTATCACACATCCCTCACCCTGCTGGACGACCTGAGCGACGACTTGCCTCCCCGCCTGCACCACGACCTTGCCGCTCTGCTCAAAAGTCAGATTGAAACGGCGCTTCAGCAACGGTACACTTGAGCCCAGTGCGACCCCCTGACCCCAACACTTGAGGCCCTCATGCGTCTGTCCTCTGTCCTATCGCTGCTGGCGAGCCTCTGCCTGCTGGCGTGTCGTGCGCACACGCCTGAGAAGGTAGAGCTCTCCGAAGGCATGCGCCCTCTCCCTGCGGAGCTGGAGCAGAAAGCCACCCAAGCGGTGGAGTCACGATTGCCCATCCCCACCCAGTCGGTGGTGATCACCGGTGGAACGGTCATGACCGGAGACGGCAAACGTTTTGCCCCCGGTTATGTGGTGATCTCGGCGGGAAAGATCACCCAAGTGGGAGAAGGGACACCTCCGGCGATCCCAGAAGCCCTCTCCATCGATGCCACCGGACGATTTGTCACCCCGGGACTGATCGACTCACATTCTCACCTCGGCGTGTATCCGAGCCCTTCGACGTCGGCGCACAACGACGGTAACGAGGCCACCGATCCGATCACGGCGGGGGTCTGGGCGGAGCACTCCTTCTGGCCTGAAGACCCCGGCATCGAACGAGCGGTGGCGGGAGGTGTCACCGCAGCGGGGATTCTCCCGGGCTCCGCTAACGTGATTGGCGGACGAGGGGTGGTGCTCAGCTTTAAGCCTCACCGGGGGAGCCGCGCCATGCGCCTGCCCGGAGCCCCTGAGATCATCAAGATGGCGTGTGGTGAGAACCCCAAGCGGGTCTACGGGAGCCAGCGTCGGACGCCGAGCACACGGATGGCCAATCTGCGCAGTCTCCGCGATGCCTATTTTAAGGCCCAGAAGTATCAGCGAGACTGGGATCGATATCTCAAGAAGCTGGAAAAAGGGGCCAAATCGGCTCAAGATGCCCGTCACAGCTCAGCCCCAGTCGGTGGCGCTGGAGGCAAGGACGAGCCCACCCCACCGGATCGAGATCCCGGCTTGGAGACGCTCGCAATGGTGCTCTCGGGTAAGGCCCTGGTCCAGTGGCATTGTTATACGGCAGATGACATGCTCTCCGCGCTCCAGGTGGCCGATGAGTTTGGATTCCGGGTGCGCAGCTTCCACCACGCGGTGGATGCGTACAAAATTCGGGATATTCTGGCGAACAAAGACGTGTCCGTCTCCACCTGGGCCGACTGGTACGGCTTTAAGGTCGAAGCGTGGGATGCCATCCCGGAGAACATCGCCCTGCTTCACGCGCAGGGAGTGCGTGCGATTGTGCATTCGGACTCGGCGATTGGCATTCAGATGCTCAACCTGGAGGCGGGCAAAGCATTGGGCTCGGGCCGTGCGATGGGTTTAACACTCAGCGACGACGACGCCTTGCGTTGGATTACCCTCAACCCGGCGTGGGCACTGGGCATTCAGGACTTGGCGGGCAGTCTCACCCCTGGAAAGCGGGGGGATGTGGTGATCTGGACGGGCTCTCCTTTTCAGATCCGCTCGCGTGCGGAGCGGGTGCTTATCGAAGGCGAAGAAATCTACAACATGAACCAAGCCACCGCGCCCTGGTCCGACTTTGAGCTGGGTTACTCCGAGAGTGTGCGCCCGGTCCCGCTGGAGGTCAAAAAATGAGCCCTTCCTTTTTCACCCAAGCTCGAGCCGTGCGAGCTCCGCACGAAGGCCCTCCAAACGAGTCCGTTGTGGGAGTTCAAGTTGCTTTGTTGAGCCGTGTTCGCAGCGCCTGCCGTTGGATCAGCCTGCTCCTGCTGCTTGCGATGAGCATGACCTCCACCTGGGCCTGGACTGCCGAGCCTGCTGGAGGTCGGACGAATGGGATGTCCCGTCCCGTGCCGTCGGCAGTGACCGCCTTTGTGGGCGCTCAAGTGTTGATGCCGGGCAGCATGACCTACGCCGGGGCCACCGTCTTGGTCCAGGATGACAAGATCATCGGGGTGGGTACGGCTCTGCCGATCCCACCTGGAGCCGTGACGGTCGAGCTCCAGGGCAAACGTCTCCTACCGGGGTTTATCGAGCCATTTTCTCAGCTCGGCCTGGTGGAGATCCCTGCGGAGTCGCCCTCAAACGATCAGAGTGTGGGGCAGCCGATCTTCCAGCCTGCTTTTGAGGTGGGAGATGGGTTTAACCCACGCTCGGTCCATATCCCCATCGCACGCTCCGGAGGGGTGACCAGTGTGGTGGTGACAGCCACCGACGGCATCATGGCCGGCCAGTCGGGGCTGGCGGTGCTGAGAGGTCAAGCCAGTGCTGGCTTGCTCACCGAGGGGGCGCTGGTGCGTCCGCGTGTGGCGCAGCATTGGCGGCTGTCGGCGGATGCGCTCGACGGGCCCTTTGGCAGCCGGAGTGTGTTCTGGAACGAGCTCCGAGAGATTTTAGAGGATGCCCGTGATTATGCGCGCCGAAAGCCGGATTTTGAGTCCAATCGGACTCGTGCCTATCGGGTGGGGCGTCTCCAGCTCGAGGCACTTCAGCCGGTGTTGAGGGGGGAGCAGCCGGTGGTGGTCTCGGTGCAGCGGGCTTCGGACATCGAAGCGGTGCTGCGGCTGGCGGATCAGTATGGGCTGAAGGTCATCTTGGCGGGCGCTTCGGAGGCGTGGATGCTCCGGGAGGTGCTGGCGCAGCGCCAAATTCCGGTGATACTCGATACGTTGGCCAACTTGCCGGACAACTTCGACGAGCTCCGCATTCGCACGGACTTGGCGACCCTCTTATCACAAGTGGGGGTGCCGGTGATGTTTTCGACCTTCAGTGCTCACAATGCGCGTCTGCTCTGGCAGCGGGCAGGCATGGCGGTACGTTATGGCATGTCGGACGAAGCAGCACTGCGGGGGTTGACGGAGGTGCCTGCCGATGCCTTTGGGCTCAGCGACCGGGGGCGGATTCGGGTGGGCGCTCAAGCCGACTTGGTGGTCTGGCAAGGAGATCCGCTGGAGCTGGGGTCTCGTGTGGAGCAGCTTTATGTGGGTGGAAAGCCGGTCTCGCTGCAATCGCGGCAAACGCTCTTACGAGATCGGTATCGGCAGGTGCCACCGGCGCTGCCTGCCACACGCGGGGATGGACGATGATCAATCTCGAGCTTGAGGCTTCGGAGGCGCTGGCGTATGAGCGGATGCGCCTGCCTATGCGTAAACGAAGTATGAGCCGTCTGCGGAGCCTCTTGAGCAGCCGACGGACGCGCCGTCTGGTGGGGCCGATGCTCTGCTGGAGCCTGCTGCTCTGGGCTGTCTCTGGGGAGCTGCGGGCGCAGGTGGAGGGCAGTGAAGCCCCGGACGCGACGATGGAAGAGGAGGATGCCCCCGAAGAAGAGCTGCTGAGCTCAGACTGGACGGAGGCCGATGCCCAGCGGCTGGACGCCATTCGGGAGGAGCTCAAGGCGTTGGAGTCGATTCAGCGGGTCTTGGCCTGGTATGCGGTGACGCAGGGGGAGCCGGAGATGGAGGCGGAGACCTACCACGGCCATGATGCCTTGCTCAGTGTGGAGACGTTGGCTTTATTGGACCGAGCCCTTGAGCGCACGGGGTTGGATCCCGAGGAGACACGAGCACTTCAGCTCTTGCGGGCGGATATTGCGCGGCAATACATTCGTATGCGGGTGGCACCCTTTGACGACCGGCTTCAGAAGACGGAGCGGGAGGTCTCGGTGCGGCTCTCCTTTTTGAATGAGCCGGTGAGTTATGTCCGCCTCAAGCGGCTGGCTCAGAAGGAGCGTGGAGCGCGTGGGGAGGAGGTCCAGCAGGCGCTGAGTCAGTTCCAGACGGGGGTTTTGTTGCCGCTCTTGCGGGAGCGGGAGCTGCTTCGGCGTTCGTTGGCCATTGAGCTGGGGTTTGTATCGGCTCAGGCGTTGGCGGAGGATATCCGCGAGGCTTCGTTGGGGGAGCTCTTGCTTCAGAGTGCGCGTTTTTTGGAGCAGAGTGATGGATTGCAGGCGCGCCTTCGGGAGGAGCTGGAGCGGGAGCTGCATGGGCTTCAGAGGGAGTCGGAGGGGAAAGGTTTTTCGGAGCTGTTACAGGGGCCTCCTGAGCGGCTGGATCGGTATTATCCGGCAGAGCTGGAGCTTAAGCGGGTGAAAGGCTGGCTCAAGCAGCTCGGTTTGCCGGTGCGGGGGGTCTCGGGGGCACCTTTTCGTTGGGTGAAGCTGCGTGGGGGTGCTCAGGGGCGAGCGGCTTTTTCGTTTCTGCCTCGAGGCCCGGCGGATGTGCGCATTGCTTACGTGCCGGAGGGAGGTTTTTCGGCGTTGGAGCAGCTTCTGGAGGTGACGGGGCAAGCACTTTACGGGGCCAATGTGCGAGCACCTCAATATGAGTTTCAGTATTTGGGCTCGGGTGCGCAGCGGTGGGCGGCGGGGGAGCTGTTTCGTCAGCTTCTCACGGACCCGGACGTTTTAAAGCAGGAGCCTCTGCGGGAGGGGGCGGTGTGGCAACGTTGGCGCATGCGGCTCTCGAAGCGGGAGCGGGCGTGGTTGGTGCGGTGGGGGGTATGGCGGGAGCTGACGGCCCTTCGTCTGGAGGCGTTTGCATTTCTGGGGGTGGAGGCCCAGCGGCTGGGGTTGGAGGTGCCGACGGTTCAGCCTCCGGTGGGCTTGGTCTCGGGGTTGGGTGTGGAGCGGGATGATGCTCGGCTTCAGCTTGGGCGTGCGCAGGCGTTGTATCAGCGCGCGGCGGGTTTTGAGGTCTCGGCGGAGATTCCGTTGAGTGTGTTGTTGGAGCAGCCGGAGCTCTTGCAGGGAATGGATCGGGTGCGGGGCAAGCTGTTATCGTATGCCATGCTGGAGTCCTTGCGGGCTCAGCTTGGGGAGGAGTGGGTGCGGGATGCGCAGTCGGGGCGGTGGTTACTGGAGCGTTGGCAGGGGGGGACGGCTTTGGACTGGAAGGTGTTGTCTCAGGAGCTGGGGCAGCCTCCCACCTTTGAGACGGCGTTGAGTCGTTTTGAGCGTCTGTTGAAAGAAGCGGACACCGGGGTGAAACGATGAGGGTTCCGCCTTGACAACGGTGGGAGGGCGTCTAACGTTAACATGCCTCGTCCCGTCTTGCTGCGCGTGAGCGTCTGGTGATCATGAACATTGTGAAGGAGTCTTGAGTATGGCACTTCAGCTTGGTGATATCGCACCTGATTTTGTGCAGGACAGCACCCACGGCCCGATCTCATTCCACGAGTACCTGGGCAATTCCTGGGGTGTTTTGTTTTCTCATCCGAAGGATTATACCCCGGTCTGCACGACGGAGCTGGGGATGGTGGCGCATCTGCTCCCGGAGTTTGCGCGGCGGAATGTGAAGGTGATCGCGCTGTCGGTGGACCCGGTGGCGTCTCATCACGGCTGGGTCAAGGACATCAATGAGACTCAGGGATGTGAGGTGACGTATCCGATCCTGGCGGATCATGATAAGAAGGTGTCGGAGCTTTATGGGATGATTCATCCTCGCTCGCTGGATTCGCTGACCGTGCGGTCGGTGTTTATCATCGACCCGGGGAAGAAGGTGAGGCTGACGATCACGTATCCGGCATCGACGGGGCGTAATTTTAATGAGCTGCTGAGGGTGATTGATTCGCTGCAATTGACGGATAAGAACTCGGTGGCGACTCCGGCGAACTGGCAGAAGGGGGATCGGGTGGTGATCGTACCGTCGTTGCAGGATCCGCAGGTGCTGGCGGAGAAGTTCCCACAGGGATTTGAGGCCGTGCGGCCCTACCTGCGCCTGACACAGCTCCCCGAATAAGGCCCACACCCCAACAAAAACAACAAAAAGGGGTCAAGGGGGCCGCCGCCCCCTTGCAGGAGTGTTTGAGAGGGCAGCGCCCTCTCAACAAAGGGCTTCGAAAGGGGTGCAGCAAGCTGCACCCCTTTTTAGCTGAGAGGACGCTGTCCTCTCAGACTCACCAGCAAGGGATTCCATCCCTTGACCCGTGTTTTGCTTTTTTGAACATGTTTTTAGCTGAGAGGACGCTGTCCTC
>JBJTQF010000247.1:0-31289 GCA_046075485.1 Myxococcota bacterium | reverse complement strand
GTGCAGAGAGGGCAGCGCCCTCTTTGCTAAAAAAAGCAGCGCAAAAACAGAACCATAAAAAAACAATACACGGGTCAAGGGATGGAATCCCTTGCAGGAAAGTCTGAAAGGACAGCGTCCTTTCAGCTTAAAAAGCCGCTTTCCAAGCGGCTTTATTTTTTTATTGAAAGGGCTTTGCCCTTTCAAACTATCCCAGCAGGGGGCGGCGGCCCCCTGCACCCCATTTTGTTTATTTACTCACTTGGAAGTCGAGGGTGATACGTTCACCACCGGGTGGCACAAGGATCTCCTTGTGCGCGCTATAGTCCAGTGAGATGCTATTATTGACCAACCGCATATTATACGTCTTGGGCTTCACCCTCACGTTCTCCAGCGGCGTTCTTCCCACATACTGCGAATCCAAGAAAACATCCACCCACGGATTGGCATTAAACGTGACCAGGACCACACAATCCCGGCTTGCCTCTCCGACACACGCGGGCAGCTTCGGATCCACCTTATACTGCTCTACCCGCTCCATTCCTCCCGAAATCAAGGGCGTCGTTTGGCAAGCACTCAAGGCCACCAGCACACCGAACGCCGTCCCTCCTACGCCGAGCCATCGACCCCACCATTTCATCTCAGAAGACTGCCCTTGTGAGCGCATGGAATACCTCCTCTGTTGTACCGACACAGCCTTGCTTCAGGTTGTTACCTTCCCACACTGCTGTTTGCAACCAGAGGACCACACCCGCTTACGCCCGAACCCGCACATCCGAGATCACATCTGAACCATCACCCAAAGCATACCCTGCCCATAATATATACAGGGACACTTTACGCCGCAACCCGCATCATGCCATTCACGACATTAAATTCTGAGTCAAAATTAAAGAGATGAGCTAAGCTTACGAACTTACCACCGCTCATTCATATCATTCCGGTAGGAGACGCAGGGAGACTTCCTGCATCTAATGGATCGGCACTTGAATCTTTCCCGCCACCAGCTCGGCCCTCAACGCTTCCAAATTCGCCCGAATCTCCGGCGTGAGCCACTGCTGGTTACGCTCATCCCAAACATAATCCACCCCACCTTCCGCCAGGCCCAGGGTCTTAATCCCTCCTCTAAACTGCCCTGCCGCTACCGACCTCGACGCCTCCAGCACCGCCCGATCCACGCGCTTGACCATGCTGGTCAAGATAAAACCCGGCGCTTCGGCCTGCTGATCTGCATCCACCCCGATGGCCAAGATCTTCCTTTCCCGCACCGCCTCAAACACCCCCAAGCCGGTGGAGCCCGAAGCGTGAAAGATCACATCCGCCCCTCGATCATTTTGCGAGAGCGCCAGCTCTTTGCCCTTCGCCGGATCCTTAAAGGCCGTCGGCGTCACGCCCGCATAAGCCGAGAGCACTTGACAGCTCGCACAAACCGCCAGAACCCCCGCACGATAGCCCGCCTCAAATTTGTGTATCAGCGGAATATCCATCCCCCCCACAAAGCCGACGACATGCGACTGACTCACCAGCCCCGCTGCCGCTCCCACCAGAAAGGAGCCTTCTTCTTCCTTAAACTTCAGCGCCAACACGTTGGGAGGCGGTGGAATCGGCTGCCCCGCCGCATCAAACGCAACCGAATAGTCAATCCCCGCAAACTTTACCGCCGGATACGCCGCCGAGACCCGATTCAGATCATCGGTAAACATAAACCCAACGCCCAACACCAGCGCATGTCCTTGTGCAGCCAATAACCTCAGCGCGGACTCTCGATCCGAGCCATCTCCTGGCTCAATCAAGCTGATGCGAGCCTTCAACTGATCACGAGCGGCCTTTAAGCCATCATATGCCCCGTCATTGAAGGACTTATCCCCCAGCCCTCCAATGTCGAGCACCAAACCGACCCGAAGGGCTCCCGCTCCAGACGTTACAGAGGCAGGTGGATGTACCGCCAACAGCGCCCCGTTGAGCAATACTAAGACCCCCAAAAGGAGCTGACGTGGTGTCATATAATCCCCCCATCAGGTCAATACCCGCTCCACTGAGATCACCCCTCGGATGCGCTCGAGCGCCAGCATCACCCGCTGGAGGGTGGCACGATCTGACACCATCACATCAAAGTTATTCACCGCTTTTTCGTCTTCGATCACCCGACATTCTGCGGATGTGATGTTCACACTCTCCTGCGAGATGATCTTCGTCATCGAGGCCAGGAGTCCTGATCGATTGACACAGATCACCCGAACACGCACATTGCGAGGCATCTTCACGGCCTCATCCCACGCCACTTCGATACGCCGACTCTCATCCATGTTCAGCGCATTGGGACAGGTGGCACTGTGAACGGTGATGCCATGTCCAATCGTAATCAGCCCCAAGATCGGATCACCATGCAGCGGATTACAGCAGCGGGCGAAGTTCACCATGATATCTCCTTCACCTCGAATGGTGACCGGAGACGAAGAGCTGGCCTTCTTTGTCGGCAGCAGACGTTCCTTGAGCCGATCCACAATGCCTGGGCTCGCATTCTTTTTTGCAAGCTGAGCATTCAATTTCTCGATGACTTCCGCTGGAATCACCTCCGCCACGGTCTTATCCAAGGGGAGTTTACCTGAGCCGAGCCCTTCATAGAGCTCATCCATCGTGCGGAGATGATACCGATCCAAGATCTTGGAGAACTCGTTCTCTTTGACAGCCTTGTTGAGATTGAGTCCATACTTTTTGAACTCTTTCTCGAGCACTTCCAAGCCGAGCTGGCGAGCCCGATCCCGCTCAGCCTGCCGCAGATACGCACGGATCTTGTTCTTGGCTCGCGACGTCACCACCAAGTTGACCCAGTCGGAGTTTGGATGTGCCGTGGGATTGGTCAAGATCTCGACGGCATCGCCTGAGCGAAGCTGGTAGTTGAACGGCACGATGCGTCCGTTGATTTTTGCACCGACACACCGCAAACCCACTTCCGTGTGCACGGAGAAGGCAAAATCCAGCGGGGTGGAGCCCTCTGGAAACTCCTTAACCTCCCCAGCCGGGGTAAACACATAGATTTCTTCGGTGAAGAGATCATTTCGCACCGACTGCATAAACTCGGCGGGATCCTTCACCTCTTTGGCCATCTCATAGAGCTGACGTAATCGTGCTACTTTTTCGATTTCTTCTCGTGAAATCGAGAGCTTACCTTCTTTGTAGCGCCAGTGAGCAGCGATACCGGTCTCCGCAATGGCATGCATGTTTCGCGTGCGGATCTGCACTTCGATGTGTTCACCTTTGGGACCGATCACCGTGGTGTGCAGCGATTGATAACCGTTTGCTTTGGGTACTGCCACATAGTCTTTAAACCGCTCAGAGATCGGTCGATACATGGAGTGAACAATGCCCAGTGCTTGGTAACACTGTCCCAGATTGTCTACCGTGATGCGGAACGCGGTCAGGTCATATACTTGCTCAAACTCAACCTGATTTCGCACCATCTTTCGATAGATGGAATAGGGATGTTTTACTCGACCTGAGACCACACACTCCAGCTCATTTTGCAGCATGGATTTGGAGAGCAGACCCTTGATGCGCTCCATGTGGGCTTGACGTTCTTCTCCAGAGCTCTCGAGCTTCTGTTGAATGAGCTGGTAAATCTCCGGGTGCAGATACTTAAACGACAGATCCTCGAGCTCGATCTTGAGGCGCTGAATACCCAGTCGATTGGCGATGGGGGCATAGATGTCGAGGGTCTCTTGCGCGATGCGTCGTTGTTTGTCGCTGCTCATGTGCTGGAGCGTGCGCATATTGTGCGTGCGATCCGCGAGCTTGACCAAGATGACCCGCACATCTTTGGTCATGGCAAACATCATCTTTCGGAAGTTTTCGGCCTGTGCCTCTTCCTTGGAGCGGAACTGCATCTTCGCAATCTTAGAGAGACCATCCACCATCTCCGCCACGTCTTGCCCGAAGTCTAACTTCAGCTCGTCGAAGGTGATGAGGGTATCTTCAATCACATCGTGAAGCAGACCGACCGAGATGGTCTCAACGTCTAGGTGGAGATCGGCCAGAATATCCGCCACTGCAATCGGATGTACCAGATAGGGCTCACCTGACTTTCGCACCTGTCCTGCGTGACAACGTGCGCTGACCAAATACGCCCGCTGGACCACATCCAGATCCGCACCGGGCGCATACGCTGTCACCTTATCCAAGATGTCCGAGAGACGTATCATGCACCCTCACCATCATCCTTCTGGCCACCCTTGAGAAAGGCACGATCATCCAGCTCCACCCCAAACCGCTCCCGGATGCGCGACAGCAGCTTGGCGGAACGAAAGCGCCGACACTTCTCCGCCAGAATGATGGCAGAGAACTTCTCAAGGGCATGCTCATAGTCGTCATTGACCACGATATAATCGTACCAAGAACACTCTTTGATCTCGCCCAATGCATTCGACAAACGACGCTGAATGACCTCCGGCGCATCGGTGCCTCGGCCTCGCAGACGCTGTTCCAGAATCTCCATCGAAGGGGGCACAAAAAAGATGAAGACCGCATTGTGATAGTGCTGCTTAATCTGCCGAGCCCCTTGAGAGTCGATGTCTAAGATCACATTGATGCCATGATTCACCCGCGATTCAATCGCATCGAGTGAGGTGCCATATTTGTTATTGTGAACCACCGCCCACTCCGCCAGTCGCCGCGAAGCAATCTGCTGATCAAAGGTGGCTGCATCGACAAAATAATAGTCACGTCCATGCACTTCACCCACCCGTGGGGGGCGCGTGGTATACGAGACCGAAAATTCCAGGTTATCAAACCGCTCCATAGCCCCTCGGCAGAGGGTGGATTTTCCAGTACCAGAAGGACCGGAGACCACCAGCAATGCACCGAGGTCGGATTCCAAGGGAGGAAGATGTTCATGCGTGGGGCGATTCAAGGGGGCCTCGTTACTCGATGTTCTGGATCTGCTCTCGAATCTTCTCCAGCTCAACCTTGATGAGCATACCACAGCGTGAGATGCCGGGGTGAGAAGTCTTCGCGCCTGTTGTGTTGGTCTCGCGTTGTAGCTCTTGCAGCAGGAACTCAATCTTACGTCCCACCGCGTCTTGTGTACTCAGCAGCGCCCGGAGCTGCTCCAGATGGCTGGCAAATCGAGTCAGCTCTTCCGAGATGTCCACCCGATCCACCTGATACACCACCTCTTGAAGCAGCCGGCTCTCGTCCACCTCGCCGGTTCCAAGGCGTCTCAGTGCCTCTTCCACTTTCGCCCGGAGCTTCTCTTGCGCCTGCTCCGTCGTGCCTGCACTCAGCGACACCAGCTCGCCGTGGAGCCCTTGCAAAACCTCCAGTCGCAGCATGAGATCCCGCTTGAGCGCATCCCCTTCCTGCTTGCGCATCTGAAGGCCCCGATGAAGCGCCTGGGTCACCGCCTCTTGAACCAGCGGCCATTCCAGCTCGATGTCGTGGTGCTCTTCCCCCGGCAAAAGCACCCCTTGCATGCTCACCAGCAGCGCCAGATCCACCTCTCCACTCAGCCCCAAGTCCTGCTTAAGCGAGCGTAGTTGTTCGGCATACGCTTTTGCCAGCTCCAGGTTAAGCTGTACCCGAGGGATACGGCTTGCCAACTCCAGGCGCTTGACATGCAGCTCGACTCGGCCACGGCCGTAGGTCTCTTTGACCAGCCCGACCACTCGAGGCTCCAGCATCATATATTCACGGGGCATACGAAGCTGGACATCCAGATAACGATGGTTGACACTCTTGAGCTCCACTTGGATGCGTAAGGTGTCTGACGTCGCTTCTCCGGCACCGTATCCGGTCATGCTGATGAGCATTCTGAGACCTCCCGGCCTGATTGCGTGTGACAAATCCGAAACAAGGCGGGCTTCACGGTCATTGGGACTGCTGGTGAAGCGCTCGCTCCAGCTCCGCCCGCCCCACAACCGACGTACCCAGTTTGCCTACCACCACCCCAGCGGCAACATTGGCCAGCTTGATCGCATCCAAGATCGGCAAACCGGCGGCCACCCCAAGCCCTAAAACCGCCATGACCGTATCTCCCGCACCGGTCACGTCAAAAACCTCACGCGCATGCGAGCGCCACTGCACGGGCTCACCCACGCGCGGATGATAATAGATCCCCGCTTCCCCCAGCGTGACCAAGACCGCGTCGAGCTCAAGCTGCTCCAAGAGACGCTGAGCGGCTTCCACATGGGCAAGCGGCTTGGAGGGATAAACCCCTGCCGCAGCACAGGCTTCCTCACGGTTGGGGGTGATCAAGCTCGCCCCCCGAAAGCGTTCGATGCCTTGCACTTTTGGGTCCACCAGCACCGGAATTTGACGTGCCCGCAGCGCCTTCACCAGCCCTTGTGCAAGCCCTTCCGTCAGCACTCCTTTGGCATAATCGGAGAGCAGCACCGCTCCACAGCCCGCCGCCGTCGCCCCTAAGACCGCCTCCAGCAGGCTCTGTTCCAGTCTTGTTGAAATCGGAGTGGTGGACTCCACGTCAAAACGTACCACCTGCTGATGTTGCGCAATCACTCGTGTTTTGAGGGTCGAAGGGCGAGTGGCATCCGTCAACACGCCCGCCGCTTCAATGCCCCGCCCTGCAAGTGCCTCTCGCGCCTGCGATGCGGTCTCATCCGCCCCGAGCACACCAAAAAGCGCCGCTTGCCCCCCCAGATGCCGGATGTTGTGGGCCACGTTGGCCGCCCCTCCCAACCGGAATCCCTCCGCCTGACGCGCCAGATCGACGTGCACAATCGGAACCGGTGCTTCCGGTGACAGCCGCGCCGCACGTCCCCAGATATAACGGTCGATCATCACATCCCCCACCACCAGCACCCGCCCGCGCGTGAGCTGCTCGAGAAGGTGCGACTCTCCTGCCTGCTGCTGCTCCATCGGGGTTTCCTTCTGCTCGGCCTGCCCGTTCTGCGCCCCAAGATGTCTCAAGATGAGGGCTAAGCGGCCCACTCCGCTACTTGCCATGCCAGGCTCTTAGAACTTGTCATGCCAGGCTCTTAGAACTTGCCACTTACGACGCCAGCCTATCCGTCCAGTGTGCGTCACCTCGTGGCTTGCGTGTGGGGTTGAGAGACCTGCTCCCGACCACCGTTTGGCTCCCATGCTTTTGTCCATGCCGAACACGGCTGGGCTCACCCGTCGCGGTGGAGAGGGGTTATCATACCGCGCCTTCTGGCCTCATCCAAGTCTTTTGCAAGACAGCGGTCAAGTGCTGGCGTAAGTGGGCCGTCTGACTGCCGAGCTCAAAGTCCTGTTGAATGCGCCGACGGGCCGCTGAGCCCAAACGCTCACGCAAGGCCGGATTCTGAGCGAGAAGCTGGAGTGCATCCGCCAGTGTCACCGGATGACGGGGGGGGACGAGCAGGCCCTCCTCCCCCGAGCGCACCAGCTCTGGAATGCCCGAGACGGTGGTGGAGATCACCGGAACGGCTCTCGCCATCGCCTCCATCAGCGAGACCGGAATTCCATCCTGATCCCCATCCGCCGCCGTCTCACAGGCCAAAACAAAGGCCACCAGTCCCACTTGATAACAGGCTTCGAGCTCTTGCTGAGACTGCGCACCACACAGCGTCACGTATGCCTCAAGCTGGTGCTGCTGCCGATACGCCTCGAGCTGCGGGCGCTGCTTCCCCTCCCCCACCAGTGTCAGATGTGGCGAAAAACCCCGTTCTTTTAGGAGCTTGAGCGCCTCAAACAAGGTCAACAGCCCCTTCTTTGGCACCAGGCGAGCGACACAGAGCAGCTCAAAGTGGCCATCCCGCGCCGAGGGAGCAGGTGAGAGGGTCTCGAAAGGAACACCCAGACGGTGAACCACACATTTATCCGCCCAACGTTGGCCAAAATGCTCTCGTATCCACTGCCGGTTGTATTCGGAGATGCACACCAGGGATGCAGCATTCTCCAGCAAGGTCGGAACTGAAGGCCGGGGCACAAACAGATCTCGCGCATGCAGGGTCAGACTATAGGCCGGACCTCCTGCCAGACGGGAGACCTCCGCGATATCCGCTGCCTCGCCCGCAAAGTGAACGTGGAGCAGCCGAATGCCACGCACACGACAGGTTTGGGCCAAGTAGAGGGCCTTCAGACACTCCTTCCACTTGAGCTGGCGACGACCCCACACGAGCGCACGCAGGCAGGCTCGAGGGGCTTTCAAGAGGCGAATGATGGCTTGCCGCAAGATGGGTGCATACAAGGGCCAGCGGGGAAGCTCCTCCAGCTTTCCCCCCACTTCACTTTGAGCGGCCCATGCTCGAGTCCGGTGATGGCGCAAGGTCAGCACGTCCAAAGGAAAGCCTTGAGCGCGCAGAGTGGCCAGCTCACGATAGACGAACAGCTCGGAATAGGTGGGAAAGTAGCGGAGGAGGGCCAAGACACGGCCAGGCAGCTCAGAACTCATGGGTCTCCACCCAGGCTCTCAAAGCCCGCAGCTCTTCTTCATAACCACCTGAGAGGATGGGAAAACGACACCATGTCTTGGGATCGAGGCTCTCGTCATCGACATGAAAGGAGGGAGCATAACGCTCACGCTTCCACTGATTCCGGCACCACAAGCGGAAAAAACGCTCGACCCACAGCACCAACTGGCGCGGCTCATAGCCCTCAAACTGCTTTCGGGCAAGCTGATAACATTCGAGCGGTGAACGTTTGTCTCGAATAGCACAACGTTCGACAAAATCCAGCACGGGATAGGGCATCAGGTCGGCTTCATCGGTCTGCGCACGCTCGAGGGGGCGCAGCTCCGCCGTGGGCTGCTGGACGTTGATGGCCTTCAGCGCCGGAATGGGGCCCAGTCCAGCCGGTCCTACCTGCTCCAGCCACACCAGCCACTGGCGCAAGAAGGCTTTGTCAATGCCTGCGATGGGGCTCAGCCCTCCGCTGGTGTCACCATCCATCGTGGCGTAACCCACCGCCGCTTCAGAACGATTGGAGGTTGAGAGCAGCAGCGCGCCCTTGAGGTTGGCCATCATCCACACACCGGGAGCACGCACCCGCGCCTGAATGTTTTGTAGGGCGATGTCGTCTTGCTCCCACGTCAGAGGGCGACCAAAAGCCTGCTCCACCATGCCCACGTAGGAGGTGACGAGGTCATCGATCTCCACCTCATGATGCTGCGAGCCGAGGGCTTCGGCGACCGCTTTGGCGGCCAGACGGGTCACGTCGGAGGAGTTGCGAGTCCCTTGATAGACGGTGGTCAGCAGGGCTCTCACGCGCGCGAGGTCGTCTTGACAGCTTTTGAGGGCAGGCATATATGCCAGCTTTGAAGCAAAAGCTTCCGCACCCAGCTCTTGGGTGGCAAGCTGAACGGCGTGGGCGACATGACAGCTCACGGCAGCGGAGTCTGCGCCTCCGCTGAGGCTGACCACAAACCCTCGAGAGCGGCTCTTGCGCAGGTAGTCGAAGAGGCCCAGGGCGATGGCGCGGGTGTACTCCTCCTTTTTTCGGTCGGAGCTGGATTCCCAGGCTGGCAGGATTGAACGACTCTCTCCATGTGGCAGAGAAGGAATCTGATAGTCGTGATACACCACTCGCTCCTGACTGGAGGCCACTTCGGGACGGAACGATGCAGAACGAGCCTGCCCCATGCGGTTGAGCTCAATGTCTACCAGAGCGGTGGTCAGTACCATGTCCGAGAAGGACAATCGTGGACCCATCGCCAGCATGCGGCCCCCGGAAGCGATCATGGCGCAGCCATCGTAGAGGGTGCGTCCCGCTTCGTTGCCCAGCAGGTTTGCATAGAGATAGGCAATCCCAAAGGCCCGAGAGCCCTCCAAGACAAAGCGCTCGCGCACGTCCACTTTGTCGAACGCAAAATGACTCGCGGAGGGATTCAGGATCAAATCCACACCCGCACGCGCGTGTTGAGCGCCTGGACGAGTGGCAACCCATGCGTCTTCACAGATCTCAAAGCCGAGCTTGACACCCCTCAGATCAAAGAGCAGATCACCAATGGCATAGGTCACGCTGCCACGATGTAAGACGGCCCGCACTCCAGAGGGCCAGGGTTTAAACCAGCGTGGCTCGTAATGCAATCCATCGCCGGCCAGAAATTGTTTGGCTACAAAACCCAGGATCTGACCATCTGCAATCAGGCAGGCTGCATTATAGATGCCGTTGTTAAACAGCAGTGGCAACCCCACCGAGACCACCATGCCCTGGGTATCGATCAGCAGACTCTCGAGCTTCTTAAAGGCCGTCTCAAGCACGCCGGGACTGTGGAAGGCATCTTCACAGCCATACCCAGAGATACACAGCTCGGGAAGGCACAGGATGCCCACACTATGACGCCGCGCTTCTGCAATGGCGGCCCGAATATGTCGAAGATTGCCATCCCAGTCGAGCGGGGTCTGGTTGAGCACCGCCACACCGACTTTGATCGTATGCATGCAAAACTCCTTCAGAGGGTATCAACGGGTAACGTGGATGATGATTTAGACCAGACATTTGAGTGTGGTGGCCAAGAGGCTGCCGACGCTGACCACCTGTAGGAAGTCATTTTCGAGGGCGCGCGCACGAGGATGACTGTCGGTCGTGATGATGCGGGTCAAGACTCCCGAATCCTGTAGACGCTTGAGGGCATCTCCCGGAAAGATGCCATGTGTTGCCACCGCAGCAATTTCTTTTGCACCTGCCTGGAGATAGGCGCGTGCTGCGCTCAACAATGAGCCACCTGTTCGGATCATGTCATCATAGATGACCACAGTCTGATCTTCCACTTGAGCACTGACCGCCGTGATCTGGGTGTGTTCACCATCCAGTCGTTTTTTGAAGACAAAGGAGGCATTCACGCCCAAGTCATTGGCCAGAGATTCCACCCATTTTGCTCGGCCAGCGTCGGTACAGGCGAGCACATAACGCTCACCGCCCAGCCGATGAATGGCTTGGGTGATCACCGGTTTTGCGTATACGTGGGTAGGTCTCATCGCACCTTCAAAGTAGTGTGGGAGGCCCTCTGTATGCAAGTCGAGGAGCACCACTCGGTTGCCCCAGGGTGCGCCTGGGATCGCGGAGAGAAGCCGTGCGCGGGTCTTGGCAGTGACCACTTCACCTGGCATAACAGCACGCTCCATCGTGCTATACCCAAAGTATGGAATCACCAGATGCAGTCGCTCTGCTCCGTTCTTGACAATGCCACATGCCAGATCATACAGCTCCAAGGTATCTGCATCGCTGATGGTGCCACCGAGCACCGCCACTTCTCGATCTTCGACGTCGGTGAGAATGCGTAGATAACGCTCTCCATCGGGGAAGACACGGCGCTCAAGCAGGCCCTCTTCAAAGTCTTGTCCGTGCAAGAGATGGGCCAAAAGTGGAGCATAAGTCTGGGTGGAAAAGACCAACATGGGCCGATTCATACGGTCGTACCTCGCGCTTGCAGGATGAGATTTGTCTTCAGATTGAAGAGAGAGCTCTCCAATCCTACCGGGTATTGGTGTGGATGGGTGAGGCGTTGAATGCCTGAATGGAAGAGGGCGAGCTGCTCACGGGCACGGGCACGGCTGAGGGTGATGGAGACCGAGGGCCTGGTGCGGCGGCCAGCACTCATCACCGGAATGAGCAGATCTTCTTGCTCCATCGACATCGGAAGGCTGCGCCGACGGGTCATGTCCAGGGGATCGATGAGGGTCCATTCTTCATGCGGATGCTGCTCCACGTCGTAGATGGCGTCGCAGAGGGCTTGGCCATCCCGATAAAATCGCCGGACCTGGAGGATGCCAGGGTTGCTGATCTTGATGGCTTGTTCGGAGAGTTTAATGCGATAAGACCATGTCTGATCAGGGTTTTTCAGCGCGGTGAGCTTATAGACGCCGCCAAGGGCAGGCTGGTCGTAGGCGGTCACGAGCTGAGTACCCACACCCCACACGTTGATACGAGCGCCTTGCCGCTTGAGATCGGTGATGAGGTGCTCGTCGAGGTCGTTGCTGGCCACAATGGCAGTCTCGGGAAATCCAGCCGCATCGAGAATCTTGCGTGCTTCGATGCTCAGATAGGCCAAATCTCCAGAGTCTAGGCGGATGCCTGCCAGTTTATAGCCCTGTGCGTGCAGTTTTTTACCGACTTGAACGGCGCGCCGGACACCCTCAAGGGTATTATAGGTGTCTACTAGGAAGATGCAGTTGTTCGGGAGGGCTTCGGCATACTTTTCAAAGGCTTCTAACTCTTCTTCAAAGGCCATCACCCAGGCATGGGCGTGAGTGCCACGCACGGGAATTCCAAAAAGCCGCCCGGCCAGCACGTTGGAGGTGGCGTCACATCCGCCCACATAAGCAGCGAGGCTGGCGCTGAGGCTCCCATCGATGCCCTGTGCCCGGCGCAATCCAAACTCCAACACCATGTCTCCCTGAGCGGCCAAACATACGCGGGAGGCTTTGGTGGCAATCAAGGTCTGAAAGTTGATCAGGTTGAGTAAGGGGGTCTCGACAAGCTGTCCTTGGAGCAGAGGACCGGTGACCCGCAGCAAGGGCTCATGGGGAAAGATCACACTGCCATCCGGCACGGCGTCGAGGGATCCCGTAAAACGGAGGGTGCGCAGATACTCCAAGAAGCCGGTCTCAAAGAGGGGAGCGTTGTCATTGCCTTTTAAGCTGGCAAGATAATCCAGATCTTCGGTGGAGAAAGAAAAACGCTCAAGGTAAGCCAACACACTCTCGAGCCCACAGGTTAAGGCATATCCGCCCTGGAAGGGATTCTTGCGAAAGTTGAGGTGAAAGACCGCTTCGCGCTCGGCCATGCCTTGTTTCCAATAGCCATAGGCCATCGTGAGCTGGTACAAGTCGGTTAAGAGGCTGAGGGAGGTGCCGTAGAGGGCATCCAAAGAAGCATTTACTGGCAAGGAGTTCATTCAATCGCTCCAGAAGTGACAATGGTACTCGGCTCAGGCAAATATAGCCCAAGAGTATATCACGCGGAGGTCGAGGGCGCACGAGGGCAGGGACGAAAAATCTTGGGGTTGTGCAGCGATGAGCCGTTACCGGACCTATATCTCACACATTGCATATCCATCAGACTGAGATTTCAGATACCCCTTGAGAGCCTACGCAGCATGAGCCCTCAATATGGTCTACCCAAGACGCCGCGCATACTTCTGACGACTCAAGGTCTGAAGAAAGGCATAGAGATCCAGGCCACGCTGCTGCCAAGTACGTCGATGGGCCTGCTCCAGCCCCCGCACCCGCAGCTCATGACGCAGCGGCTCATCGGAGCTCAGACGGCGAACGGCCCCGGCCAGCGCATGGGCATCTTCAGCGGGCACCAGCAGGCACTCCTCATCGGCTCGAACCAGCGCCCGAGTGGTGGGATGATCGGTGCAGACGAAGGGGACTCCGGCAGCTTGATACTCGAAGAGCTTCAAGGGAGCGGCAAAATACCGCATGTTCAGACTGTCTGCAAATGAGGCAACTGCATAGGTGGCATGCCGCAAGATCTCACGGGTGTCACGGGGAGAACGATATCCTAGAAACTGCACCCGCGAACGGAGCCCCAACGCCTCCGCTCGGCTCTTCACTTGGGCGAGGCGCGAGCCGTCTTCGTCTCCCCCCAAGAGCTTGAGCTGGAAACCAGATGGCAGCTCCCGCAAGGCTTGTAATAGGATCTCGAAGTCACGCACCCGCCGAAAGAGGCCCGCATACACCAAGGAATGTTCACGCGATGCCGACTCGATGCGTCGATGCGCGTGAGGAGGAGGCCCTCCGTTGGGGAGATAGAGCAGCGGTCGCTCTGTTGTCGCCGGAATAATGGCCCGCAACTCCGCCGGGGACTGCTCAAAGGTCTCTCGTGAGAGGGCTTTGGCCAAGCCCGATGAGACCACCACATGCCCATCCACGCGCTCGAGAAGCTGGGCTTCCAGTCGAGCTTGGCGCTGAGCTTCTTCAAACTTGCCTTCTTCGCGTAAATTGGCTGAGCTGAGGTAGTGCCATTCGTACACCACCAGCAACGGACTGATTGCCAAATAATGTAGCTCCAACCAAAAGCGTGCATAATCGGGGCGGCGTGCGTAGAGAATGGGGACTCGACCCAAGGCCGAAGCCTGACGTAGCCACTGCAAGACCGCCCACCGATACTCCAAACCCGAAGCGGTTTTGTGTCGGCTGCTCAACCAGCGGAGCTTCAAACGAGGATGAGGGTCCAGCTCGTAGGCATGCAGCACCGCTTCTGCGTGGAGCAATTCCTGCTTTGGGGATCCGAGGTCAAGAGGCCGATCCGCCACCAGGGTCACATGCGCTCCCGCACAGGCAAGCGCATGAGCGGTGGAGAGCCACTGAACCGCTTGAGGTGCAGCCGCCGGAATTCGCTGGCGATGGAGCATCAGAATACTGAGTGGAAGTTCTCCCTCAGCCATGAGATGTCCTCCGTTGTAGAAAAGACAAGACTCGCGAGTAGACGTCCGAAGGGTCAAGCGTCTCCAGACAAGCGCGATGGGTGAGAGGACAGGCAGCAGCCCCGTGAAGGCTACAGGGACGACAGCTCAAGGGCAGCTCGACCACCTGCGATGCCGGAAGATGAGGGGAAAAACCGAACGCGCCCACCGTCGGCCCTCGAATCATGACAACCGGTACATTCAGAAGCTCTGCCAGATGGGTTAAGCCAGAATCATTCCCGACTGCAAGTTGACAACTGGCGATTTGAGGCCATAAAGTCGGCAGGTCTCCCGCGAGGGTGAGGGCTCGCGCTTGCCCCCACGAACAGGCATGCAAGAGAGAAAGTTCTTGTACACTGCCCAACCAGATCACCTCGAGCCCTTCTGCTTCCAGTTGTTGCCCCAACGTTTGCCAGTGCCGGATGGGCCATGCCTTTGTCGCATGGTGCGCGCCCGGAAGCAGGGCGATGCGGAAACCGAGAGGGCTCAAACGGTATTCCACATTACCATTTTTTTGGTGCTGTGTCTGCACCGGTGTATCACTGGAGGGAGAGGATTTTAACCAGCACTGGAGGGCTCGTTGGGTGGTCTCCAGTACACGTTGCCGAACCGGGAGTGCCTCCTGAGTCGGCGCAGGGAACCAGCACCACGGCCAGCGTTTGAGATGCCGCCGCCTCAAGAGAGGCTCTGAATCCACATGCACCACCGGAATGGCTCGCCGGGTCGCCAGCCCCCACAGCCAAAACCGGGTTCTCAGGCCGGCATGCAGATCGATCACGCCTGCGACCGGGTGCCGTTCGAGCCAGCGCCAGAGGGTCGCTCGAGTATCGATATCTTCAGGATAACGCAGCAGCTCCAGCGCCGGATCGAGCTGGGTCAACAGGGAAGCGTAGGGTGAGCGTGTCAGATAAGTACGCTTCACATCAGGATAATTCTCCCTTGCGTAGGCCAGAGCAGGCAGGGTCAGGATCACGTCTCCCAAGGCACTCAGGCGCATAAAAAGCAACCGCTGCTCAGACATGGGGCACCCCGTGCTTCAGGAGTGGGTCGAGGAGCGCCATGACCCGCTCTGGGGTGATACTCTGGTGACACCGGAGCTGATGGGTACATACGCGGGCATAACATGGCCAACAAGCAGGTGTTTCTCCCTGGATGGGCTGGAGCTGGCCTGCGTAGGGCCCTGTTAAGGCCGGATCGGTGCTGGCAAATAAGGCCACCCCACGAGCGCCCGCCGCCGCTGCCAGATGCATCGGTCCCGTATCGGCGACCACCAAGGCGTCGAGCTGACGCACCAGGGCGGCGTATTCCAATAGAAGGAGCGCAGACTTGCCACCGACGACTATCAACGGCTCGGAAAGCATATTGCGCATATTTGACAAGTATGCTTCGTCTTCGGGGCCCCCCAGGAGCACCAGTGCTGCTCTCCGGTGTTGCTGAAGTTGCTGACCCAGATGCATAAACTGAGCAGGTGCCCAGCTTCGGAGCGCGCCCCCATGTGTGCTAAGGTGAAGTCCCACACACGGCCCCCTCGCACGCGCTCGTAAGGGCTCCAGCAAGCGCCTGGCGACTGCATCATGTACTGGCTGAACCGGAATTATTGGGATACCCGGCCCCTGTAGAGAAGGCGTGGCACCCAATCTCACGGCCAGTTGCTCGGCCAGCTCAAACTGCTCCACCACCCCATGCTTGGCAAACGGCACACGGGCGTTGGGATGGCGCGGCGTGGCACGGTTCACCACGTCGGTCAACAGCCAGCGTCGATGATCACTGGGAAATCCCAGTCGAATGGGAATGAAGAGGGTCTCAAGGGCCGCTCGTAAAGCCGGTTTTAACAATAATGCGGCGACATAACCTTCATGCCGAAGTCGCATGGCAACGAGGGCGGTTGCAGAGAGGTCGGTCGAAGGGGGCCACGGCGCTGGACGACGAGCTTCCGTCATCAGCAAGGGAAGCAGCGCAGGCTGGACCAACAGCTCCAGGATCACACCCGGGAGTCGCTCTTCAAGGTGTGCCAAGCCTGGCAGTGCCATCACACAGTCACCGACATGATCGGGGGCTCTCACCAGGATTTTTTTAGCAAAATCACTTGGCTCTTTTGTCATCGATCCGATCATGTCATCATCCAAGCGGTTGCATGATTGGCCATGCTCAACATCCTCGGAGGGTTATGAACAGCCCACTTCAGCTCCTGGTGCCCGCGCTCAATGAAGAAGAGAACCTGCCTCGCCTGATGGCAGAGCTGACGCCCATGCTCGAGCAGCTCGGACGCCCCTGGCAGCTCCTGGTAGTAGATGATGGCTCCACGGATCAGACCCCTACCCTACTGGCGGAGCTGAGCAGGCATCTGCCTGTCTCAACAGTGCGACATGGTCACAATCGAGGGCCGGGCGCCGCCTTTCTGACGGGCTTTCTCAAGATCCTGCCTCAGTGCTCCGATGATACGCCCATCATCACGCTGGAGGCAGATACCACTTCGGATGTGCAGATCTTGCCCAGCATGCTCAGGCGCTTCGACGCAGGGGTTGATGTGGTGCTGGCGTCGGTGTACCATCCTCAAGGCGGACTCAAGAACGCGCCCTCTCACCGTCGGTTGCTCAGTTTGGGGGCCAACGTGCTGCTCCAGCAGGCTTTTCAGATGGAGGACGTGTACACGTTCAGCTCGTTTTATCGCATCTACCGGGCCGGGCTGCTCAAACGGGCGCTCGAGCAGTATGGACGGCAGATGATGGGGGAGCCGGGGTTTGCGTCGGTGGTGGAGCTGCTGATCAAGCTGCGTCGGCTGGGAGCGCGGGTGGAGGAAATTCCGATGGTGCTGGATAGTTCAAAGCGGCGCGGGACCAGTCGAATGAAGGTCATGCGCACGATCCGCGCGTATATGCGCTTGATGACCCGCCTCAACCTGGAACCGCCCCCGGTGGATCGCTGAGCAGCACTTCAGCGACGCTGTTTTTTCTGCATCTTGGCCGTGGCTTTGCGCTTGTTACGCTCCTTGCGGCGATCTTCTTCAGACTTGGGAGTCGCTTTACGAGGCTCGGGGGCAGCTCCGCCTCCCATGACGTTGCCACCGGGCAGGCCGGACATCATGGGCATTCCGCCGAAGCCAGGCATTCCACCTCCAAGACCGGGCATGCCCCCCCCAAAACCAGGGAAACCGCCGCCAAAACCAGGGAAACCGCCGCCTTTTTTGCCACCCATTCCGCCGAGACGACCCAACAAGCCGCTGGCTTTGCCCAGCTCTCCCATCATCTGACGGGCCATGTAGAAGCGTTCCACCAGCCCCTTGACGTCTTTATACTCGTGGCCAGAGCCGCGTGCAATTCGGCGCATGCGGCTGTCGGTGAGGATGTCGGGGTTCTTACGCTCGCCGGTGGTCATGGAGTTGATCATGGACTCCACCCGCACCATCTCGTTGTCGTCGATCTTCACGCCCTCGGGGATCATGTCGCCAAAGAAGGGCATCTTGTCAAAGAGGGATTGTAGGGAGCCCATCTTTTTGATCATGCCAAGCTGCTGGAGGAAGTCATCAAAGTTAAACTGACCCTGCAACATCTTGGCGGCGTCAACTTCGGCCTTCTTCTCGTCAATGACACCTGAGAAATCCTTCATCAGTCCGACGATGTCGCCCATGCCGAGAATACGGCTGGCAAGTCCTTGGGGGCGGAAGTCTTCGAGCATGTCCATCGACTCGCCCATACCGACAAACTTAATGGGTTTGCCGGTGACTTCTTTGATGGAGAGAGCAGCACCGCCCCGCGCGTCACCATCCATCTTGGTGAGGATAAAGCCCGTCATACCAATGCGGCGATGGAACTCCGCAGCGGTCTTCACCGCGTCTTGACCGATCATGGCGTCGCAGACAAAGAAGACATTCTGCGGCGTGGCAATTTTTTTGATGTCCTCGAGCTCACGCATGAGGGTGTCGTCGATGGCCAAGCGTCCAGCGGTGTCGATGATGATGACGTCACACTTCTGCTGCTTTGCTTCGTAGAGGGCGGCTTGGACAAGCTGAGGGGGCCGCAAGTTGGGGACCGTAAAGACGGGGACGCTGATCTTCTTGCCCAAGACCTTGAGCTGCTCAACAGCCGCCGGGCGGTAAATGTCTGCGGCCACCAGCATGGGCTTCTTTTTGTCCTTGCTGATCATGTAGCGGGCAAGTTTACCGCAGGTGGTCGTTTTTCCAGACCCTTGTAGACCGATCAACATCACGACCGTAATGCCACTCGATGCGTAGACCAAGCCGGTGTCCACCGGTCCCATGAGGGCTTCGAGCTCCTCTTGGCAGATCTTCACGAAGTGATCGTAAGGGGTGACCTCCATCGTGCCAGACTTGGTCTTGGCTTTGAGGGTGACGATCTCCCCGACGGCTTTTTCTTTGACGCGGGCAAGGAAATTTTTGGCCACGTTGACTTCGACGTCGGCTTCGATCAGCGACATGCGGATGTCGCGGAGGGCGTCGGAGATGTTCTCTTCGGAGATGGTGGCGCGGCCCTGAAGCTTCAAGCGGGCTTCGCGGAAGCCTTTTGAGATGGTCTCGAGCATGGATTCCTCAGCAAGTGGGGCCGGAAATGGCCAGCCATCAAGGGAAAAAGGTCGGCTGCGGCAGGCAGCAAGGGCTAAAGCTCAAAGTGGCTTATTGTTCATCGGCTCAAGCGGATTGTCAAGCGTTTGAACGTGGGACATGCACAGGCAAGGAGCTACTTGAGCGAGCATGTGGGCCGGTGGACGGAAACAAAGGCGGAGCTGGAAAGGTGTGGAATGGGAGGTGTCTCACTTGGGCAGGGACTCACACGCGCAGGGACGCCCGCGCTTAGGCTCTCACGCGCGTGGGTGCGCAGGCAGGCGCGTTAGCACGCCCCCAAACGCGGGCGCACTTACACGCGCGCACGACTCAGCGCACATAGAGCAGGCGCTGGTTGGTATCGGCGGGATTGCCATAGTCGTCGGTCACGGAGTCAAAGTCGGCGTCGGAGCTGCTCCCATATCCACCCCCTAAACCGAAGTTATAGTCGTGATACGATTCCGTGTTGATCAAGGTGGTGATCATACTGTTATCGTCACAGCTCATGACGTATCCGTTGTACGAGGCGTTGCAGTCATTGTCCATACAACGGAACTTCAGGACCGCTTCCGTATAAGACTGAGACCATACTGAGTTTCGCACAGTGGTGGTGCAAGAGAGCGCACAATCGCTGTCACTTTGGGAGTTCTGATTCATGATGGTGCGCATGCTCTTGGCACCCAGACAGGTGGTGCCAGTCTGCACTTCAATGGCCCCTGAAGCCATCACCATCACCTCTTCGGCATTGAGCTCACTATAGGCACGGCTCTTGGCATCCGAATTGACCGAGGGTTTGGTGGCATCCCCCAAGACACTGGTGTCTACCCAGATAACATTGTAAGCGTTCCAACGCTTGTTACTGTCGCCGTTGGTGATGATGGCAATGAGGGTCCAGCCTCCACCGCCGTCCGTCATGTTGCAATAGACATCAAATGCAGTACCACTGCCTGCACCATCGGGATCGATCTTGTAGACACCACTGGTCGAAGATGGATTGTTGGTCTTGAGGGCCTTGCAGCTTGCCAGGATATCGATGATCCCATCACAGTCGTCGTCGATGCCATTGACCTGCTCCACGGCACCGGGCTTGACAGCAGCGTTGGTATCGTTGCAGTCGGTCTTGTCAGCGACGTATCCAGTAGGCTTGCTGCACTTGCTCTGGCTCACGCTGGGGTTGCCGTATCCATCCCCATCCGAGTCCTGATAGTAGGTGGTGGTGGCAAGACCATCGTCCACGGTGCCATCACAGTCTTCGTCAACACCATTGCAGGTCTCGGTGGCCGCCGGGTTGATCTGATCGTTGGTGTCTCGGCAGTCGAAGCTATTAGAAACATAACCCGTAGGCTTGGCGCAGTCATTCTTGACCACGCTGGGGTTGCCGTACCCGTCACCGTCGAGATCCTGATAGTAGGCAGTCTGAGTCAACCCTTCGTCAATGCTGCCGTTGCAGTTTTGGTCTACTCCATCGCAGGTCTCGGTGGCGTTGGGCTTAATGGCATTGTTGGTGTCGTTGCAGTCCGTGCTGTTGCTGACGTAACCCGACGGCGTACTACAGGCGATCACACTGGTGCTGCTGGTGCCATATCCATCACCATCCGCATCTCGATAATAGGTGGTGCCAGCGGACTCATCGGTTTGCCCATCACAGTCGTTATCCTTGCTGTCACACAGCTCTGAGGCACCCACGAAAATCTTGTTATCACTGTCATTACAGTCGCCCGTGGAGCTTACATAACCACTGCTGGCACTACATGCCTGCTGACTGGTGGAGCCTCCTTGCCCGTCGTTGTCTGCATCGAGATAGAAGGTAGACTTCACGCCCTCATCACTGGTGCCGTTGCAGTTGTCATCTTTACCGTTGCAGCTCTCGGCTGCTCCGGGGAAGATGGTGGCTTCTGCATCGTTGCAGTCGGTGGAGCTGCTCACGTATCCAGATGGTGGATTGCACGTCGAGAGGGAGCTGCTCTTGTCTCCAAAACCATCACCATCTGCATCTTTATAGTAGACCGAGACCACATTTTCATCCACAGAGCTGTTACAGTTGTCGTCGATGCCATTACATCGCTCACTAGCTCCAGGGTTGATTTGGTCATTGGTGTCTTTGCAGTCGGTGCTGTTGGAAGCGTATCCCTCGGGCACACTGCATGCCTGCGTGGTCTTGGTAGGGATGCCATATCCATCGGCATCGGCATCGAGGTAATAGGTCGTGGTGACACCTTCGTCGAGCTGTTGATTGCAGTTGTCATCCACTTGATTGCACTTCTCAGTTGCGACGGGATTCACCGTGGCACTGGTGTCATTGCAGTCGGTGTTATCCATAACATAACCACTGAGGAGTACACAGGCGAGCCGGGTATTGTTGGGATCGCCGAAGGTATCACCATCGGTATCAGCATAGAAGGTCTTCTGCACGCCTTCATCGACTTGAAGGTTACAGTTGTTGTCCACTTGATCGCAGACCTCGGCAGCGGCCGGGTTGATCTGAGCGCTCTTGTCGTTGCAATCATCGTCATTCTCTGATTGTCCAACAGAGGCTGAGCAGGCGAGATTAAAGGTGTTCGGATCACCATAACCATCCCCGTCACTGTCGGTATAGAAGACTTTACGATCTTGGGCATCGGTGTCGATCACCCCGTCGCAGTTATTGTCTTGCCCATCACAGATTTCGAGTGCGCTCGGATTGATGTCTTCGACTGTGTCTTGACAGTCCCTTCCTCCCTCGACGCTGCTGCTTTCAAAGCCATCTCCATCCACGTCGGTGAGGTCCGCATTGTCACAGTCTTGATCAATGCCATCGTAGGGAACCTCGGGGGCATCCACAAACACGGTTGCTTCTTCGTCATCACAGTCGGAGCCCCCCGCTTCGACGGCTATAAACCCGTCATCGTCCAGATCATTCTCATCTTGGCCGGAACAGTCTTGATCCACTCCATCGTATGGAATTTCTACAGTGCCCGGATGGATGTCGGGACGGGCATCGTTGCAGTCATTTCCCTGAGGGCCGCCCAGATAACCATCTCCATCGACATCCTGAAGATCAGAACCCGAGCAGTCTTGGTCTTTTCCATCGTATGCAATCTCTTCACCACCCGGGAAGGTCTTTGGATCGGTGTCGTCACAATCGCCTAACGCTTCGGAAAATCCATCCAAGTCGTCATCGGTGGTGTCTAGGCCCTCGTCTATGATGTCATCACAGTCGTTGTCAGCACCGTCCCCGTATTCCTCTGCACCGGGAAAGGTGTTGGGATTTTCGTCGTCACAGTCAGCACCAAACGCCCCGCCGGGGAATCCATCTTGATCCACGTCGATCAGATCACTGCCGGAGCAGTCTTGATCGATACCATCGTATGCCACTTCTGCACTGTTTGGGTTGACGTTGGGATCCAGATCATTACAGTCGCCCTCCTGCTCTGAGACACCATCCCCATCATTGTCTACAGAGTCGATGCCTTCATCGATCTGGCCGTTGCAGTTGTTATCGATGCCATCCGCCACTTCCGTTGCGCCCGGATGGATGGAAGACTGCACGTCGTTACAGTCATCGCCGCCCGGAATCTGAAAGCTGTCGTAACCATCTTGGTCGTAGTCGGTGAGGTCTTCGCCATTACAGTCTTGGTCGATGCCATCGTATGCAATCTCCGTAGCACCTGGAAAGATGTTGGCAGCATTGTCATTACAATCGCCAGCTTCTACCGTCACACCATCTCGATCTTTATCGTTGAGTAGAAGGGGGGTTGGGCTTTCAATGGGAGGATCTGTGACCGCAGGTGTCTCCGGCGGTGTGGGTGAGAGAGGGGGATCGGTGTCACCACCACAGCCCACAAAGAGGGTCATCATCGTGAGAGAGAGCGCCATAGAGGTCGCACTAAAAAGAGGCCACGAGCTGAGATGTCGCATGAATTGCTCCTGCTGAAGGGAGCACGGGGGTGCGGCGACCCTCGACAACAGGCGCGCATGTCTCCCCGACTCCGTGAAAGGTGATGCCCCATCCGGCATGATACTGGAATGACCGGAGTTGTTCAACAGGATCTCTTGCCATGTAAGACTGGAAGGGGAAGGACTCGCAGTGCTGGACGTTGGATGAGCAATCCATGGTGGGATACGCTGGAGGCGTTTGGAGCGGTCATTCCTCAGCAATGCGCGTTAGGCGGATGGGGAAACCCGCCTCCGCTCTCGCATATAAGAGGGCTTAGGGACGACGGCGACGAGAGAGCAGCCACATTCCAAAGGCCATCAGTGCTGCCGATGGGAACACGTTGCCGGGCTCTGAGGACTCCGTATTGCAAGAGCAGCCACCTGCGTCATCCCCGGGGGTCGGCTCAGGCGTTGGGCTGGTCTCATCATCCGGAGTAGGCGACGTTTCATCCCCAGGGGTCGGGCTCACTTCTTCGCAGGCGTTTCCTATGCCGTCCTGATTGCTGTCGGCTTGATCGAGGTTGTACACCGTGGGGCAATTGTCTCCCCCCTCTGCCGTGTAGCCTGCGGGTGCCTCATTGGAACACACAGAGATGGTGTCAGCGTCCGTGCCAAAACCGTCGAGGTCTCCATCGGCGTAATAAACTACCTCGTCTGTCAATGTGTCGTCTGAGTCGTTGCAGTCATCCTCAAAGAGAACGCCATCACCATCCCGATCTGAATCGCAGGCATCACCCTCATCGTCACCATCCATGTCGAGCTGATCGGTGTTTGCAATGGTGGGGCAGTTGTCGAGGGCATCGGAAATGCCATCGGCGTCAGCATCCTGTTCACAGGCATCACCCACACCATTCCCATCAGTGTCACTCTGATCGGTATTGGGCGTCAGCGGACAGTTATCAACGCCATCCAGCACGTCGTCATTGTCGTCGTCCGGATCACAGGCATCGCCCTCGGCGTCGGCATCGGTGTTGAGCTGATCGGGGTTGGAGATTTCAGGGCAGTTGTCCCCCCCCACCTCCACCAAACCGTCTGAAGCCTCAGCCTGACACAGGCGGGTCACACCTTCATCTTCACCCACACCATCGTCATCCTCGTCCGCATAGTAGGTCTGCTCCGTGGTGACGGTCGGGTCGAAGTCATTGCAGTCGGAGGTATTGTCTGCTTCGTCTCCATCAGCATTGCTGTCACAAGCATCACCGATGTCATCTTGATCCAGATCGGTCTGGTTCGTATTGGCGACCTGGGCGCAGTTGTCAGAATCATTGGCGATGCCATCACCATCGTCGTCGTTCTCGCACTTATCGCCCACGCCATTATTGTCCGTGTCTGCTTGATCGGTGTTGGCGACGAGTACGCAGTTGTCGGCTCCGTCAAGGATGGTATCGTTATCGTCGTCGTTGTCACAGGCGTTACCTTGCTCATCCCCGTCGGTGTTGAGCTGATCTGGGTTGGAGACCTCGGGACAATTGTCGGTTCCATTTACCACATAACCAGCGGGCGGCTGCGATTGACAGGTGCTGATGGACTGGGTGGCATCACCGTATTGATCTTGATCCTGATCGGTGAAATAGGTCAGCTCAACTTGAACAGTTTCGTCTCGGTCGTTGCAGTCCACTGTCTCAGAGGCACCGTCACCATCATCGTCCGTGTCGCAGACATCTCCTTGGGAGTCGCCATCCAGGTTTGCCTGATCGGTGTTAGAATCGATGGGACAATTGTCCGAAGCGTCGGCCACCGAGTCATTATCATCATCGGTGTCACAGGCATCTCCTTCTGAATCGCCGTCGGTGTTGAGCTGGCTGGAGTTGGCCACAAAAGCGCAGTTGTCGGCTCCGTCGGCGACCGTGTCGTTGTCGTCGTCTGCATCACACACATCTCCCTCGGCGTCGCCGTCGTTGTTGGCCTGATTGCTGTTTGCGGTCAAGACACAGTTATCAGCGGTATCCGTCACACCATCGTTGTCGTCATCGGCGTCACAGGCGTCACCTTCACTGTCGGCGTCGTTGTTGGCTTGGTCGGTGTTGGAGACAAAAGCACAATTGTCGGTGAGATCAGCGACGGTGTCATTGTCGTCATCACTGTCGCAGACATCTCCCTGAGCATCTGCATCATTGTTGGCTTGATCGGCGTTCGCTGCGAAGACGCAGTTGTCCGCAGTGTCGGCCACCGTGTCGTTATCATCGTCGGCATCACAGGCGTTACCTTCGGCGTCTCCATCGTTATTGGCCTGATCAGCGTTCGAGACAAAGACACAGTTATCAGAAGCGTCGGACACAGAGTCGTTATCGTCATCGCTGTCGCAGACGTCTCCCTGAGCATCCCCATCATTGTTGGCCTGATTGGTATTGAAAGTTACCGGGCAATTGTCCTGCGCATCAACAATGGTATCTCCATCATCGTCGGTATCACAGGCATTGCCTTGCTCATCAAGGTCACTGTCAAGCTGGTCGGTGTTGGCGACGAAGACACAGTTGTCATCCAGATCTGCGACCGTGTCATTGTCATCGTCATCATCGCAGAGATCACCAAACCCATCGAGATCGTTGTCGGCCTGATCGACGTTCTGTACAAAGTCGCAGTTATCGACGGCATCGGCGACGGAGTCGTTGTCGTCGTCGGTATCGCAGGCGTCTCCCTCCGCGTCTCCATCGTTGTTGGCCTGGGTACTGTTGGAGGTCTTGGGGCAGTTGTCGGAGGTATCGGCGACGGTATCGTTGTCATCGTCGGTGTCGCAGACATCACCCTGAGCATCTCCGTCGTTGTTTGCCTGGTTTGTGTTGGCATTCAATGGGCAGTTATCGCTTGTGTCGGCCACGGTGTCGTTGTCGTCGTCTGTATCACACACGTCACCCTGAGCGTCGCCATCGTTGTTGGCCTGGTTGGTGTTGGCATTCAGAGGGCAGTTGTCGCTTGTATCGGCCACGGTGTCATTGTCATCATCACTGTCGCACACATCACCTTGGCTGTCTCCATCGGTGTTGGTCTGGGTGGTGTTGGCATTGAGCGGGCAGTTGTCTGTTGTATCGGCGATGGTGTCGTTGTCGTCGTCGGTATCACACACATCCCCCTGCACATCACCGTCGTTGTTCGCCTGGTTGGTGTTGGCGTTAAAGGGACAGTTGTCCGACGTATCAGCGACGGTATCATTGTCGTCGTCGCTGTCGCATACGTCACCCTGGGCATCCCCATCGTTGTTTGACTGGTTGGTATTGGCGGCAAATGGACAGTTGTCGCTGGTGTCTGCTACGGTGTCGTTGTCATCATCGACGTCGCAGACATCACCTTGAGCGTCACCATCGTTGTTTGCCTGGCTGGTATTGGCGGTGAAGGGGCAATTATCGCTGGTGTCTGCCACGGTGTCGTTGTCATCGTCCGTGTCACACACGTCACCCTGAGCGTCACCATCGTTGTTAGCCTGGTTGGTGTTGGCGTTGAGCGGGCAGTTGTCGCTGGTGTCCGCTACGGTGTCGTTGTCATCGTCCGTGTCGCAGGCATCTCCCTGGCTGTCTGCGTCGGTATTCGTCTGGCTGGTGTTGGAGACAAAGGGGCAGTTGTCAGCAGTATCCGCGACCGTATCGTTATCGTCATCGCTGTCGCACACATCCCCCTGGGAGTCTCCATCATTGTTTGCCTGATTGCCATTGGCATTGAGGGGACAGTTGTCACCCGTATCGGCGACGCCATCATTGTCGTCATCGGTATCACACGCATCACCCTGACCATCACCATCGTTGTTGGCTTGAGAGCTGTTGCTCACGGCAGGACAGTTGTCAGCGCAGTTTTTCACACCGTCACCGTCGGCATCGGCGTCGGCTACAGTGATGGTCCAGCTCTGGGTTGAAGTGGCACCGTCTCCATCGTTGACAGCCAGCACCACATTGGCGGTGCCAAGCTGTGAGCAGGTCGGGGTCCAGCTCACGGAGGAGCTTGCGAGGGTCATTCCAGAAGGGGCAGTACTGAGAGAATAGACCAATGGATCGAGTGAACCTGCGGGGTCTGTCGCCGCCGCAGTGTAGGCGTAGGCGGTGCCTGGCGTTGCGGTCGTGGCAGGAGATGAGGTGAAGGAAGGTGCCACGTTCTGAATGGTGACGGTGGCCGTGGTCGTTCCACAAGCGCTGCTGGAGTTGCATCCGCGTGTACGAACCGTGCAGGAGGAAGGTCCATCTTTACCCACCGCAGAGAAGCTGATGCTGGAGCCGGAGCCATCATTAAAGTCGGTGGTGGTATCGCAGTCCAAGTCCCAAGTGTAGCTGACACAGTTTGAGCAGCTCGGGGTCAGGGTCACACTACCACCTTCATTCACGGTAGCATTGCTCAATGTGACGGTCGGTGTAGGACTGTATTTGCCCACCCACGCCAATGCATTGACGAAGAGTCGCTTCACGTCTCCGCTGTAGGATCCTAATGTATCGGCAGGTTCACTGCCCACCCAGGCCACACGACCCGCCTTATCTTCGCGGATATTGACCAGAAACTGACCATCATTAAAGGAGGCGACTTGGGAGGCGCCGGTGACCAGAGATGAGACGCCCGTTCGATAGGTGGTGACGCTGATGGTGGAGATGCCCGCCATAATGGGATGGCTCGGCTGCTGAACGGTCCCGAGTGTTCCAGCCGTATAGATATTCGTATTGTTGCTGGTGAGCGTTCGATAGTTGCCCGATGTCCAACGTCCTTCGACGGAGATGGTGAGCTGCTGTGAGAAGACACACTCAACCACACCGCCGCCGACATCTACATAGTCTGCAAGGACGTTGCCAAGATTGGTAGCACTCAGTGGTCCGCTGTCGGTAAAGACGATGGCCGCGTTATACTGTTGCAGGGTTGCAAGGGTCGGCGTGGTGGTGCTGATGTCAAAACCAGTGGCCGTGATGGGTGTCCATGTGTTGGCAGTGAGCCAGGTTGCCACCGATGTCTGCTGGCCCTTTGTACCCAGCACAATGACTTTAAGGGATTGAGCGTGGGCCATGTCCGGGAGAAATAAGAGAGCTCCCAGAAGCAGGACCTGCCATAAACGAGTTAACATGAAAACGCCTCCTCTTCAATGCACGGATCCGCGCCTGCCGAGCGCATGACCCTCCCAACCATTGAGGTTTTCATCGACATGAAATCCAACCTCAGTCCATCTGTCACGATCCATTTTTGAACATTGCGCATTCTCTACAGCAGCGCCCATTGTGTGGTGTGGAGAAGCACACCATGAAGCTGGCGCTTCATTTGAATGCGTGATGATGTGCAGTGTTATCATTCATATTCTAAGAGAGTTACCATTTCCATTCAAGGACAAATACTTGCCAACAAACAATACGATCAGCTCAATGGTGCCATTTTGGATCCACATTTCACATAAAGTCATACGAAATGGAAATGGGGAGCACGCTTTCCTTCATTCAAGAATGAAGGTGGATGTCATGGCAAGCATCGAATTATGTATGAAAGATGATGACATTCTGAAGCGCGGGGGATGGCGGAAGAAGTGAGGTGAAGAGGGAGGTGAAGGAGCACCCGAAGCGGTGGCTAATGTGGGTGCTCCTGGCTGAGGTTAGCGACGACGACGCCGAGAGAGCAGCCACATTCCAAACGCCAGCAGTGCTGCCGATGGGAACAGGTTGCCGGGCTCAGAGGACTCCGTATTGCAAGAGCAGCCACCACCATCTGGATTCGGATCGTCGGTTGGCGTTGGGCTGGTCTCATCTCCCGGCGTTGGGGTGGTTTCATCACCGGGCGTCGGGGTGGTTTCATCCACCGGAGTCGGGGTGGTTTCATCCACCGGAGTCGGCGACTCCTCGTCTACAGGGGTGGGGCTCACGTCTTCGCAGGCGTCACCCACACCGTCCTCATCGCTGTCAGCTTGATCCACGTTGGACACGGTGGGACAGTTGTCTCCCCCTTCTTCGGTGTAGCCTTCAGGCGCTTCATTGGAACACACAGAGATCGTGTCGTCGTCCGTGCCAAAACCGTCGAGGTCTCCATCGGCGTAATAGACAAGCTCATCGGTCAGCGTGTCGTCCGAGTCGTCGCAGTCTTCGTCAAAGAGGACGCCATCTCCGTCGCGGTCAGCGTCACAAACATCACCCTCATCGTCGCCATCGAGGTCGGCTTGGTCCGGATTAGGGATGCTCACACAGTTGTCGAGGGCATCGCCAAAGCCATCCTGGTCTGCATCCTGCTCACATGCATTGCCAATGCCGTTCTCATCACTGTCAAGCTGATCCGGGTTTGGCATCACGGGGCAGTTGTCATCACCATCCAGAATCTCATCATTATCATCATCGGCATCACAGGCGTCTCCGTCTGCATCGCCATCGGAGTTGAGCTGATCAGGGTTGGAGATTGTCGGGCAGTTGTCGCCGCCCACTTCCACCAGACCGTCTGAAGCCTCAGCCTGACACAGGCGGGTGACCCCTGCATCCTCACCGACGCTGTCTTCGTCTTCATCGGTATAGTAGGTCTGCTCGGAGGTGACGGTATTGTCGAAGTCATTACAGTCACTCGTGTTGTCTGCACTGTCGCCATCGGCATTCTGATCGCACACATCTCCGATGCCGTCCTTATCGAGGTCGGCTTGATTCGTGTTGGCGACCTTCACACAGTTGTCAGACTCATTGGCGATGCCATCACCATCGTCGTCGTTCTCACACCTATCACCCACGTCGTTGTTGTCGGTGTCTGCTTGATCGGTGTTGGCGACGAGTACGCAGTTGTCGGCTTCGTCTAGGATGGTGTCGTTGTCATCGTCCGTGTCGCACGCATTTCCTTCTCCATCACCATCGGTATTGAGCTGATCCGGGTTGGAGACATCGGGACAGTTGTCCGTTCTATTCACCACATAACCAGCGGGCGGCTGAGACTCGCACACCGTCAGCGGCTTATTCACATCACCATACTGGTCAACATCGTCATCGGCATAGTAGGTCAGCTCCACCTGAACCGTCTCATCGCGGTCGTTACAGTCTACGCTCTCGGATGCACCGTCACCGTCTTGATCGCTGTCGCACACGTCACCGAGTGTATCTCCATCGAGATTGGCTTGGTCGGTGTTAGCATTCATGGGACAGTTGTCAGAGGTATCTGCAACCTGGTCGTTGTCATCATCGCTGTCGCAGGCATCCCCCTCGGCATCACCGTCGTTATTGCTCTGAGCGCTGTTGACCACAAAGACGCAGTTGTCATTGACATCCAAGACGGTGTCGTTGTCATCATCCGTATCGCAGGCATCTCCCACGGAGTCGCCGTCGTTGTTGGCCTGGTCGGTGTTGGAGGCAAAGACGCAGTTGTCGGCGGTATCTGCCACCGTGTCATTGTCATCGTCGGTATCACAGAGATCACCCTGAGCATCACCATCGTTGTTGGCTTGATCCGTGTTTACGACGAAGACGCAGTTATCGGCGGTGTCTGCCACTGTGTCATTGTCATCGTCGGCGTCACAGAGATCACCCTGAGCATCACCGTCGTTGTTGGCCTGATCGGTGTTTGCGACGAAGGCGCAGTTGTCAGCAGTATCCTGGACGGAGTCGTTGTCATCGTCGGTATCACACACGTCACCTTGAGCATCACCGTCGTTATTGGCTTGATCGGTGTTCGGGGTGACGGCGCAGTTGTCTGCCGTATCTGCGACGGTGTCATTGTCATCGTCATTGTCGCAGACATCACCGAGGCCATCGTTTTCATTGTCCGCCTGGTTCGTGTTGAAGTCCAACGGACAATTGTCCAGCTCGTCGGTTACGGTGTCGCCGTCGTCGTCGGTATCACAGGCATCACCGACGAGGTCTAGGTCGGTGTCGAGCTGATCCGTGTTTGGTGTGAAGACGCAGTTGTCATCGTCATCGTCCACCGTGTCATCGTCATCATCATCGTCACACAGATCACCGACGCCGTCTTCGTCGTTGTCCGCTTGGTCGGTGTTGGCGGTATTCACGCAGTTGTCCACACCATCCGAGACGGTGTCATTGTCATCGTCATTGTCGCAGGCATCACCCTCGGAGTCACCATCGTTGTTGGCTTGGTTGGTGTTGGCCACAAAGACGCAGTTGTCGGAGGTATCTGCGACGGTGTCGTTGTCATCGTCACTGTCACAGGCATCACCCTGTGCATCCGAGTCGTTGTTGGCTTGGCTGGTATTCGCCACAAAAACACAGTTGTCGGAGGTATCTGCTACGGTATCGTTGTCGTCGTCTGAGTCACAGGCATCACCCTGTGCATCCGAGTCGTTGTTGGCTTGGTTGGTGTTGGCCACAAAGACACAGTTGTCGGAGGTATCTGCGATGGTGTCGTTGTCATCGTCCGTGTCGCAGGCATCACCTTGAGCGTCTCCATCATTGTTGGCTTGGTTCGTGTTCGCATTCAGCGGACAGTTGTCTGTGGTATCGGCCACCGTGTCGTTGTCGTCGTCGGTATCGCAGGCATCACCCTGAGCGTCGTTGTCCGTATTGGTCTGAGCAGTATTCGCGACCAGCGGGCAGTTGTCAGAGGTATCTGCGATGGTGT
>JBJTQF010000246.1:0-23351 GCA_046075485.1 Myxococcota bacterium | reverse complement strand
ACAAAACACGGGTCAAGGGATGGAATCCCTTGCAGGAGAGTCTGAGAGGACAGCGTCCTCTCAGTTCAAAAAGGGTGCAGCAAGCTGCACCCTTTCTGAAGCCCTTTGTTGAAAGGGCGTTGCCCTTTCAAACTTTCCCAGCAGGGGTGGGTCTCACCCCTGCACCCCTTTTGTTGGGTTTAGGCGACGGCGCTGTTCAGTCGCCCCATCCGCAAGCTGCCTTCTTCTTGCGCCCTTCCCATCAGCTCCATGCGCAGCTTCTCCATCAGCTCCGGTCTCGTCCTCAACGTCTCCCGAGCGCCCTCTCGCCCTTGTCCCAGTCGTTCCCCCTCCATGCTAAACCACGATCCACTCTTCTGCACCAGCCCTCGCTCCACCCCCAAATCCAACACATCCCCAAACCGGCAAATCCCGCTGCCATACAGAATATCGAACTCCACCTCCTTAAACGGTGGTGCCATCTTGTTTTTCACCACCTTCACCCGCGTGCGGTTCCCCACCATATCCGTCCCTTCCTTAATCGGACCTGCCTTTCGGATCTCCATTCTCACCGACGAGAAAAACTTCAGCGCATTTCCCCCCGTCGTCGTCTCAGGATTCCCAAACGTCACCCCGATCTTCATCCGAATCTGGTTGATAAAGACCACCGTCGCCTGCGTCTTGTTGATCGACCCGGTGAGCTTACGCAACGCTTGGCTCATCAGCCGCGCTTGCAAGCCCATGTGGGCATCCCCCATCTCCCCCTCGATCTCCGCCTTGGGCACCAGCGCCGCCACCGAGTCCACAATCACCAGGTCCACCCCCCCACTCTTGACCAGCACATCCACGATCTCAAGCGCCTGCTCCCCCGTGTCCGGCTGACTGATCAACAGCTCCTCCGTGTTGACCCCCAGCGCCCGTGCATATTTCACATCCAGCGCATGCTCGGCGTCGATAAAAGCCGCTACCCCTCCCTGCTTCTGCGCCTCCGCAATAAGCTGGAGCGTCAACGTCGTCTTGCCAGAGGACTCCGGGCCAAAGAGCTCCACCACTCGCCCTCGGGGAATCCCGCCTACGCCCAGCGCCATGTCCAAGCTCAAGCAGCCCGTCGAGATCACCTTCACATCCTCCACCGCCTGACGAGAGCCCATCGCCATGATGGTCCCCGCTCCGTAGGTCTTCTCGAGCTGCATCACTGCCTGCTCCAGCGCCTTCTTGCGCGTGGCATCCAGACCCGTTCCCACCATCGCAGAGACCGACATCGATTGTTCAGTGCGCATAAAAAAACCTCCAACGCCCTCATCCTGGGGCAAACATACGTTAGAAAATCCCGTAAAGGGCGATCCTGCCCTTCACAACACATCGAAGAACACGTAGAACATCTCTACACAGAGTCGAGAAAACAGAACGTCACATATCACTAGGCCGAGACCACATAACACGCATGGAGTGACCCACGCTTCAGCACACATGCCGATAGGACACCCTCACCCAGTCCTCATCCGCAGAGCCCTTTGCCCGACGAGCAGCTCAGAGCTCGATCACCAGCCACTGACCCGGCATCACCGGACCCAGACGAGACGAAAAACGGGAGACTGCACGCGGATACACCACCGGAAGCCCACCCCCCACCAGGCGGAGATGAGGCTCCTGCACCCCAGGCTCCGACATGGACGGAAGCCCGGCTCCCACCAAACGCAGAGGCGGCACCGGTCCCTCCAGCGCCTGCTTGGCTGGCGTAAGCCCTCGACGCAGTGCCAGCACCCCCTCCGGCTCCACTCCCCGCTCCAGTGTCACCGAGAGCTGGAACTTCAATCCCTCCCGAGGAGGCCGCCGAAACATCCCCAGCGGCAGTGAAAAAAAGCGAGTCCGGGTGCGCGTTAAGACCTGTTCCCCTTGAAGCTCCACCACCTCCAGACGGGTGCGTTTGCCCTCCACCGGAAGGGGTTTTGTGCTCCAGCCTTTCCACGCGCGGAGCGCCACCGTTGCCCCTTCCACACAGCCCTCCGGGAGCAGCCGAGCCGACAGCACCACCGATGGCCCTCCCTTCACCGACACCAGCGTCATCAGCCCGGTCTCACACCCATCGATCACAAATCGAACCGGACTTCCCAGCGGCGCCGTCACCGTTGTCTTGCGTGCCTCCCCGCTGCGCTTACGTGCTTTGGATCCCTTGACCTTTTTGGTGGCCCGCTCCGTCGATTTGGGCGCTGACAGCCGCTTGCTGTCTCGTTCTGCCACCTGAGCCGGACGCCGAGAGCGTGTGCTCGTCTCCTCCTCTCCTTGTCTGGTGTTTGTCCTGGCCATACTCGAACTCTCCATTCCTCCCAGCAGGAGGCTCAAACCCAGCGCCCAGCGCCAGAATCCATGCTTCAATCCTCGTGTGATGCTCATGCGCATTGCTCCTGAAGTTGAGGCTGTCCAGCCTGAGCCCGGTCCAGCGAACGATAGTTGATGGCCTCCGACACATGACGCGGCAAAATCATCGTCTCCCCGTTGAGGTCCGCCAGCGTGCGCGACACCTTCAAGATCCGCGCATACGCTCGTGCCGAGAGTCCCAGGCGCTCCATCGCCAGCCCGAGCATGTGCTCTGCATCCGACGTGAGTGGGCAGAACTCTCGCAACAAACCACTGGGAAGCTGAGCATTGCAGTGGAGCTGCTCCAGCCCACTGGCCTGCTCTCCCAGCGTCGCTCGATACTGCGCGAACCGCTCTCGCTGGATCTCGCGCGCCTTGAGCACCCGAGCTCGAATGGTCGCCGAGTCCTCCGCTGGACGCCGATCCGCCAGCTCCAGGTGTTTCACCGAGTTGACTTCCAAGTGAATGTCGATGCGGTCCAGCAGTGGACCCGAGATCCGATGGCGATAACGCTGCACATCCTGCGGATGACAGTGGCAATTCCGAGCCGTATCCCCCAGATGCCCACAAGGGCATGGGTTCATCGTGGCCACCAACATCACCCGAGCGGGGTATTGCACCGCCCAACGCGCTCGCGCCAGGTGGATCTCCCCATCCTCGAGGGGCTGACGCATGACCTCCAGCGCCTGACGTCGAAACTCTGGCATCTCGTCCAAGAAGAGCACCCCGTGATGTGCCAGCGAGAGCTCTCCGGGCATGGGATAGTTACCGCCGCCGATCAGTCCAACCTCCGAGACCGTGTGGTGAGGTGCTCGAAAGGGCCGCTGCGTCATCAGGGGACAATGCGCCGGGAGCATGCCCATCACGCTGTAGACCTTGGTGGTCTCGAGCGCCTCCTCAAAGCTGAGCGGAGGCAAGATCGTCGGGAGCCGCTTGGCCAGCATGGTCTTGCCACCCCCGGGAGGCCCAATCATCAGCAGGTTATGTCCTCCTGCCGCTGCGACCTCGAGCGCTCGGCGCGCGGTGGTCTGGCCTCGAACGTCGGAGTAGTCCTCTTGGTGGCGGGCGTCCCGCGCAAAAAAAGCCTTAATATCCAGTGCAACCGGGGTGAGCGATCCTTTACCATTCAAAAACTCCACCACCTCCTTGAGCGTGTGGACTGGGAGCACCTCGATGCCCTCCACGACAGCGGCTTCTTCGGCATTGGCGGCGGGGACGATCACCCCTCGACGTCCTTCTCGCCGAGCCAAGAGCGCCAGGGGCAGCACCCCCTTCACCGGTCGGACTCGGCCATCCAGCGACAGCTCACCCACCAGGAGATAATCCGGCAGACGTTCTGGTTGAAGCTCGCCGTTCTCCAGCAGGATCCCCATGCAGATGGGCAAGTCGAAGCTGGTGCCCGTCTTGGGAATGCCCGCTGGGGCGAGGTTGACCGTGATGCGCTTGGCAGGAAATCCGAAGCCGCTGTTTTTCAGCGCGGATCGCACCCGTTCTTTGCTTTCCTTGACGGCTCCTTCGGCCAGCCCCACCGTGTTGAACATCGGCAGACTGACCAAGAGATCGACCTCGACCTCGACGGGGAGCGCGTCTACTCCGCGTAAGACCCCGGTATGTACTTTGGCTTTCATGGCTCCTTCTCCTCTGGTTGAGCGGTTGACCGCTGTCTCGTGTATGCCTGAGACAGAGTCAAAGCCCGTGCCAGCGCGACGATATTTTGTAAAGTGCTGTGATATATGAGGTTTTTGACGTGGGCTTGCAGGAATGGGGCTGGGAGACTCCGGCGGGGCACTGTCCGAGCACTGTCCGACACTGTCCGATTTTCGGACACCTGTCCGATTTTTCGGACAGTTCACGGCAGAAAGGTGGAGGGCGCTGGAGGCAATATCCGCCGGGAGGTTTTGGAGCCCCCCCGGGCGATTTTCGGACAAAAACTGGCCGGAATATTGGCCGATTTATCTTGGAAAATCAACGTGGTTACGCTAAAATTTCACCATCTCGTCGGTACTGAGCAAGCGGACAGACGCCAGCCACGTTGAGCGTGGCGAAGCCCTCCTCGAACCGGCGAGTACGGCAACGGGAGCCTCATATCCTCATCTGGAAAGGAGCCAACGTGGAACAGCAGCAGCACAGTCTCAAGCGTCAGGAGGAAGGGCCATATATCTCCGTGAACAAGCTCGGGGAGTATCTGGTCGCTCGTCCGGGCCGACGACGCGGCATTCTGGACCAGCTCAAACATCCTAATCCTTATGCCCTCTCCCGTTATCTGGAGGCCAAAGAAGCCATTGTGGAGTACCTGACCAGCGGCTCGACCTCCCCGGACTGCATCTATGAGGCCATGCAGCGGATGGCGGTGCGGGCACAGGGGCTGCCGCCGGGTTATACGCAGCAAGACCTGATGCTCTCGATTGAAGCCCTGCGGCACTTTCTGGAGCTGCGAGGCCGCATCTCGTTGGAAGGGTATGAGGTGGTTGAGGGGTCCGAAAACCCGCCCACCCTGCATCTGGGACGGCTGGCTGTGACGGTCAAACCGGAAGTGCTGCTGCGTCGCCAGCCCACACGGGGGCGTGCTCAGGTGGGGGCGATCAAGCTGCATTTCTCGCGTGAACATCCGCTCAACGGTGACGGAGGCCGCTATGTGGCCGCGCTCACCCATCGTTACTTGGAGGAATATGTGGCGCGGGAAGGTGCGGTGGTGAGTCCGACGCACTGTCTTTTTATAGATGTGTTCTCGGAGAGTGTGGTGACGGCTCCACCCGCCTATCGTCGCCGTCGAGTGGATATGGAAGCGGCCTGTGCCGAGATCAGCGCCTGCTGGTCTCTGCCTGCCCTCCCGTTTGTGGTCGATGAACGACTCTGAGCAGTGCGGGAGCCTCCTGGGGGGGCCTCGGAGCCTCCCCAGACTCCCGATTCCCCGTCGGAGCAGGTGTTTATGCCCCGTGGCCCGCCCGAAGTGCGTTGACATCTATCGCCTTGATCCTGGGGGCGAGCTCTTCCCGGAAAACAATCTCCATGTCCTCGTTTTGTGCGCTGGTGTCAAAAGGGATGGCAACTTCCATGCTGACGGCAAGAATTTGTATCCATTGTTTGAAGCTCGAGGCGCAGAGTACGGGCTTGATCGTGTCGGTTCCTGACATGCAGGTATAGACGGGGCAGTCACCCTGTGCATCCAGCTTCACGATGTCGAAGAAGTAGGGATCCCCGAGCAGTGTGCTCCGTCCGATGGTGATCCAAGACTTGTGCCACTGGAAATCTGCCCATCCGCCCTCGAATGCGGTCTGACCATATTGTGATGTGGCAAGTTTTTCCGCAGGAATAAGTTGGATACGCTCCGTTGGGGTCACAGTTTGAACATCCACCGGATTTGCCGATTGCAAAAACGCTCTATATCGCGGAGGGACGTGAAGTGTTTTTGACAGATCGGTCATCACAGCGGGGTCTGCACTGCCAAATGACGCCGGGATATTCCTTTAATGAAAGATATCTTTGAGTGCGTTGACGGAGTTCAGTAAATCGATGTCCATTTTGAGGATGCTCCTGTCAGATTCCTAGACTGGATGTAACGCAGGTGCGGTGGAATCCGAAAACCGAACGTGCGCGATGTGTTCAGAGCCCTTCCGGGGGATCCACGGGGTGTCATCACATGGAAAGGGGAAAGCATGATGCTCAAGGGCGGGTGTTCGCCGCTCAACGTGGCAAGGCTTTTTCACCTTCCGCTTTGGCCTTACGCTCCTGCTCTTGCCGGCTCATGCGGTCCCAGATCGACTCGTACTTCTGCTTCTTCTTCTCAGCAGCGCCCCCCTCCGCAGGGATGGCCTCAGAACCCTCCACAACCTCCCCCAGCGGCGAAGGAGAAGGACTCTCCTCCGGCTCCGGCGAAGGAGGCGGATGCTCCTCCGCACACGTTCCCCGGGGGGCCGTCCCCGGCAAAAACGGCGCACCAATACGAGGACACGTCTCGTTCGGATTCAGCCCCGTCACCACACAGATGTCTCGCCGAATGAACTTCGGCTCCTTCGGAAAGCTGGGCAGCTCCCCATCATAACGGGTGATCCGCCGCATCCACCAGCCCCACAACGGGGAAGCAAAATCCGACGCCGAAGCCCGGATGCGCGTCGGAATGTCATACCCCAGCCACAACACCGCCGCCAAGGTCGGCGTCGCACCCGTGAACCAAAGATCCTTCTCCTTGTCCGTCGTCCCCGTTTTGCCCATCACCGGACCCGGATACCCTTCCTCCCCCGCACCCCCCCGCGCCTTCCCCCCCGTCCCCACATCCACCACCCCCCGCATCAGCTCACGGGTGAGCATCGCCGCTTCCGGCGAGAGTACAGGCTCTCCCGGCTCCGGCGGAGAAATACGCTCGATGCCCGCCGGATCCGTGGCCCGCAAGACCGGAGTCCCCCGAAGCTGACGGCCTCCACCCGCCACCGTCCCCACCCAGTTCGTCATCTCCAAGACGGTGACCTCCGCTTGACCCAGCGCCAGCCCCATCTCCGCCGGATACTTGCTCGTATCAAACCCCACCTTCTTTGCAAAGGCGATCAACGGAGTCGGCCCCCCCAGCTCGTCCAGCAGCGAAGCCGTCGCAATGTTCTGCGACCACGCCAGCGCCTGCGCCAGCGCCGAGGTCGTTGTGTACTCCCCCGCAATGTTACGAGGACTCCAGTCCCCCTGCGGTGTCTTAAAAGTACGCGGCGAGTTCGGCACCGCATGGGCTGCGGTAAAGGGCGGCTTTCCCTCCTCGTTGAGCGGCTGACTAAACGCCAGGGCATATACCACCGGCTTATACGCACTGCCCGCCTGCCGCCGCGCCTGCGTAGTCCGGTTAAAACCCGTGGAGGTCACATCATTGCCTCCATAGATCACCCGGATCAACCCGGAGTCCACATCCATCAGCAGCGCCGCCGCCTGAAGCGGGGTGTCCGCTTGCCGACCCACGATGTTCTCCAAATAAGGCACCTTCTTTGCAAAAAGCTCCTCGGAGACCTCCTGCCGATACACATCCATGCCCACCGTCACCTCGAGCCCCGCGCCGTAAAGTGTCTCCGGGGGGAGTCTTTCCTCGAGCCAGGCACGAGAAGCAGAAATCCAGCTCGGATATCGCTCCACCCACTCCACCGGCGGCACCGTGCGCATCGGTACTTCCAGAGCGGCGGTCACGTCATACTGAAAGGCTTCTTGCATGGCACGAAGCACCCGGTCTCGGCGCTCTTTGGCCAGCTCCGGGAAACGGTCTGGAGCAAATCGACCCGGCGCTGGCAAGATGGCCGCCAGGGTCGCCGCTTCAGGCAAGGTCAGCTCCGCCGCACCATGCCCAAAATAATGACGGGCCGCCGCCTCAAATCCACAGATGGAGATGCCCCCCTTCTGGCCCAAATAAGGCGCATCGAGATACATCTGAAGCACCTGATCTTTGCCCAGATGCTGATCGACCGCCAACGCCATCACCGCTTCACGCACTTTACGCTCGATGGTACGCTCCTTGCGCTGTACCAGGTTGCGCACAAGCTGCATGGTGAGGGTACTGGCCCCCTGCGTCACCGCCTGCTCCCGTGCGTTGGAGTACGCCGCCCGCGCAAATGCCGTCAGGTTCACCCCGTTGTGCTTGAGAAACTCACGATCCTCCGCCGCCATGATCGCATCGATCAACAGCCGAGGCGCTTCGTGTAAGGGCAGATGAATGCGCATCTCCGCATCCGGCCCGATGAGCCAGCCCAGCTCAATGGGCTCCAGCTCCTCGCCCGCACGAGGCACCACCTGCTTGAGCTTCACACAGTATTGACCGGGGCCCGGGGCTGGACAGTGCTCCTGGTAACCACGGGCACGGGCTTCCACCAGGAGCTTCTCAAAAGGCAGGTTCATCGGCGTGGGAGCCGTCCTCAGCCGTGCCGGAAAGCTCCAGCCCGGATGCGCCACTTGGTATTGAGCATGGGCATCGGCCAGCTCCACCGCTTCTTTCCACCACACCCGCGCCTGCGCCACGTAGGGCTGGACGTACCATAACCCCAACGCCAGCACCACTCCCAGCATGACACACAAAACCAATAAGACCCTCAAGAGCCGCTGCTTGAGGGTTCGACGAGGACGGGCTGCGGACGAAGACATGAGAGGCTCACCGTGAGGTCTGAGGGCCGACGCCACTTCCCGGCCAGCCTGGATGACCGTGGGGGGCAAGTAATATAGAGGCAAAAGCAGGGCTTCTGTCAATTGTGGAGTGAAAGAAGAGGCTTCTGTCAATTGTGGAGCGAAAAAAGAGGCTTCAGCGCAGAGCAAAGGTGAGCTTCGAGCAGGCAGGAAGGTATCAGCACGTCACTCCACAAACGAGCCAGCCCCCGCATCATACACACGGCCAGCCGTCGCCGTGGTGGGTTTCGTCCCCGTAAAGGTGCTGTAGAAGAGCTTGATGGTGCCACCAATGCCGGTCAAACCATTTCCACCCCGCACGCTGATGTCCGTGCTCGTCGGCTGCACCGAAAGCGTCGCCGCCTCCAACAACAGACCTCCACCCGCACCCTGACCTCCAATGCCACCATATCGAGAGCTGTTGTCGTCGTTGGATGCTCCACCACCTCCCGCACCATTCGCCAACAACCGAGCACCGGCACTGAGGGTCAACGTGCTCTTGGCGTAGAGCTTGATATAACCACCACCTGCGGCACCCCCTCCACCTCCCGCTTGAGAGTTCGAGCCACCACCCCCTCCACCCCCAGAGCCCAAGCGCAAGGAACGATCCGTGGTCGAGTCTCCATTGCCACCGGCCACCGCATAGCCTCCGTTTCCGGCGTCGCTGGCGGGGTTGCCACTGTTTCCAGCGCCACCGCCTCCGGCAAACGGCCCTGCACCAGCAGCGCCGTTGAACCCCACACTCCCCCCAGAGCCTCCCGTACCACCCCCACCTCCACCTCCGGCGTGGCTCTCGTTGCCACCACCGCCGCCACCACCATAACCACCACCACCGCCACCACCACGGGAGTTACCACTGCCACCTTGACCACCGCCACCACCTCCGCCTGCGGCATACTCACCCGTACCACCGTTTGAGGCCGTGCCCGGCGTATTGGCCGCCGGAGAGCCCCCCACCGTGCCTACACCCCCCGCACTTCCCGCACCCGCACCCACACCTCCAGCACCTCCTGCGGAGGCACCAGAGCAACCCCACTGACCCGAAGCACCTCCACCGCCTCCATACACCGAGGCAGCCCCCCCCGTCACGCAGTTGCTGGAGCCGGCAGCACCCAGCGGCGCACCACCTCCACCCGAACCACCGCCCGCGCAGCCGTCGGAGTTGCCATCACCCCCTCGTCCGCCCAAACCACCGTTGCCACCTCGGCCACGCGGAGCCTCCGTGTTACAGGTTGCACCTCCCCCACCACCACCGCCATATCCTCGGCCAGAAGCGGTGATCGTACCCCCCACCGTGATGGTATTGGCATACACCTCCAGCCAGCCGTCCCGTGGGCTCGTGACCGTGGTGGCCGTTGACGAGACCCCTTCGCTGACGTTGTCTACCTTGCCCCAGCCCTGCACGTTGACCGTGGTGCCACTGGCAATGCTGACCGTCTCGAAGTAGTGTTTGCCGTACACCGCCAGCATGCCAGAAGCAGGCCAGTTCTGCGTATAACCTCCCACCGTATCCGGGGTGCGAAGACCCGTCACCGTTCCATCCCAGCTCACCGCCTCGGCAATCTGCACACCGTTGGAGCTGATGGCCGTACCCGCCGAGCTGCCATTGACGGGCGTCACCGTCACATAGTAGGTGATATTGTCCCACGCGCCCTTCACCGTCAGGCCCGTGGCCGTATACGACGTCACCAAGCCCACACTGGTCGAAGCCAGGATGTCCGAGCCTCCCTTCGTCGTTCCAATGGTGACCCGGTAAGAGGTCGCACCGGTAGAGCTGGTCCAGTTCGCCTTGAGAGTACCCGCTCCCGCCGTCACCGGAGAGTACTGGTACTTCAGATCCGTGCCCGCGCTGGTCGAGCCATCATACACCGCCGAGATGGCACAAGTTCCTGCCGTACACGCCGAGCAGGTGTTCTGCTGCTCGTCCACCGAGCCGTCGCAGTCCTGGTCCACCGCATCACAGACCTCCTGAGCACCCGGATAGATGCTGGCAGCGCCGTCGTTGCAGTCTGTGCTATTGGTCACGTAACCCGAAGGCTGGCTACAGGCTTGTGTGCTCACGCTCGAAGTGCCATAACCATCTTTGTCGTTGTCCACGTAGTAGGTGGTCTTCACGTTTTCGTCGATCACCCCCGAGCAGTTGTCATCTACCCCGTTGCAGGTCTCCGTCACCGCCGGACTCTGGGCACTGCTGGCATCGTTGCAGTCACCCGTCGGATCGCTGGCCGTGGCCTCATTGGCATCCGCGCAGTCGGTATCCGTGGAGCTGACGGTGGAGGTGGAGTCAGGACGATAGCCATCGTTGTCGGCGTCTTTGAAGCAGGTCTCGGCTCCGTCGCAGTTCTGATCGACGCTGTCACCGGCAATTTCGGTGGCACCGGGTTTGATGGCGGCATTGGCATCGTTACAGTCTCCGGTGAGGTCTGCGGAGGTTGCTTCATACGCATCGGCGCAGTCGGCATCCGTGGAGCTGACGGTGGAGGTGGAGTCGGGACGATAACCATCGTCATCGGCGTCTGTGTAGCAGGTCTCTTTGCCGTCGCAGCTTTGGTCTTTGGAGTCTCCGGCGATTTCGTTGGCCCCCAAGTAGGTGGCGGGATCGTTGTCATCGCAGTCGGTGGTGGCGTCGCTGCTGGTGGCCTCGTTGGCGTCCAGACAGTCGGCGTCTGTCGAGCTGACGATGGAGGTCGAATCCGGGCGCTGGCCATCGTTGTCGGCGTCGGTAAAACAGAGCTCTAGCCCGTCGCAGTTTTGGTCCACACTGTCTCCGGCGAGCTCGCTGGCGTTCGGGTGGATGTTGGCATCGCTGGGGTTACAATCCTGATTGTTGCTAACATATCCACTTGGGAGATCGCAGGCTTGCACAGACGAAGCCGCATCGCCGAAGGTATCTCCATCGCTGTCGAGATAGAACGTGCTCTTGGTGGTACTCGACGCGCTGCTGTCGGCGTCATCGGAGAGGCCATCGCAGTCTTCATCGACGTTTTGGGCATCGCAGATTTCTTGTGCGGTGGGTTTGATGGAGGCATTGGCGTCGTTGCAGTCGCCGGTGGGCACCACGTATCCAGAAGGTGCCGAGCAGGCCAGCACGGAGCTGGAGGAGCCAAATCCATCCCCATCGTTGTCTTGGTAGAAGGTGAGCTCGACCTCTTCGTCGAGGGTATCATCGCAGTCGTCATCGACTTCGTTGCAGGTCTCGGGAGCGCCGGGGTAGGTGGTCTCAGCGGCGTCGTCGCAGTCGGTGAAGTCTTCGACATAACCTTCGGGCTGAGTGCAGGCGTCAACGGACTGGGCGGGATCTCCGAAGCCATCGTCATCGGCGTCGAGGAAGTAGGGGAAGGTGACCCCTTCATCGAGGGTGCCATCGCAGTTGTTATCGGCTTCATCGCAGACTTCTGTGCCACCGGGATAGGAGGTGGGATCGGTGTCATCGCAGTCGGTGCCTTTGGAGACCTGGTTGCTCGCGGGCGTACACACGAGCGCGCCGCGTGAGGGATCACCAAAACCGTCGCCATCGGCATCGGTGTAGACTTGGAGGCGGTCGATGGCGTCTTGGTCAACCACGCCGTCGCAGTTGTTATCGATGCCGTCGCAGACTTCGGAGACGCCGGGGCGGACGGCGGGGTTATTGTCATTGCAGTCGTCGCCGCCGACGGTGGTGGCATTGAAGCCGTCTCTGTCTACGTCGGTGAGATCGGCGCCAGAGCAGTCTTGGTCGATGGCATCGTAGGGGATCTCGCTGCTGTTGGGGTTGATGAGGGGGTTATTGTCGTTGCAGTCATTGCCGGCGCTGCCGCCGTCGAAGGAGTCTCCGTCAACGTCGGTGAGGTCTTTGCCGGAGCAGTTTTGGTCGATGCCGTCGTAGGGGATCTCGGTCTCAGCGGGGTTGATGTCCGGGTTATTGTCGTCGCAGTCGTTGCCGGAGCTTCCGCCGTCGAAGGAGTCTTGATCGACGTCGGTGAGGTCTCTGCCGGAGCAGTCTTGGTCGATGCCGTCGTAGGGGACTTCGGCTTGACCGGGTTTCACCTCGGGATTGCCGTCGTTGCAGTCACCGGTGGCCTCGGAGAAGCCGTCACCATCGTCGTCGTTGGTGTCGAGGTCTTCATCGATGTTGCCATCGCAGTCGTTGTCTTGGTCGTCTTCGAACTCGGCGGCACCGGGGTAGGTGTTGGCGTTGTTGTCGTTGCAGTCTGAGCCGGAGGGCCCGCCGGGAAAGCCATCCTTGTCTACATCGACCAGATCTCCTCCGGAGCAGTCTTGGTCGAGGCCGTCGTAGGGGATCTCGGGGGCGTTGGGGTGGATGCTGGCGTCGAGGTCGTTGCAGTCCACGCCGCCGGGTCCAGCGGTGTATCCGTCGGAGTCGATGTCATTGAGATCGAGCCCATTGCAGTCTTGGTCGATGCCATCGTAGGGGATTTCCGGGAGGTCGGGGGCGCGTGTTGGATCGGTGTCATCACAGTCTTCACCGTCGGGGCCGCCGGGTGAGCCATCTTCGTCGAGGTCATCGAGGTCTTCGCCGTTGCAGTCTTGGTCGATGCCATCGTAGGCCACTTCGGGACTTCCGGGGTGGATGGAGGGCTCGCTGTCGTTGCAATCGGGGCCATTGCTGCCGCCGATGCTGCCGTCTCCATCAACATCGTTGAGGTCCGCGCCGGAGCAGTCTTGGTCGATGCCATCGTAGGGGAGCTCGCTGACGCCGGGAGAGCGTCCGCTGTTGTCGTCGTCGCAGTCGCCTTCGAACTCGGAGTATCCGTCACCGTCGTTGTCTACGGAGTCAACGCCGTCATCGATTTCGCCATCGCAGTCGTTGTCGAGTCCGTCGCCGATTTCGGTGGCACCGGGATAGGAGTTGCCGGTGGTATCGTCGCAGTCATCTCCCTTGGGGCCACCGTCGAAGCCGTCTCCGTCTACGTCGGTGAGGTCTCCGTTGTTGCAGTCTTGGTCGATGCCATCGTAGGGGATTTCTGTTGCACCGGGGTAGACGGTATCATCATCATCGTTGCAGTCGCCGTCGAGATCGGTGAACCCGTCATCATCGAGGTCGAGATCGGTGGGGGTGAGGGTCGGTGCGGGGGTGGAGGTGAGGGTGGGCGTCACCGGTTTCAGGGTGGGGATGGGGCTCAACGTGGGGGTCAGCTCGGGTGTTTCTTGACACGCAACCAAGCTGATCATCAGCCCCAACATGGCCAGCCAAGCGCCTCTGGAGGGAACGGGTATGGGTTCTGGGCGGCTCCTCCTGGATAAGGGGGGAGTTGTGGGTGACACCGCATCTGATACGCTGCTGAGCTGCTTCTGCATGCTACCTCCGATGGTCGCTGAGGCTCCGCTGGATGTGGACTGCTGCTGCATCCGCTAAACCGCTTGAATTATCTGGTTACGCAAGAAGAGTATCGCATAAAGAGGTGGGGGGGTCTGTAAGAAAATGCTGGGGGAGGGCAGGGTGGGGGCGTTCATGACTTTCACCCCCTTCCGAAGTGGTTCCCCACCTCTGAGTTGGGTTCAGGGATGACGGAGGAGGTTTCCCGAAGGGCTCCTTCCTTACAAGAGTGGGCTGAGCAAGGCGCAGGTGCGTTCCCCCAAGACGCGCCAAGTGGGCCGATGATAGAACAAGCTGGCCTCCACCCGCGTGGAGGCTTCGATCTCTTCGGCGATGGCGCGGAGCAGGGTCTCAATGAAGGAGGGGCTGCGCAGCTCCAGGTTGGCTTCAAAGTTGAGCCGAAAGCTCCGAATATCCATATTGGAGGAGCCGACCAGCGCCCACGCATCGTCCACCACCATCACTTTGGCGTGGAGAAACGGCGCGCCTCGCTCATAGATGCGGATGCCTGCGCGCAGGAGGGGCTCATAATACGCTCGGGAGGCCCAGCTCACAAAAGGGTGGTCACTGTGGCCGGGCAAGACCAGGGTGATCTCGACCCCACGAGCGGCGGCGAGCTGGAGCGTCGTCAGCAGTCCTTGATCGGGGATAAAATACGGTGTCACCAGATAGACCCGCTCGGAGGCATACGCAATGGCCGCCAAGATCACCCGATAGAGGGCTTCGTAGTCACCATCGGGACCGGCGGTGATCACCCGTGCATCCACTTCTCCTTGAGGCGGAAGGCTGGGAAAATAGGCAGGCGCGAGCAGCTTCTCACCGCGAGCATAGTACCAATCTTCTACGAACCACTCCTGCATCTGGCGGACGACCGGCCCTTCCACCTGAAAATGATAGTCGCGCACCCGCGTGAGCAACGGATGATCGATCAGGTGTTTTTCGTTGATGTTCATCCCCCCCGTGAACGCAAGCTGTCCATCCACCACCAAGAGCTTACGATGATTGCGCAGGTTCACCTGCCAGCCGCGCTTAAACGGGTTGAGCGGTGAAAACTCCGCCACCTTCACCCGCGTGCGGGCCACCTCCTCCATAAACCAGAGGGCATCGGTTGAGCCGATGGTGTCATAGAGTACCCGCACCTCCACCCCTTGAGCGGCCTTTTCGATCATCAGCTCCACGAGCTGACGACCCACCCGATCCGGCTGGAAAATGTAGGTCTCCAGATGCACATGATGGCGGGCATTTTCGATGGCACTCAACATACGCGCGTAGACATGATCTCCTTGAGACATCCAGCGGATACGATTGCCCGAAAGTAATGGCAAGGCACACAGACGCGATAACACCGGCTCAAAACGAGGGGGAGGCTGAGGAATACGCGGCTCTTCTCGTCGAGGTGGCGGGCCCGGCTGGGTGGAACGCAGACCCACGCCCGGCTGAGCCGCATGCAGCGCCTGGCGAATCTGCTGGTTGGCCACCTCCTTGAGCAGTGCTCGTCGCGCCACCCGATCCACCCCGAAGAGCAGATACAACACCAGCCCTCCCACCGGCAAGGTCAGCAGAAGCAGCAGCCACAGCGCCGCCGAGCGTGGATCCCGCTTGTGCAGGAGCACATGCATGCTCCCCCCCAGCAGTAAGACCCCATACAGCAGACTGTAGAGCACTTCCAGGGGCATGCCGGAGCCTCCACCCGATGAGGTCATTCTGCTTTACGCTCGAAGTACAGCAGATCCACAAAGATGGCACTGGCCACCAGCAGCAGCCGCTCCCGAGGCCCCAACGAAAGAGAGCTAAAGGTCACCCCCAAGTTGTCGGCATCCGTGAAGGCTTCTTTCAGAAAGCCGCTCCACTTCTTCTCGATGCGCGCCACCGGCTGACCGTTCTTTTCAAACTCGAAGGTCCAGGGCCGCCACAGCGGAGAGGACACACTCATCAGCACCTGCCCCTGCGCGTCTTCCATGTCAAAGTTCTTAGACAAGATCCCAAACCGACGCTGGAGCGCACCGATCAGCTCCCCACGGGTATTCCGGAGCTCCAACCGCGAAAAATAGAACCGAAACGGATTGTGCGCTACATATTGCGGCTGCCGCTGCCCATCAAAGAGATGCAGCTCAAACGAGCGCCAATGTCCTACAAAATACCGCGCAAGGGTGGCCAAAAAACCTTTCCCTTGCTCCGCACAGAAGGCAATCTCCTGTCCTGTTTCCGTGGTCACCGCATACTTGTTGCGTGACTCAAAGCCGATCAGCTCGGCCAGCTCCCGCTTCTGACGCACCCTCACGCTCGAGACCTGACTGAGTGCGTTGAGAATAGCATTCTGTTCCATGAGCTTCCTTTGTCATGAGGGAGACATCTTAAACCATGACCGCACCACCACGCTCAACCCTTGAGCGCCCGGGCGTGCCAAGACAAATGCTCTCCGATAAAAGTGGCAATCGTATAATAGCTGTGATCATAACCCGCCAGCAGCCGCAGCTCGAGCGGATGACCCACCGCCTCACACACACGCTGAAGCCGCTCCAGCTTGAGCAACGGCAAAAACTCATCGGCATCGCCCGCAGAGACCAGCAGCGGAAGACGCTCCACCGCGTCCGGCAGGAGCAAGCTGGTATCCCATGCGCGCCAAGCCGCCGGATCCGCTCCCAGATATGCTCCGAGTGCTTTCTGTCCCCACGGCACCTCCGACGGAGCACAGATCGGCGCAAAGGCGGACACCGCACGATACTTCCCCGGATTTTTGAGCGCACAGATCAGCGCCCCATGCCCTCCCATCGAGTGGCCCAAGATCGACCAACATCCGGCACCACCAGCGCCAGCCCCAGCTCCGCCGCATACCGCTGCGCCCCCGCTTTGTGGGTGAAGTTGTCAGCCGTATAGGTCAACCCCGAGAGCCACAGCACCGCCGGCACCGGCCCCTCACTGGCCTGCGGTGGCACATAAATCGAAAAGGTCATCGGGGTCTGAGTCTCCCGGGAGAGATGCTGATAATAACGGACCTCTCCCCCAAAAGACTTAAAACGACTCAACGGCTTGAGCAATGGGTTCATCTATTTCCTCTTTCACGCACGCGCACACACGAGCCCGCACGCGCACACACATGCGAGCCCGCACACCTTCGCTCAGTCATACAGCTCAGTCATGTAACTCAGTCATACAGCTCAGTCATGTAACTCAGTCATGTAACTCAGTCATGTAACTCAGTCACACAACTCAGTCAACCAGCTCAGTAATGCAATACGGAGCGGATCCCGTTGCCTTCGTGCATCAGGTGGAAAGCATGGTTGATCTCTTCAAAGGGCAGGTTATGGCTCACAAACTCATTCACCTTGAGCTTCCCCTTTGCGGGGCTTCTGGACTTCTACTTCTTCGAGCTCCAAGGGCTTCCCAGCTTCATATGCAACCGCTGCGCGTGATTTCATGACCCATACCTCAGCAGGGTGGGGGCGGACGGCTCGGGTGCGCCGGGGTGGGGGCGGTCGCATCGGGTGCGTCGGGGTGGGGGCGTTCATGTCTTTCAACTCCTTACGAAGTGGCTCCTCACGTCCGAGTTGGGCGCAGGGATGACGGAGGAGGTTTCCCGAAGGGCTCCTTATGTCACCTTACCCAGCCGCTCAGGAACCTCCAGCCCGTCGCCCCAGGCAGGCGGAGGCGCCACGGCCCGAGTGCCCTCCAGCTCCAGCATCCAAGCGTGAAGAGCCGCCCCTTGCCCAAAACGTTCATCGGGAGGCGCGCCGTAGAGCCCATCTCCACACAAGGGATGTCCAAAATAAGCCAGCCCCGCACGAAGCTGATGCCGACGTCCCGGACCCAGCAGCCACAAGGCCACCGCATCCCCCTCATCTCCACGTCGCAGCACCCGCCATCGACAGCGCCCCAGCTCCTCCAGAGAGCCTTTGTCTCGCACACTGACCTTCTTCGAGCCCTTATATCGGCTGGAGAAATAGAGCAAAAACTCCCCGAGCTCCGGCAAACCCGGGCGAGCCAGGGCCAGATACAGCTTCGTCACCCCCGGACCCGCCGCCGACGCCGCTCCCGCGCTCGAGCCCATACGCGCACGCAAACGCATATGCGCTTGAGAGGTCAAGGCCACCGCCACACAACCCGAGGTGCTCACGTCCAGCCGATGCACCACGCCCCCTTCGGGTAAGCTGCTCTGCGCCGGAAGGGTCTGCTCCAGCCAGTCTTGTAAACACGGGCCGCCATCACTGTGCGCCTGCCGGACGGAGTGCCACCCCATCGGTTTGTGGTAGATGCCAAAATCTCCGGCGCTCTGAAGCAGCAAGGGCTGCTCAACCATGCCATCCTCCCTCGAGCAGCATCACCGAGGTGTTGCCGCTTAATTGATGCGCGCTCGTCCTGCGCTCTGGGATAACCGGAGCCAACGGCACACGATGCCACCTTCCCGATTGCACCTCCCGGCGCGTGCCGCTATCATGCCTTCACGGAGATCGCCTGTCTACAACTTGAGGAAGAGAGAGCCGCACGCATGGACGCCAACCTCAGAAACCAGCTCGTCGCCGAGCTGATGCAGCGTTTGGGCACCGAAGACGAATACGAACGACTGGCGCAGCGTGCCGGGATGCCCAGCTTGGTCTTTCAAGGCAAGGGGCTAGAGCTGCGATACGCTCAGCTCGTGACCCGCTTGTGGGAGCAAGGACCGTCCTCTCTGGCCAGCTACCTCGAAGCCGCCGCGCTCGAGGCCGGGGGTGGGTTTGAGGTCCGCTTCAGCTTGGCCACGCAGACCCCCCCCAGTGCATGGGACTCGTCCCTCATGCGCACGGCGATGATTCGTATGCCTCCGCCCGAGCTGGGAGGCACCAGCGCCGAGGGCTCGGATGAGGCCACACAGCTTGCGGCCCTGTCTCCGCTGCGGACTCAGGCGCCTCCGATGTCACCTCCGCTCATCCCAGAGGAAGCCAAGCAGCTTGCGGCGCTCCAGGAGAACTCCGCCAAACGCGCAAAGGTGGCTTCTCCCGCACCGTTTATGGATTTTGACAAGTCGGTGCAGATTCCCAGCTTAGCCTTGAGGCTCCAGCAGTCGGGGGGCAAGGTAGACCTCGAGGCGGTGGTGGAGGATCACACACGGGGGGCTGCGTTGGGTTCGCTTCAGCTCCGTGAGGCGCGGCTGGTGGCGGGTGCGGGTCCAGGAGGCGTGGGCAATGTGCTCCGGCTGGTGGGTCAAGGGCTGAACGTGCCGCTCTTTCTGGAGCTGGAGGGCCTGACCGGTCGCCGGAAGGTGGAGCGTGCGCGGGGGACGGATGCCTGGGTTCTCTTGACGGAGCGGAATTTTTCGGAGTTCCTGCCGCGACGGGTGCGCTTGGTCCAGCGCTCCGAGGTCAGTGCATGGGTGGAGATCAAGCCGGGGGCCCGTGCGGATGCGGGTTTGCCCTGGCCAACCCTGCGCTCGGACGCCAGTTATGTCCCGGCGGGTGACTATCGTCTGCCGGGAGAGCATGCTTCCCGGCGGCTCGAGCAGGGGGTTCAGTTGGGGTTGACCCCGGTGACGAACCGTGAATTCCTCGCCTTTGTGCAGCGCACGGGCTACAAACCGACGGTGAGTCAGGATTTTCTCCGCCACTACGATCCGGCGCGTGTGGATGAGGCATTTTGGAGTCAGCCGGTGCTTTTTGTGAGCCAGGGGGATGCGCAAGCCTATTGTGTGGATCTGGGAGGCAGCCTTCCTTCGGTGGAGGCGTGGGAGCGGGCGGCGTTGGGGTTTGGCCAGCGTCTGTACCCGTGGGGAGACGAGTATTCGACGGAGCGGGCCAATACCCGCGAGGGTCGGCATGGCTGGACGACGGGGGTGACACATTTCCTGGAGGGCCGTGGTCCTTATGGTCATGTGGATCTGGCGGGCAATGTGTGGGAGTGGACGTCGAGTCCGGGGGTCGATCCGCAGCATGTATTGCTGAAGGGCGGTGCCTGGGTGAACGACCGGCAGTGTTGCCAGACGGCTTATCGTGCTTCTCATCGGCCTGAGCTCCGCACCTTTTATATTGGGTTTCGGGTCTGCTGGCCGATCCCGGACGGCATGGAAGACCGCAAGGGGCGCTGAGCCTCCTTCGGCTGTTTTGAGCGTTCTCGTGAGTGCGGGGTGAGCCGACCGAACAGAGCCGCCCGTCTCGCGGGTGTACGGGAAGCGTTGATTTCTTATAAGAGCGGAAGCGGAAGCAGGAGCTGTCGGCCATGAGTGACCAACCCATGATGTTTCACAGCGCACATTTGGATCGCAGCATCGATCTGCTCTTGGCGTATGAGGCCAAGCAGAAGGGTGAGCCTGTGGTGCGGATGACACCGCCGCCGGAGCAGGGCATGCCGTTGCCTTCGGACCCGCTGACCTCGTTGATTCGTCTCTTTCAGCTCTCCCCGTTTGAGGCGGATGTCTTGCGGCTGACGATGGCGCCCGAGCTCGATGAGGACGTGGCCAATGCCATTGCGCAGCTTCGGGGGGATCGTCGGTTTCGTCGGCCTACGGTGGGCTTGTGTCTGAAGGTGCTTGAGCCGGAGGTGCATCGGCGTCCGTATCGGCTCCCGGCTTTTCAGGAGGCGGGGGCCTTGCGTCGCACGCGCTTGCTCTCGTTGGTTGCGGCTGGGAAGGACCATGTACCGCTGCTGAGTGATCACGAGCTGGTAGCGGGGCCTGAGATCCTGCTTCATCTGGTGGGGGTGGAGTCGGTGGCACCGGAGCTGGAGCCCCTGTTGCGGCTGAGAGCGCCTCAGCTCAAGCTGGAAAACCTGGTGCTCTTGGAGACGCTGGAGAAGCAGCTCCTGATGTGGATCCGCTTGGCGCGGCTGTCGGAGGAGGAGGGGCCTCTGCTCGGACCTCCGGCGGGAACGGAGCGGCTCTTGCTCTCCTTGCTGGGGGGATATGGCTCGGGACGTCATGCGTGTGCGGAGGTGTTGGCGCGTGCGTGGCGGCTTCGTCTGTTGGAGGTGGACCTGCGTCAGCTTGGGCCGACGTTGGAGCACTCGACGGAGACCTTGAGGCTGGTGTTACGGGAAGCGCGGCGCTTGGGGGCGATTCCGGTATTTGCGCCGCTGGAGGAGCTGCATGGGGATCGTCCGGGGGAGGAGCGTCCTCGTTCGCCGTTGTTGCTGGAGCGTTTTCTGGAGACGGTGGAGTCTCATGTGGGGCCGGTGGTTTTGATTGGGGAGAAGCCGCTGACGGTGGATGCGCGCTGGCGTCGGCAGAGTCTGGTGCTGACCCTTCCGGGTGTACCGGAGGAGGAGCAGCGGGTGCAGCTCTGGAAGCGCAGTGCCAAGGCGGCGGGGCTCTTGGCGGAGGCGGTGGCGCTGGAGGATATTGCGCGGCGTTTTGCCTTTACGCCGGGTCGGATTCAGGACGCGGTGCGGGCGGCGCGGGGGATCATGCGCAGTCGGGATCCGCTCACGCATGAGGTGTGGGTGGAGGAGCTGCATGCGGGCAGTGTGCAGCAGATGCGCAGTCGTTTGGAGAGTCTCTCGCGGAAGGGGAGCAAACCTTTTGAGTGGGGCGATCTGATCTTGCCGGAGGGGGTGAAGCAGCAGCTCCAGATGTTTGAGGGGTTTGTGCGCAATCGTTACAAGGTGTATGAGACGTGGGGGGTGGGGCGTAAGATGACCTCGGGGCGGGGTGTTAAGGCGTTGTTTTTTGGCACTTCGGGCACGGGTAAGACGATGGCGGCGTCGGTGATTGCGTCTCAGCTCAACTTAGATTTGTACAAGGTGGACTTATCGTCGATTGTGTCCAAGTGGGTGGGGGAGACGGAAAAGAACCTCGACCGGGTGTTTACGGAGGCGGGCCGGAGCCATGCGTTGATCTTGTTTGATGAGGCGGATGCCTTGTTTGGAAAGCGTGGCGCGGTGGAGCGGGGAACGGATCGCTATTCGAATATGGAGATCAACTATTTGCTCCAGCGGTTTGAGGAGTTTGAGGGGGTGGTGATCTTGACCTCAAACTTCCCGCGTGGGATTGATGATGCGTTCAGTCGGCGTATGCAGTTTGTGGTGGAGTTTCCGTTTCCGGATCCGGAGATGAGGCTGAGGCTGTGGAAGGCGAAGCTGCCGGGAGAGCTCCCCTTGGCGGCGGATGTGAAGCTGGAGCGACTGGCGGAGAAGTTTGAGCTGTCGGGGGCGAATATTCAGAATGTGATGATGGGCGCGGCGTTTTTGGCGGCGGAGCATCATCGAGAGGTGGGGATGCTGGATTTTATGCGGGCCGTTCAGTGGGAGTATGCAAAAATCGGACGTTCGATCACCCGCAGCGAGTTTGAAGAATACTTTGAAAAGCTCTCCTAAACAAACGGAGTGTATGGACTGGTGGTCATGTTTATGTTGGGGTGTGGGTCTTATTCGGGGCGCTGTGTATCTTGGCGGTAACACCTTGCAGGGCTGGACGGTCTTCGTCTTGTGCTGCTGAAAGGGGTGGGGGGAGGTGGTGTAGGCGGCAGGGAAAAAACAGCGGCCCCCCGGAGCCGGGAGACCGCTGGCGTGCTCAGCTCAAGAAGAGGTCACGCAGGAGCTGGGCGAGGTCGCCGCACTGCCACCAGAGATTCATGTTGATTTTCCTTCACTGGGCTCGATGACCACCGTTGAGATTACAAGTCTCAACTGCGCCTCATCGACGCCTTTAAGTTGCACATCGTAAGACTTCTTCCAATCTTCGATCAGACGCCAAAGGCGCCTTACCGCCTCCAAAGCCGCCCCACATTTCAGATGGATCGCTGCGATGTCAATTCGACCCTTTCCACTTCGCTCACTGAAAACCGGCAAATGTAGCGTCAGAAGCTCCCGGACACCAATCAGAGTTCTAAACTCTGCTGTATTTAGCTCGTGTTTTAACAGTCCAGTCAACATTCGATACCGCCCTTGTGCAAACCCCACAATACCGTCTATGCTCATACGCTCCAGCTCGGTGCTGATGCGTTTGGACTCGAACTGAGGCAGTTTTGTTTCAAGTGCCTCCAAAGAGAGTCCTTCTGGGATGGGTTCAAGCGCATTGCCAATCGCCTCCCACACCGGAAGCCAATGGTCAGACATCGAAGCCAGCACCTGTTCGACTTGTTGCGCAATCTGGGCGACGCCTACCTTGTCCTTTTTGGCCCCCTTCTTCTTCCGCTGGACAGCTCCTTCTGCGTCTGGCAGAAGCATCGGCCCCTTTCCGGTGAAGAGCCAGCTCACATTGATGCCCAGCTCTGCCAAGTGATTGAGGACCGCCCAGCTTGGCTTACGAAAGCCACCTTCATACTGGCCCCAAAGGGAGGGGCATGACTTAACGCTGGCAGACATCTCCGCCACCGACATTTTGAAATAAGTCCTAATTGCGCGGAATCTCTTCGCAAGCATATCAACCTCCCGTAAGAACCTTGACGTCAAGAAAAAGGGCTCCATTTCGGAGTTTCCCATTTTTTCAACCAGCAGTAGGCTTTCAACCAACCACCCCGCTGCTTGAGACGCCGATGGGGTGGGGTTTTCCCTGGGAGGTGATCGGAATGTACCTGAACAATCTGCCGTGCTGCAAGATCTTTCGTCTTTCTCTCGCGGGTGCGGGGGCGGGCGAGCGCCTGGGCGCGGCCACACATGAGGAGAAGCCTGC